>JAWSVD010000096.1:0-52165 GCA_033852095.1 Granulosicoccaceae bacterium | reverse complement strand
TCCATCACAGCAATGTCCAACAGACTCGGAATATGCTCAGGATCAAACTCAACGAGCAAATCCACGTCACTGTCATCGCTGGCAGAGCCTTTGAGCTGAGAGCCAAACAAAGACAGCCGGATCATGTGGTGACGGCGGCAGAAGGCTTCCAGATCCTTTGGTGCGATGTTTAGGGCTTGATGCATTGTTTGTCCTTGTCTGGGTGTTGATTCTCAGTTTGGGGTAGGGCGTTCTCCTCAAACCATCAAGCCAGCCGCTCCCGCCCAGAAGGCTGATGCCGAACCCCAAGCAAGCCATCAACCGAAACATCCTCATCCAACAACGGCCAATGCAAGCCATAACCACTGGGCGACACCTCAACAAGCTCACGCTTAACACGGTCGGCATTGGCGACCAAGGCGGAGACTTCGGCCAGCGGAAATGTCCGAGCCGCGCCATCGATGGTCAGCTGTAACTCTGTTTCGGTTACGCAGACATCGCTAATCTCATGGTATTTCTGCAGCAGCTTGCTATCCATAGATCTCAACACAGTCGGCGCCATCCGGCCCAAGCGCAGCCTCTATCGATGTCCGGTTAGTAAGCAAAATCCGAACAATTTCGCTCTTGCTCACGTTACCGCTTTTCAACCAAATGACCTTGGGAGGTGCGCCGTGCAAAAGGCTCAAGTCGTAGAAGTCAGCATCCTTGGTGACAATAGTGAAGCCGTTGTCTTGTGCGAATGACCAGATATCTCGGTCAGATGCGCGCTCCAAACCCATTGATACGACTTGTGATGTTCCGGGGAAGTCAGTGACCAAAAGAGGCACCACTCGACGAGAGAGGTTCTCGTCCAGTAGCAGCTTCATCCTGCCTGAATCCCTGCAACTCGGTGCTCACGATCAGCAGCAAACGCCAAACAAGCCAGAATATCCTGCTCCTCAAGCTCCGGAAAATCTTCCAGAATTTCGGCCTGAGGCACACCAGCAGCGAGCTGTGACAGCACGTCATAGACGGTGATGCGCAAGCCGCGGATGCACGGCTTACCGCCGCGTTTGCCCGCGTCTAGCGTGATGCGTTGGTGTTCCATGGCGGTGCTCCTTGTCTATCAGTTAGTCCGTGTTTGAGCTCAGTTTAGCGTGTTGCGGGTGGGGCGGTGAAATTCGCTCTACGGTCCGAATCCGGCCGAGAATAGCTCCCACGAAGGGACTCCCACAAAAGTGGGAGCCACCACCAACCTACATAGCAGCAACCTTAACCCGCTCCCCACTCAACCGCTCCCGCGCAACCTCAGCCTCAGCCACCTTCGCCCGCTCCTTAGCCACAACAGCTTCAGGCGCTCTCGCCACAAACCCTTCATTGCCCAACTTCCGCCCAACAACCTCAATGTCCTTCTCGAGCTTGGCGATTTCTTTGTCGAGACGAGCCAGCTCAGCATCCTTATCAATCAGCCCAGCCAGTGGGATCATGACGCGCAAATCCCCGACTAGGGCCGTGGCGCTGACAGGCGCCTCAGCACCGTCCAGCCACTGCATGCTTTCGAGGCGGCCAATGCTGCTGAGCAGGGCGGCGCTGTTGCTCTGGCGTTGGCGGTCGGCATCGCTGCCGCCGTCGAACAAAATCGGCAACGGCACACCCGGCGCAATGTCCATCTCAGCCCGAATACGGCGAATCTCCAACACGACTTCCTGAATCCAAGTGACATCGCTAACAGCGGCCTCATCAATGCGGCTGGCGTCGGCCACGGGCCAAGGTTGCAGCATGATGGTATCGCCGCTCTGACCGGCGAGTGGTGCTACGCGCTGCCACAGCTCTTCGCTGATGAAGGGCATGATGGGGTGCATGAGGCGCAGCATGACTTCGAGCACGCGCACGAGGGTGCGGCGGGTGCCGCGCTTGGCTTCGGCACTGGCATCGCCTGTGAGCACAGCTTTGGTCAGCTCCAGGTACCAATCGCAGTAGTCGTTCCAGGCGAACTCGTACAGGGTACGGGCGAGCTGGTCGAAGCGGAATTCGTCCAGTTGCGCGGTGGCTTGGATTTCGACTTCTTGCAGGCGGCTGATGATCCAGCGGTCGGCTACTGATAGCTCGACTGGCTCATCCGGTTTTCCACTTTTTCCTAGGCCGCAGTCTTCTTCCTCGGTTTGTTGCAGCACGTAGCGGCTGGCGTTCCAGAGCTTGTTGCAAAAATTGCGGTAGCCCTCGAGGCGTTTCATGTCCCAGTTGATGTCGCGGCCGGTGCTGGCCAGCGCTGCGAGGGTGAAGCGCAGGGCGTCGGTGCCGTGCGGGGCGATGCCGTCGGGGAAGGCTTTGCTGGTGCTCTTGCCGATCTTCTCCGCCATCTGCGGTTGCATCATGTTGCCGGTGCGTTTTTCCATCAGATCGGGCAGGGAGATGCCGTCGATCATGTCCAGTGGGTCGAGCACGTTGCCCTTGGACTTGGACATCTTGTTGCCGCTCTCGTCGCGGATCAAGCCGGTGACGTAGACCTTCTTGAAGGGCACCTGCGGTGTGCCGTCTTCGTTTTTCATGAAGTGCATGCTCATCATGATCATGCGCGCCACCCAGAAGAAGATGATGTCGAAGCCGGTGACAAGTGTGGACGAGGGGTGGAACTTCGCTAGGTCGGCGGTGTTCTCGGGCCAGCCGAGCGTACCGAAGGTCCACAGACCCGAGCTGAACCAGGTATCGAGTACGTCTTCGTCTTGGCGCAATGCTTCGCTGTCGGCGATGCTGTGCTTGGCGCGCACGTCGGCTTCAGAGCGGCCCACGTAGACATTGCCAGCGTTGTCGTACCAAGCGGGGATGCGGTGGCCCCACCAGAGCTGGCGGGAGATGCACCAGTCTTGTATTTCTCGCATCCAGCTGAAGTACATGTTCTCGTAGTTCTTGGGCACGAATTCGATGGCGCCGCTCTCAACGGCTTCGATGGCGGGCTTGGCCATGGTCTTGGCGTCCACGTACCACTGGTCGGTGAGCATGGGCTCGATGACCACGCCGCCGCGGTCGCCGTAGGGCACCATCAGGGTGTGTTTTTTCACTTCCTCGAGCAGGCCGAGTTGCTCCATCTCGGCGACGACTGCTTTGCGCGCGGCAAAGCGCTCCATGCCCTGGTATTGGCTGGGCAGGGTGGTGTCGGCGGTGTCGTTGAGGCTGCCGTCGCTGTTGAATATTTGCGCCGCAATGCGGACATCGGCGTTGAGGGTGAGGATGTTGATCAGCAGCAGGTTATTGCGTTTGCCTACGGCGTAATCGTTGAAGTCGTGCGCAGGGGTGATCTTGACGCAGCCGGTGCCTTTTTCCATGTCGGCGTGTTCGTCGCCGACGATGGGGATGCGGCGGCCGACCAGCGGCAGCAGCACTTCTTTGCCGATGAGGGCTTTGTAGCGCGGGTCCGCGGGGTTGACGGCCACGCCGGAGTCACCGAGTAAGGTCTCGGGGCGGGTGGTGGCGACGACGATGTAGTCCTTGCCGTCCGCGGTGGTGGCGCCGTCGGCCAGCGGGTAGCGCAGGTACCACATGCTGCCGTTGGATTCTTTGTTCTCGACTTCGAGGTCAGAGATGGCGGTGTGCAGCTTTGGATCCCAGTTGACCAGTCGCTTGCCGCGGTAGATCAGGCCGTCTTCATGCAGGCGGATGAAGGCCTCTTGCACGCCTTCGTAGAAGCCGTCGTCCATGGTGAAGCGTTCGTTGTCCCAGTCCACCGAGTTGCCGAGGCGGCGCATCTGTTGGGTGATGGTGCCGCCGGATTCTTCTTTCCAATCCCAGATCTTTTTGATGAAGTCTTCGCGGCCCAGATCGAGGCGAGAGACGTTGCCTTCGGCGGCCAGCTTGCGCTCGACGACCATCTGCGTGGCGATGCCCGCGTGGTCGGTGCCCACCACCCAGCGGGTGTTGTCGCCGGCCATGCGGCGGTAGCGCACCAGAATGTCCATGATGGTGTGCTGAAAGGCGTGCCCCATGTGCAGGCTGCCGGTGACGTTGGGCGGCGGGATCATGATGCTGTAGGGGTCTTTGCCCGGTGCATCGGTGTCGTCTACAAAATAGCCCTTGGCCTCCCACTCGGGGTAGAGGCGCGCTTCAATGGCGGAGGGGTCGAATGTCTTTTCCATGGGGGTCGGGGCCGGTTGATAGATCAATCGGGCATTTTAGCGTATGTGGGGGTTGGGTGTCAGGGTGTGTTGGTGGCTTTGATTGGGGGACGGGTCGGCCTTCGGCCAACATGTAAGGCTGAAGCCTCACCCACATTTCCAGCTAAAGCAGAACCTACAGGTCTAGCGATTTTTATGTGCCGAGCAGGCCTAGGGTGCCGATGGGCAGCAGCAGGATCCACTGGGGGAGCTTGACGAGTGTGCGGGGGCCGAAGAAGTGGCTGCCGATGGCGATGAACAGCGCGGTGAAGAGGATGTAGCTGGCTGAGAGGGCGTCGAGCAGCAGGGTGCGGTCGGGGCTGTGATTGAAGCCTGCGTATAGGTAGAGGCAGGCGCTGAGCAGCAGGTAGGCGGAGATCATATGCCAGCAGACCAAGAGGCAGCCTTTGACATCATCGGCCAGATTGCTTTGCAGGAAGGGGCGGATTAGGGTTTGTTGGCCGCCGACGATATGGGCAGTGCTGGTGAGCAGGCCGATGGCGCCTGCGCTTAGTAAGTAGGTGTTCATGGTGATTTCCGTGCGGGTGGCTGTAAGGCTGTTTAAAGGCTGAGCGCGATGGCCAAATGCCCGGCCGCCAAAATCAAACACAGCGGGGAGAAGTAGTGCCGGTCGAGTGTGCGGAAGGGCTCGGCGCGGGGCAGATTCGGCAGGGCGTAGGCGGAGAGGCCGCGTAGGGCGAACACCGCGAACAGCACCCACGGGGCGGCTTGTTTGCACCACGCGGGCAGCGGCAGGTCGACGCTGCCGACAAGCCATAGGGGCAGCAGGCCCGCGGCGAAGATCAGCCCAGCGACGATGAGACACATGAGGGCGTTAGGGGGTCTGGTGCCAGCTTTGAGGCCGACAAAGGTGGGGGCAAACTGGTCTCTATCGGCCACTGGCCAGGTGCTGCCGCTGGCCCATAGCAGGTGCAGGGCGGTGATGGCGCTGAGGGTGATGAACAGGAGCCAGGCGGTGCTGTGGATCATGGGGCTGTACCTATTACGGGAGTGGGTGAAATTATATGGATTCGCCATACGGAATCGTATGGTGCGCCGCTTGCTTGTTGCTGTCAATACGGTAGCGTATGGTTGCGGCATGGAAGAGACACAACGATTGGATAAAATTGCGTGGATTCACGCGGGTTTCAGGGCCCTGAGCGTGAGCGGGCCCGCGGCCCTCAAGGCCGAGCCGCTGGCGCGGGAGCTGGGGGTGAGCAAGGGCTCCTTCTATTGGCACTTTGCCAACATCAAGGCCTTTCAGGGGGCGATGATCGACTACTGGGTGGCGGTGGCGACTGAAGGCATTATTGAAGCCGTGGAACACAATGCCGACACCGCCGCTGAGCGGCTGGCGCTGTTGGCGGTGCTGGCCACGGAGCCACCGCCCGCTGAGGTGGGCGGGCCGCGTGCGGAGGGGGCGATTCGTTGTTGGGGGCGGGCTGATGCGGCGGTGGCTGAGCGGCTGCGCGCGGTGGACAGCGCGCGCATTGATTACTGCGCGAAGCTGTTTAAAGCGCACGGCTTTGCAATGGCCAAGGCGCGATTGCACGGGCGTTTGCTGTACGCGGGCTTAATTGGGCTGGAGCAGTTGAGCGTGGCGGAGTTGGCGCTGTTGCGCGAGGATTTGCAGGCGCAGTTGCGGCTGTTGCTGTGATTGTGTTTGGCCGCCGACATGTAAAGCTGCGCGCCCCGAGCTGAAGCATTACCCACAAGTAGCGTCGAGGCACCACCCACATGTAAAGCTGCGCGCCCTGAGCTGAAGCATTACCCACAAGTTGCGTCGAGGCACCACCCACATGTAAAGCTGCGCGCGCTGAGCTGAAGCATTACCCACAAGTTGCGTCGAGGCACCACCCACATGTAAAGCTGCGCGCCCTGAGCTGAAGCATTACCCACAAGTAGCGTCGGGGCACCACCCACAGGTAAAGCTGCGCGGCACCGTGCTGAAGCATTTCCTACCGGTAGAGATTTGGCGTCACCCGTATGTCATGCCTCACTTTGCTGTTTATTCGATCCAGAAGGGTTTTTTGCACTCGAGCAGCGCTTGCTGCTTGTTCAGTCCTAGATCGGCGGTGACTCGCTCGGGGTCGTTCTGCAGCAGGTCGTGCAGTTGCAGGCGGGTTTTGTGGCGGCGCAGCCACAGCTTCCAGGGGGCGCTGTAGATAACAGACCAGAGCTCGAGCTTGATCTGGCGGGGTAGGTATCTGCTGTGTGCCATGGGGGCTGCCCTCTCTGTTCGCGTGAGGTACATGATAGGAAACCACCGTGTGCAGCGGCAGACACAGCGCGTGATCTTACTGTACGGGTCAGGGGTGGGGAAATGGCGGCTGTTAGGGTGCTTTTTCAGCGTATCTGTACTGCATACCTGAAAAACTCACTGTTATAGTGCACAGATGAGAGTTGATACCCCCAAATACCGGCAATTGGCCGAACAGACCCAGCGGCATTTAGAGGCGACTGGCAACACCGGTGATAAGTTGCTGTCGCTGCGGGATTTCGCCGCGCGCGAGGGCGTGAGCATCAGCACCGCGATGCGCGTGTACGAAGAGCTGGAGCGCAGTGGGGTGGTGGAGTCGCGCCAGCGCTCGGGGTACTTTTTGCAGCGTTGCTCGGTGCGGCAGGTGGCGCTGCCGACGGCCTCGCACGAGATACCGGTGGCTCGCACCGAGCAGGAGCTGGTCGACGGCCTGCACAGCAGCGCTTGGAACGCACACAAATTCCGCGCCTTTTTTGCCAGTGGCAAGCCCGACACCAGCACCGCGGGGCCGGTGGAGCTGATGCGCATGATGCGCCGCATCGCGCGGCGGGAGCTGTTGAATTACGGCCCGCTGGCGGGGGATGCGCTGTTGCGCCAGGAGATCGCCAGCCGCGATGTGCAGGCGGGCATGGGCACCGCCGCCGACGATCTGATGATCACCAGCGGCGCGCAGGAGGCGCTGTTCATCGCGATCAATGTGCTCACTGAGCCGGGCGATCTGATCGCCGTTGAATCGCCTACTTACCACGGGCTGATCAGTGCGATTAAACAGAGCGGGCGCAAGATGGTGGAGATCCCCACGGATTCGGTGACGGGGATTAACCTGCCTGCACTGGGCTTGGCATTGGATGAGCTGCCGGTGAAGGCGGTGGTGGTCAGCAGCACCGCGCAGAACCCGCTGGGCTGCAGCATGGATGACGACAGCCGACGGCAGTTGGTGGCGCTGGCCAATGCACACAAAATAGCGCTGGTGGAGGACGATACCCACGGCGAGCTGCTCTACGCGCGGCAGCGGCAACGCACCCTGAGTGCCTTTGATACGGAGGACCGAGTATTGGTGGTGGGGTCTTTCAGCAAGACCTTGGCGCCCGAGCTGCGGGTGGGCTGGCTGAATGCGGCGCGCTGGCGTGAGCAGGCGCTGGATTACAAGCGCGCGGTGTCGGCGCGCTCGGCGCTGTTGCCGCAGCAGGCTATCGCTCGGCTGATGGCGGAGGGGCATTACAGCCGCCATATTCGTTTGTCGCGCGACATATATGCCAAGCGTGCGCGCGCTATTCGGGCGGTCGTCGGGGATTGCTTTCCTGCCGGGACGCGCATTGCGCAGCCCTCCGGTGGCTATCAGCTGTGGGTGGAATTGCCCTGCGGTTGTAGCTCCATGGCACTGGCCGAGTATGCGCTGAGCCAGGGCATTGCTATCTCGCCGGGCAAGCTGTTCTCGGACCGCGGGCATTACGGGCGGTGTCTGCGGCTGTGCTATGCCAATTACCAGGATGATCAGCGGGGGTCTATTGAGTTGATGGGGGCCTGGTTGTTGAGCAGTTTGCAACAGGTGGGGTAGTAGTGGTCGCTGGCTGAAATCTTGTGTGGGTTCGAATTTACTCGTACAGAAATGCGGGTCAAGAGTAGCGGGGCTAAGAGATCGGTTTTGGTGTTTGGAATGCCTCGGGTGATGGGGTGGTGACATACGAATGAATTCGAACCCACAAAAAAAGGGGTCGGATGTATTTCTGTAGGTTCGGCTTTAGCCGGACAAAGTGCGGGTCAAGAGTAGCGGGGCTAAGAGATCGGTTTTGGTGTTTGGAATGCCTCGGGTGATGGAGTGGTGACATACGATTGAATTCGAACCCACAAGAATAGGGGTCGGATGTATTTCTGTAGGTTCGGCTTTAGCCGGACAAAGTGCGGGTCAAGAGTAGCGGGGCTAAGAGATCGGTTTTGGTGTTTGGAATGCCTCGGGTGATGGGGTGGTGACAAACGAGTGAATTCGAGCCCACAAAAAAGGGGTGGAGATGTTTTCTGTGGGTTCGGCTTTAGCCGGAAAATGCCAATGGTGTCACTTGCTGTGGGTGAGCTTGGTTGGCGGCTTAGCTCTGTTTGATTGATCCACGCTTGGCGGTCTGGCCATCGCTGCGAGAACTCTGTTGGGCTAATGGGGACGTGCCGCCTCAGCTGTGTTTGTCGCGCCAGCGGTAGTAGGCGACGCTGGGTGCTAGGAACCAGGGGTTGCCCCTGTACAGGGGGCGGGTGGGGTGCTTGATGTGGTTGAGTGCGGAGATGTTATCGGCTCGGCAGGCGACTTGCAGGCCGAGTTTCATGCCGAGGTAGCTGGAGAGGGACACGCCCGAGCCGCAGTAACCCATGGCGTAGTGCAAGCCGTCGTGGCGGCCCATGTGCGGCAGTTCGTCGAAGGTGTAGGCGACTGTTCCCTTCCATGAGTGGCTGATCTGGGTGTTTTTCAGCGCGGGGAAGAGTGCGGCTAGGTCGCGGTGCAAGGCGTGGGCGCTGGTTATGGTGTCGACCTCGCCGTGACTAACTCTGCCGCCAAAGATAATGCGTTTGTTGTCGGGGCTGGTGCGGTAGTAATACACCACTTTGCGCGAGTCGGTGATGTTGATTTGTTGCGGTAGCAGTTGCTGCATCAGCTCGGCGGGTACAGCTTCGGTGGCGATGATGTAGCTGCCGATGGGGATGATCCGGCGCTGTAGCCAGGGCGTCAGCGAGCCGGTGTAGCCATTTGTGGCGATCACCACATCTTTGGCGATAATCTCTCCGCGCGCCGTCTGTACTTTGTATTTGTCACCGCTGGCTTTGATGTTCTTGGCGGCGCAGTGACCGTGGATCTCTGCGCCTGCGTTGATTGTGCGCTGCAGCAGACCCGCGTGATATTTCGCCGGGTCCAAGCTTGCGTAATTAGGATGGAAGATCCCGCCATGATAAGCATCTGAGCCAATGTAGCGGTGTTGGTCTTTTCTCTCGATCACTACGGCCTGATCTTCAATGCCGGGCGGCATTGCTTCGCGCTTGTCTTTTAACTGAGCAAAAGCACGGCTGCTGTGGGCTGCGTGGAAACGGCCGTTACGTTGAAAATCACAGCTTATATGTTCTTCAGTGACAAATTCTTCAATCCAGCGCAACGCCAGGTGCCCTTCGAGCGCAATGGCCAATCCCGTGCTTGCACCGTATTTTTTGACTAAGGTGTCGTAGTTTGGCTTGAGGCTGGTGCTGATCTGGCCGCCGTTGCGACTGCTGCAGCCCCAGCCCGCGGCCTCAGCGTCGATCACCGCGGTGCTGCGCCCAGCGCGCGCAGTTTGCAGGGCGGCGTGTAGGCCCGTGTAACCTGCGCCAATGACCAGCACATCCACGCTGCTCGGCAGCTCTTGTTGCTCGGTCACTGGGCGAGGGGTGGCGTCCCACCAGTAGGGCTCGCTGCTGAAGTCTTCGCTGAAGAGTGACGCCATTGAGTTTCCTTAAGGAGTGCTTATTGCGGCAATTCGCTGCGCTGGTAACTGGATTGACTCAGCCATTCATCACTGATTTCCACGCCCCAGCCGGGCTCGTCGCTGACGGTGAACTGCCCGTCTTCTATCGTGTAGGGCGAGCGTTTATACAAGCCGTATTGCCAAGGGTAATAGTCAGCTTCTTCGATGGAGTATTCAAGGTATTTGCCGGCGTTGGGCAGGGCCTTGAGCACGTGAGCGGTGTAGAGCGTGACCAGTGAGAGGTTGGCGCAGTGAGGCGTGACGGGGAGATCGGCGGCGGCGGCCATTTGCGCCACTTGCAGGGAGCGTTGCACACCGCCGAGATAGAGGATATCCGGCTGGCAGATGTCCACCACGCGCTGCTCGATGATCTCGCGCCAGCGGCTCAGGTCGCAATCCTGCTCGCCACCGGCGACATCGATGCTCAGGGCATCGGTGACTTCTTTGCTCTGTGTGAGCTCCCAGTAGGGGCAGGGTTCCTCAAAGTGCTCAATGCCGTTGTCCTGCAGCAGCTGACCCACTTCGATGGCTCGCTTGGGGGAGTAGCAGCTGTTGGCATCTACCATCAGCGCCATGCTGTCGCCGAGGGCCGCAGACATCGTGGCGATGATGTTCTCTGTGCGGCCTGGCCATTCGTCTTGGTTGCGTCCCACCTCCGCGCCCACGCGGAACTTGCCCGCATCAAAACCGTATCGATCGCGCAGCCGCTGAAAGCGTAGCGCCTCATCGCGCGGGCTGATGTCGCGTTTCATCGAGGAGGCATAGGCGCGCAGCGGGCCGGGTGTGCCGCCGAGCAGCTCGCACACGCTCTTGCCCGCCTGTTTGCCGCGCCAATCCCAGACGGCCGTGTCCAGCCCGGCCATGGCACGCCGCAGGTAGGAGCCGGGGAACTTGTGCTCGCGCTCGGTGATCAGTTGCAGCAGATTGTCGAGGTCGTCAGTGTCGTGGCCCAGTGCCCAGGGCGCCACTTGGCGGTGCAGCACTTGGCAGCTGATGTCAGCATTGTAGGTGGATACCTGGCCCCAGCCCTGGCTGCCGTCTTCGACGCTGAGCCGGACAAAACCGATGTCGGCCGTGCAGAAGCTTTCGATGCGGGTGATTTTCATGGGCGCACTGCTGAAGAGGTTACAGCTTGTAGTGTTACGCAAAGTTGGTATAGGGTTTAAGGTCCATTGTGAAAAATACACCAGACCAATTTACGCGCGGTGTTGCCGGTGTTGTGGATCGTTGTGCGCGGTGTTTCGCCTGCCAGCAGATTGGTCAGTGTCAGGGATTTTCAGGGATTGAAATGGTAAAACGCGTCGCCGGATCATTGCTGCACGGTTTGACTGTGAACCGCTGTGCGCCCGAATCCCTGACTCATCAGCTGAGCGTCCAGTTGCGTGCGCTGGTTCTCGGTGGTGATCTGGCAGTGGGGGAACGTTTGCCCGCCACGCGCACCCTGGCGCGCGAGCTGGGCGTCTCTCGAACCACCCTTGTGGAGGTGTATGAGCAGCTTGTTGCCGAGGGTTTGTTGGCGTCGCGCACGGGAGCGGGCACCTGTGTCAGTGCCGCGTTGCAGCACAGACCGGCCCGCGACCCCGTGCAGCTCTGCGCCGCGCCGCCGTGTGTGCCGCGTCTGTCGGCAGTGATGGCCGATGCGATTGGCGCCTTCGCCGGGCGTATTTCCCATCAGCAGCCGCGTACTTTTGTGACCTCTTTGCCGGCTTACGCGGAGTTTCCGATGGCGCTGTGGTCGCGCAAGATGGGCGCGCACTGGCGCCAAGAAAGGGCGGCGGTGCTGGCCTACGGCGATGCGCAGGGTTATTTTCCGCTGCGCCGTGCCATCAGCCATCAGTTGGGCGCCAACCGCGGCATCGACTGCGATGCCGAGCAGGTGTTTGTGGTGGGCGGAGCGCAGCAAGCCTTTCAGCTGATCGCGCATGTGCTGCTCGATCGCGGCGATAAAGTCTGGTTTGAAAACCCTGGCCCCATTGGCTTGCGCAATGCACTGGTGGCCTGTGGTGCGCATACGGTGCCGGTGCCGGTGGATGAAGAAGGCTTGGATGTGGCGGCGGGCAACGCGATGGCCGCGGATTTTCGACTGGCCTTTTGCACGCCTTCGCACCAGCAGCCGACAGCTGTTAGCATGAGTTTGGCGCGCCGACTGATGCTGTTGCGTGCCGCTGAGCGAGCGGGCGCGATGGTGGTCGAGGACGATTACGACGGCGAATTCAATTACCGTGGCAGGCCGCCACCGGCCTTGAAAAGTTTGGACACGCGCGGCTCGGTTATCTACGTCGGTACCTTCAGCAAAACGCTGTTTCCGGCGTTGAGGATAGGATATATCGTGGTGCCCTCGTCGCTGGTGGCTGTCTTCAAGCAGATCACGCAGGCGTTCCTGCAGGGGAATCCGAGCAACTTGCAAGCGGTGGTTGCCGATTTTATGGACAGCGGCGACTTCGCGACGCACGTGCGGCGCATGTGTGCTTTGTATGCTGAGAGGCACGACATGCTGTGTGACCTCGTGGATCAAGAGCTCGGTGATACCTTGAAAATATCGCGACCCCAATCAGGTATGAACACAGTGGCATGGCTGCGGCCTGGGCTGAGCGAGCAAGCCGTGGTCACTGCTGCAGCGCAACAGGGTGTCACGCTGGAAGGGGTGGGGCGCTACTGTTTAACACCGTTGAAACATGCGGGTGTTACTTTTGGATTTAGCGGCTTTTCAGTGGATGAAATAACGCTGGGCGTGCAAAAACTGAAAGTCGCGTTCAGCGGATTGAGGGCCTGAACGTTAAATATTTTATCAGTTGGTCAAAATAGGCTTGAAATTGATTTGCAAATGTTTCTAAGATGGAGAGATAGACCCGCTCAGAAAAATCATGGTCATGGCCATGAAACGATTTGTAGTTGCAAGGATGTAGATAGTTTCCGAAATTATTCGATTTAGGAGATAGACACGATGGTACGTCAATACAAGACCGTTCTGGCCACCGCTGTATCGGCCATTTTTTTGCTCGGCGCCAGCCCTGCAAATGCTTCCAAGCTGCGTTTGCTGACCTGGGGCAGTTACGCGCCCGAAGAAGTCATTCAAATGTTTGAGGCCAGATACCCCGATATCGAGGTCGAAGTGACCTTCTCCAACAACGAGGAGATGATCTCAAAGCTGCGTGCGACCGGCGGCTCGGGCTTTGACTTGGCTCAGCCCAGTCACGACCGTATCTACGCCGCGCAGCTGGAATACGATATCTATAAACCCTTGGATATCAAGCAAGTAGAAACGGGCCACATGCAGGCTAATCTGTTGGAAGGGGTCAAAGAGAACACCACCATCGACGGCGAGCTGTATTCGCTGCCGCACCAGTGGGGCACCTCTGGGCTGATGGCCAACAAGGCCAAGGCACCGGATTTCGACAGTTGGGATGACCTCTGTGATCCCGCCTACAAGGGCAAAACTTCGATGCGCCTGAAGCGGACCATCCTGCTCGGCACCGCATTCGGCATGGGGGAAGATCCCTTCGCCGCCTACAGTGACTTGGACAAATACCAGGAAATTCTGGACAAGGCCGTGGAGAAGTTGATCGCGTGCAAGGGCAACATCAAAACCTATTGGAAGGGTGGCGATGACCTGGCGGCGCTGATGTTAAGCGGTGAGATTGTAGCGTCCGAGACGTGGGATTCCACCGCTTATAAATTGTTTGGGCAGGATCAGGACATTGTGTTTGTGCCACCTACTACCGGCGCGCTGGCGTGGATCGATACTTTTACCTTGCCGCGCAAGGGCAAGAATGACGACGCTGCCTACAAGTGGATCAACTTTGTGATGCAACCGGAAATCGTCAAACTTGTCTCTGCGAGCAGCGGGTCAATGGCCGCTGTGAACGGCGCCATGGCGTTGATGCCAGACGACAAACGCGCGGCAATTGAAGCGGCTTATTCTGATGATGATCTCGCCAACTTGAAGTTCTTTGCCAATATCCCACCGGGCGTTGAAGACATGGAAGGCAAGGCGCTGGAGAAGATCAAAGCGGCCACCAGCGACTGATGACTCGGTAGTTAGGAGTGCGAAAGTGCGGGGAAGGAGGCTCACTCTTTCCTCGGCTTTCGTCGATGACTGATGCCGCGCCTAAACGTCGGCATTCCCTTTGCCGTTGCAGTGGTTTATGCCCATGAATTACGACCTCAGTTGTGTCTCACTCAACAAGAGTTTTGGTGATCTAGAGGCTGTTCGGGATGTCAGTTTTGATATTCCGCGCGGCTCATTCTTTTCCATTCTCGGGCCATCCGGCTGTGGCAAAACCACGCTGATGCGCATGATCGCGGGTTTTGAATCGCCGAGCTCCGGCGATATTCAGCTGAAGGGGAAATCGGTGGTATCGTTGCCACCGAACCGCCGCAACGTGAAGATGGTGTTTCAGCATCTGGCGCTGTTCCCCATGATGGACGTCGCCGAGAACATCGCCTACGGCCTGCGTTGTCAGGGCAAGAGCAAAGCTGAAATCAAGCGTCGGGTGGCTGATGTCTTGGAGCGGGTGAGCTTGCCAGACGTGGGCAAAAAACAAGTGTCCCAACTCTCGGGTGGGCAGCGCCAGCGCATTGCGATTGCGCGCTGTATGGTGCTTGATCCGGATGTGTTGTTGCTGGATGAGCCACTGGGGGCGCTGGATCTCAAATTGCGCGAGCACATGAAAATCGAGCTCAAACAACTGCAGGATCAATTCGACACAACCTTTGTCTACATCACGCATGACCAGAGTGAAGCGCTGGTGATGTCCGATCACGTGGCGGTGATGAACCAGGGGCGTTTCGAGCAGGTGGGTACGCCGCAGGCGCTGTACCACAGCCCTGGCACCCCTTTCGTGGCGGGTTTTGTAGGCGACAGCAACCGTTGGAATGGCTGGGTAATACAGCGAGACGCCAGCGGCATCCAGCTGGAAACAGAGAATGGCATGTCGATGGTCAGCACCAACGGCGCGCCTGAGGCCCGCAACGGCGATCAAGTCTCGGTGTTTGTGCGTCCCGAGGCGATATCCGTGCAGCCGATCCACGCCAAGCAGCAACAGAGCAGCGCGCAGGTGAATCGCTTGCAGGGGGTGGTGCAGAGCGTGTTGTTCAACGGCGCCAACAGTCGGCTGTTGGTGCGCACCGCGGACGGACAGCGGCTGGAGACCGAATACCCACAGGCCGGTGGGCACAGCGGCATCAACAAAGGGGATTCGGTGCAGCTGCAGTGGTCCTGGCAACAGAGCCGGTGTTTTCTTAACTGATGCCTTGGGCGGAGAAATGTCATGAATAGTCGTGATGCGAACAAGCTTGCGCTGTGGTTGTTGTTGGCCCCGTTTCTGTTGTGGATCATCTTGCTCGTGATTATCCCGCACGCGGGTATGTTGTTATTGTCGCTCAAAGAAAAGGTCGCGCCGCGGGTCTATGTCTACGGCCTGGGCAACTACATCGATTTCATCAGGGAACCGATCTACTGGAACACCTTGTTGCGCACGGCGGTGATGTCCATCTGTGTCACGGCCATCACCCTGGTGTTGTCGTTCCCAGTGGCCTATTACATCGCGAAAGTCGCGCGAACCCGCATGAAAGGGGCGCTGTTCCTGCTGTGTTTGGTGCCGCTGTGGGTGAGCGATCTGGTGCGCGCCTTTGGCTGGATTGTGCTGCTGCGTGAGACGGGTTTGATCTCCGGCTTGTTGCAGAGCTTGGGATGGGTCGATGGGCCGGTGGAGCTGCTGTACAACGATGCCACGGTGATGGTGGGGCTGGTGTACACGGTGATGCTGTTCATGATCGTGCCGCTGGTGTCCACCTTGGATGGCATGGACGACGCGCTGGTGGAGGCGGGCTATAACCTCGGCGGCAGCCGCCTGACCGTGCTGCGCCGCATCATCATTCCCTATGCCATGCCGGGCATCGTGTCCGGTTGTATTGTGGTGTTCATGCTCACCGCCGGCAGTTATCTGACCCCCATCTTGTTAGGCGGCAAGAACAGCATGTGGTTTACCGAGCAGATCTACGATCAATTCATCACCCGTTTCAATTGGGAGTCCGGCGCTGCCTTCGGCATCATTTTGTTGCTGTTCACCAGCGTTGTTGTCTGGCTGGGGCTGCGCTTGAGCGGGCAATCTCTGTCGACCACCTTGGCCAAACAATAGGGGGATGCTGTGTTGAATAATCGTTCGCTGGGCAGTTGGTTCTACAGCGCCTATATCGTTGCCTTCTTTCTCTACCTGGCGGCGCCGCTGTTTGCCTCGGGCATGTTCGCCTTTAATGACTCGGTGTTTCCTGCGCTGCCCTGGCAGGGTTTTACCTTGGATTGGTTTTTCAATGACACTGAGCCAAAGCTTGGCATGTTCCACGACAGGCGCTTGCTGCGCGGCCTGAGTTATTCCTTTTGGATCGCGCTGATGGTGTCGTGCCTGGCGGTGTTCGTGGGCACCTGCAATGCCTTTTTGTTCGAGCGCATGGCATTCCCCGGCAAGGGTTTTTGTTATATTTTGATGATCCTGCCGCTGGTGATACCCGGCGTGATCTTGGGCATTTCCATCTTGGTGATGTCCAGCAACATTGCCAACGGGGTGGAGGACACCTGGGGTTACGACTGGGAGTTTTTGCGGCCCGGCTTGTTGTTGGTCGTGCTCGGGCAGTTTGCCTTTACCACCACCATCACCTCGCTGGTGATTGGCGCGCGGCTCAAGAAGTTCGACATGCAAATGGAGGAAGCCGCCTACAACCTGGGGGCTTCGCATTGGCGCGTATTGCGCACCGTCACCTTGCCGTTTTTGCGGCCCGCGTTGATCGGCTCTGGTCTGGTGGCGTTTTTGATGTCCTTTGAGAACTTCAATACCACTCTGATGTTGGTGGGCTCTGAGGCGCCGCTGACGATCACCATGTACGACCGCATGGTCAAGGTAGGCTCGACGCCTGTGCTCAACGCGGTGTCTTTTTTCTTGATGATGGCGTCCGGCTTGTTGGCGTTGATCAGTGTGTTTGCGCAGCGCGATAAACAACCCTAGTTGCCGGCGACTATAGCGGTTGCGCCGCTCGCGCTGCGCAGGGCGGGATCTGGTGATTATCTGCCGCTTATTCGTTCTTGTTGCTCTCTCAACGTTGTTAGCATCCTCGAAAGCATCGGCTTGTTGGGCGGGGTTGCTTTGACTGTCCCCTCTAGCTCCCTCAAACGGTTGCGGTGCTTGACTCAAAGGCCTTGGCTTTTGCTCTGAGGGGAAGCGGAATGTAAGTCTTTCGCTTTGTGGGATTCCAGCAAAGCCGGTGCGGCATTGTCAACGATTGAGAGCTCGGTGTTATGGGCAATAGCTACGACTTCATCATCGTGGGAGCAGGCTCGGCAGGCTGCGTGCTGGCTGACAGGCTCTCCGCTTGCGGCAATTACACCGTATTGGTGCTCGAAGCTGGCGGCACTGACCTACGGCCTTTTGTGCAAATACCGATGGGTTACGGCAAGACCTACTACCAACGCGCCGTCAATTGGATGTATCACACGGAGCCCGAGCCCGGGCTCAAGGGTCAGCGCAGCTATTGGCCGCGGGGCAGGGTGCTGGGCGGCTCGAGCTCCATCAACGCGATGGTGTACATCCGCGGCCACCGGCAAGACTTTGACGATTGGGCCGCTGCGGGCAACCCCGGTTGGAGTTACGAGCAGGTCTTGCCTTATTTCAAAAAGAGCGAGGCGAATGCGCAGGGGGAGGCGGCCTATCACGGGCGAGAGGGGCCACTGCACATCGACGATCAGCGCGCTCAGCTGCACCCGCTCACGCAAAAATTCATAGACGCGGGCGTGGAATCAGGCATCGCGTTCAACCCTGATTTTAACGGCGCGGAGCAAGCGGGCATAGGGGCTTATCAAAGCACGGTGCACCGCGGTCGGCGCATGTCCACGGCGCGGGCGTTTCTGCGGCCTGCGATGAAAAGAGCCAATGTCACGGTGATCACTGGGGCGCTCGCGACGCGCATTGTATTCGAAGAAAAGCGCGCCGTTGCGGTGGAATTTAAACGGCGTGGTCAGTTGCAGCGTGTGCAAATAGAGCGTGAATTGATCCTCAGTGCGGGTGCGATAAATTCGCCGCAGTTGTTGCAGCTCTCAGGGGTGGGGCCGCTCGATGTGTTGCAGGCAGCGGGGGTAGAGCAGGTGCATGACAGCCCCGCGGTGGGGCGACACCTGCAGGATCATCTGGGCGTGGATTTTATTTTTAAATCTAAGCACAAAAGCCTGAACGATGAGCTGCACCCTTGGTGGGGCAAGCTCTGGGCGGGCGTGAAATATTTCTGCACGGGCGGCGGGCCGCTGTCGCTGAGCCTCAATCAGGGCGGGGGTTTTGTGAAGACAGACGCCGCGTTGAAACAGCCTAACTTACAGCTGTATTTTTCACCGGTGAGTTACACCCGTGCCCCTGCCGGCACCCGCCCACTGATGAACCCCGATCCTTTTTCCGCCTTTATGTTGGGTGTGTCGAACTGCCGGCCAAAATCCCGCGGCCGTATCGCGATCAGCTCTGCAGATCCCTCGGTGGCGCCGCGCATTCAGGCGAACTACCTGGCGGAGGACGCCGACGTGCAGGAGTTGTTAGCGGGCATCAAGCTGATCCGCCGCATGGCGCAGAGCCCGACCTTTAAAGAGCTGATCAGCGAGGAGCAGCTGCCGGGGCAGGCCTGTCAAAGCGATGAGCAGATGATTGACTACTTGCGTGAGACCGCCTGGACGGTGTTTCACCCCTGCTGCAGCTGCCGCATGGGGGTCGACCCTGCGACGCATGTGGTGGACGCGCGCCTGCGGGTGCACGGCTTGCAGCGGCTGCGGGTGGTGGACGCGTCGGTCTTTGCTGAGATCGTATCGGGCAATACCAACGCGCCGGTGATCATGGTGGCGGAGAAGGCTGCCGATATGATCCTAGAGGATGCGCGCAGTCTGTAGGCGCAGATTTCCGGTGCTGCTCACGGCGGTGCTGTGCTATTTAAGCAGCTGTTGTGCGACGGACAAAATGTGTCAGTCAGGCGACCTGCTCTGTCGCCTCTGACTGACGGCGCTTACTGAATGACCAGGCTGGTGATGTAAAAGCCGCGCACGTCATCGTCAGTGCCCAGCCCTTTTAGGGTTTTGCGCATGGCGCGGGTGATGTCACGGCGCATCACTTCTTTCTGGCGCGAGGTCGATAAATCCTCGGGCAGCAGGTCGGCGAGCATCATCAATATAGTGTGGCGAATGGCGGGCATGTTTTTTTCGAGCGCGGTTTTTGTCTCTTCGTCGCCCACCAGTGTTTCGGCTGTCATGTTGAGAAAGCGTGCGGCCCCCAAGTTGACGGTGAAGTGGGGCACCATGCTGACAAAAAGTGGGTCGGCTCTGCCGCCTCCGGCGTCTTCTTCGCCTTCTGCGAAAGCCGTGTTGGCGCACAGCAGTCCCAGCGCAATAATGGTGGCGCGCAAGATGGACTTGAACATGGCGGATCCTTGAAATAGCTGCTGGTTATCGGCAGTTATCGGCCATGTGCAAGGGTGTCTTAACATCTTGTATGGAAAATCATCAGCTGCAACTGTGCGGTTCACTGTGGTCGCGCTGCAGCGGGAGCTTGACGCAGGTCGTGGTGATGTCGTGAAAGGCTGCTGTACTGTTTGTAGGCCACTGGTTTGATTGCAGGCAGTCTTTCAGCCTGAAGTGGGGGTGTGCGATCAATTTGGGCGGTGAGCAGGCGGCGGCTGTGTGTTTGCCGTGCGTTAGATTGGGTGCGGTGCGAACAGGCCACAGAAGGGCTGCAGTGGATGCTAGGGTTTGAGGCGCTGAATTGCTCAGCGCGCTCGGTGGCCTGTGGCTATGGTTTGATGCCCAAGCGATTCTCCAGCAGCTGCGCTATTTCGCGGCGCATGGCGCGGCTGTGGTGCTCGATGATGTTTTCGATGGCATCGGGCAGATTGCCCGATTTGAGATCAGGCGGCGTCTGGCCGCTGTTCGTCTCCGACTGCTCGGGGTTGCGCTGGAGCTGTGGCGACAGCATGTCCAGCTCCTCGAAAATCTCCTTCTCCAAACGGGCAGTTTTGATGATGTCTTCATCGCCGCGTTTGACCACGTCCTTGAGCACGGGGAATTCTTCAGGGTCGTTTCTGTTCATGCCAGCGCTTCCGGTTCTTTGACGTTGATGTGGCGCAGAGGGTAGCCCCTCTCTTTATAAAAGCGATAGCGCTCTCTGCCTGCACTGCGCGCCGTATCGTTATCGGCCACGACATCAATGGCCTGTTTGAAGGCGCTGAACTGTGGCGCGATCTGCGTGCACATGCTCAGTAATACCTCGCCTTGCACTGACGCGAGCGGCACGGTTGCGTCGTGACTGAATATCTCGACGCCGCTGTGATCCTGCGCCAGCTGCTGGCGCCAGTGCTGTGCCTGTTCGGCGTTATCCACACACAGGCTCACTTGGCAGTAGCGGGTGCGGCTGCGCACCAGCTCTATGATGTATCGCTCGACACAGGCGGCGCTGCCCGGGTCGAAGACATGGATCTCTACACGTGTCATGCGGCAGGGTTTTCTCGCATGTAGCGCAGCAACATCGGCACCGGCCTGCCACTGGCGAGTGGGGTACCGCGGTGTGGCCAAGCCACCCCTGCGATGTCCAAGTGTGCCCAGCGGTAGTCGCCTACGAATTCCTGCAGAAAAGCAGCCGCGGTGATGGTGCCCGCACCCTTGCCGCCCAAGTTGCTGATGTCGGCAACCTCACTCTTTAAGGCGGGCTGGTAACATTCCCACAGCGGCAGCTGCCAGCAGGGATCGCCCGCAGATTTACCGGCTTGGAAGAGCCGCTCGCACAAGCTGTCGTCGTTGCCCAGCACAGCGCTGATCTCGTGGCCCAGTGCACCGATGCACGCACCGGTGAGTGTCGCCATGTCGATGACGGTGTGGGGGTTGAAACGCGCGGCATAAGTGAGCGCGTCCGCCAGCAGTAGTCGGCCCTCTGCGTCGGTGTTTTTAATCTCGATGGTCTTGCCGGACAGGCTGGTCAGCACATCGCCGGGGCGGTAACTGTCTGCGCTGGGCATGTTCTCGGCCGCGGCGACTATGCCCACCAGATTGCGCTGCAGGTGCATGCCGGCGGCGGCTTCGACTGCGCCAAACACGGTGGCGGCGCCACACATGTCGTATTTCATTTCATCGAGACCAGGGGTGGGTTTGATGTTGATCCCTCCACTGTCAAAGGTGACACCTTTGCCAACCAAGACCAGTGGTTTGTCTTTGGCCTTGCCGCCTTTGTACTCCAGCACGATCAATCGAGGGGCTTGCGCTGAACCTCTGGACACACCCAAGAGAGCGCCCATACCGAGCTTCGCCATCTGCTTTTCATCGAGCACGCGCACGCTCAGCTTGGGGTGCGCTTTGGCCATTGTCTTGGCTTGCTCGGCCAGCCATTTTGGGTTGCAGACATTGGGCGCTGTGTTGCCGAGCTCGCGGCACAGGTCGATGCCGTCTGCCAGGGCGCTGGCCTGTGACACAGCTGTTTTGTGCGCTGCGACACTGGCCGCCCCTAGGCGATAGCTTGAGACGCCACTTGGCTTGGCTTGTTTGGATTTATGGCTGTCGAATTGGTAGTCGAAATCGCGCGCTATCTGCACTTCGGTTTCTAGGCGTTGCGCCAGGGAGAGATCCGTCACCTCTGCCTCGCAGAGGTAACTCTGTACATCGCCGTGCTGCTTGCGCCTGATAGCTGTCGCGCTCTTGTTGAGTGCGGCGCGGTAATCGTTGGCGCTGAGTTCGGGCTTTTTTCCGATCCGTACTAATAAGGTGCGCGTCGCTTTGCAGCCCGCGAGCTCTTGCAGTAATAAGGTGTCACCGCCGTCGCCACCGAGCTCATCGCGTTTGATCAATTTGCTCAGTGTGCCGCCGCAGGCTTTGTCCACCGCTGTTCCGCTCTCGCTGAGCTCGCCTTTGAAGTTGACGGGCAGCACAAGGCAGCCAGTTTTAAGTCCGGCGACGGCGCCGCTACGCAGGGAAAATTTCATGTCTAACCTTAATGGTGGCGTTGATTGTTCAGATGCAGGGGGTATTTCACTCCGCAATCTACCATAATCTACAGCAGCATTAACGTTTAGGCGTCCTCGCCGCGTATCCTTTAACCTCTCGCCACCGGGCGTACGACTGAGTCTTATCCGTGAAAGTGATCGACCGCTACATCGCCAAAGAGCTGATGCTCACCACAGCTGCTGTGACATCGGTGTTGATCCTGATATTGATCGCGCAATCCCTCAGCAGCGTGCTCAGCGACGCCGTGGCCGATGGCTTGCCCATGCTCACCGTGGCGAAATTGCTCGGCTATAACATCGTCGGGCTCTTGGGTGTGGTGGTGCCACTCAGTGTGTTGCTCTCGACCTTGATCACCATTGGTCGTCTGTACCGCGACAGTGAGATGGCCGCCTTCAATGCCTGCGGTGTGAGCTTGCTGCGCTTTTGTCAGCCAGCACTGATTGCCTCGGGTGGTTTTGCGCTGCTGGCGGCGCTGCTGTCATTGTTTGTGACTCCCTGGAGTTTGCAGCAGCAGGAGTCATTGGTGGCCGGGGTGGCGCAGCAGTCGCCCTTGGCATTTTTATCTCCCGGTACTTTCAGCGACATTGGCGCGGGCTCGGATACCTTTTATTCAGAGCAAATTTCCAAAGACGGAAAACGTATTTCCACGGTGTTTGTCTACACCGATGACAAAGAAGAGTGGGCTGTCGAAGTGGCGCGTTACGCGGATTACCAGCGCGATGAGCAGAAGGGCGAGGAGTATTTAGTGCTGGTCGACGGGCAGCGACTGGAATCGAGCGAAGCGGAATTTCGGCTGACGACCTTTGCCAAACACGGTCTGCGATTGCCCGACCGAGCGGTCGGCACAGCCGCCATAGATGCGGCAGCCATGCCCACGGCGGCCTTATGGCAGAGCGACGACCCGGTATTGCGCGCAGAACTGAGCTGGCGATTTGCCATGCCGTTGGCCGTGCTGGTGTTGACTGTTCTCGCTGTCGCGCTCAGTCATTCGGCGCCGCGCAAGGGCCGCTTTGGCAACGTGCTCTACGGATTGCTGGCCTATATAGCCTACGCCAATGCGATGGTGGTGCTGCGTCGGCAAGTGTCAATCGGGGCGCTGCCGGAAATCCCCGCCCTGTGGTGGGCGCACGCGGTGCTGATTGCGCTGGCGTTGACGCTGTTCATCAGCCGCGGCCAACTCAGTTTTAGTCGTGGTTTTAAGCAGGTGAAACCATGAAAGTTATCGATCTCTACATCGCCAAGCAGGTGCTGATGGCCACGGCGCTGGTGATGTTAGTGCTGATTTCTCTGGACGCTTTGTTCTCTATGATCCGCGAATTGCAGCGCGGCGATGTGCTGCGTGCGGTGCTGCTGGTGCTGTGGGAATTGCCGCTGTCGGTGTACAAGATGATGCCGGTCGCTGTGTTGTTGGGTGCGGTGCTGGGATTGGGTTCGCTCGCCGCACAAAACGAATTGACGGCGGTGCGCACGGCGGGTGCATCTGTGTGGCGTGTATTTGTCTCTGTTTTGCACGCGGGTATACCGCTGGCCATTGCCCTGGTGCTGATGGGGGAACTGCTGGTTCCCTTTGCCGCGAACAAAGTACAGCAGACCAAATTGGGTGTCAGCAGCTCCAGTTTGAGCCAGCGCTCTGCGGGTTTTTGGGTGCGTGAAAGCAATACATTTGTGCGCGTTGGCTCGGTGGTGGGTGACAGTATTTTGCGTGGCGTGAATATTTTTGAGACAGATGGGCAGCGTATTCTGCGGGTGACGCACGCCAAACGCGCCGTTCGCGGCGACGATAACAGCTGGCGCTTGATCAGTGTCCGGGATGTCATGCCGACGCAGTCGGGTATCGACATTGAGCAGCATCACAGCCGTATCATCCCGCACCTGGTTGACACCGATTTTGTGAAAATGGTGTCCCAAGATATGCGTTGGATGTCGGTGGCGGGGCTGCTGAGCAACATTGCTTACCTGCGTGACAACGGCATCAACGTCACCGTGGAAGAACACGCTTTGTGGCAAAAATTGGTGACACCGTTGACCGTGTTGGTGATGCTGTTGCTCGCTGTGCCGATGGTCTTTGGTTCGGCGCGAGACGGCAACACAGGGCAACGTGTATTTGTGGCGAGCCTGGTGGGGCTGGGCTTTATGTTGCTGAACAACGTCACTGTCAGCATGGGGCAATTGCTGGGTTACCACGCCAGCATCAACACCCTCGCAGCGGTGTTGTTATTCGCACTGGTCGCTGTCTGGATGTTGCGTAAACAGGATACATAGCGCTTCTATCCTGCTTTATTTGGCGCCGTTTTAGTCTTTGTTCTTCTTGGTTTTGGGGCGGTGCACAACTTGTGTACCACTTAATATGTCGGGCCAAGCTCGGTTGTCCCTGTCGAACCAAATCCAAAAATAGCCCAGCCCTGCAGTGGCAAATGAGAGCAGTGCACCCAGAGATCTCAGTGCGCAGTGCTTTAGATTGACCGCATCGCCGTTCGGATTTTCAAGCTGCAGTCGCCAAGTTTGCATGCCCAATGTCTGGCCGCCGCGCATCCAAAAAAAGCAGAAGAAAAGAAAGGCAACCAGCGCCACGACAGCTTGTGCGATTGTGCGCGGAACCTCGTCGCCGCCGTTCACCGCAAGTGCCACCGCAAGTGCCAGCAGCAACACGGCAATCAGCAAAAGTCCGTCGTAGGCCATGGCTGCAAAACGCCGAAATACCCCAGCTGAGTGTTGAATTTTGAGCTCCGAATTGTCCACTTTGAGAAAAAACCCTCGATTTTTGTGATTTACATGGCGTAATTATCTACAATTGTCACGCTTTTTGCTGTTGGAACAGTACCCGTGTATTGTGCCTGAATTGCAATTTGCAATATACGACTTATAATCTCGCTGAATAACAAAACACTTTGGAGTGTGGATATGGCCCGAATGAAGAAAACCGCAGCTAAGAAAACTGCTGCTAAGACGACTGTTGCTAAAGCTCCAGCCGCGAAGAAGACTGCTACTCGTGGCCGTCCGCCCAAAGCAGCAACAGCTGCTGCAAAGAAACCTGCCGCTAAGAAAGCTGCTGCTCCTAAGGTTGACGTTGCAATGAAAGCTCAAGTTGCCGCGTTGAAAAAGGAAGTGCGTGAACTGAAAACTCAAGTTGCTGCTGCCGCAAAGCGTGAAAAAGTTGCTGCTGCTATGGCTGCTGGCTTGAGCCAAATCAGTGCTATTGCTGCTAAAGCTGCCAAAGGCGCCGCTGCTCCTGTTGCTAAAAAGAAGCGTGCAGCGAAGAAAACTGCCGCGAAGACAGTTGCTGCCAAGTAACTAGAAACGCGAAGAAATCGGCGGCCTCAGGGCCGCCTTTTTTTTGTCCGCTGTTTGAGTTTGCCCGATGTTTGATTTTGTGTGCTGTTCAGAGCAAATGAATGCGCACGCGATCGCCTATTTTTGCACCGGCGCTGCCTGCTGCTAGGTCGATTAAGCAGTTGGCCCGGCTGATGGAGCTGAGCCGGTGTGAGTCTTGCGCCCCTGTGCTAGACACCCACAATTCACCGTTTTCATCTTGCCGCACATAGCCGCGTTGGAACTCTTGGCGGCCAGCTTGTTTATTTAAAGTGTGCTCAGATACCGCTTCCAGTTGCAGCTCCGCTGTCGGTTTCTGCTCTCCCGCCATTTGTTTGAGTGCAGGTGCAACCAATTGTTGGAAGGTGACGAGCGTCGAGACGGGGTTGCCCGGCAGGCCGAAGTAGGGGGTGTTTTCTATCTGACCGAAGCTCAGTGGGCGGCCCGGTTTCATCGCGATTTTCCAGAAATTCAATTGGCCAATGTCAGCGAGCACCGCGCGCAGGTGGTCCGCAGTGCCCACGCTTACGCCGCCGCTGCTGACGATCAGGTCCGCACTTGCAGCTGCCTTTAACAAACGTAATCGAATCTCATTTGGATCGTCAGGGCAGATGCCCAAATCCAAGGTATCGACGTGGGCGTTTTGCAGCAGCGCGCGCAAGGCGGGTCGGTTGCTGTCGAATATCTGGTCGGCTGCAGGGCTGCCACTGATTTCGACCAGTTCATCGCCGGTGGACAAGATAGCCACCAATGGTTTGCGGTGTACCTGCAGTTGATGAATGCCGAGTGAGGCGAGCAGGGCGATTTGTGCGGGGCCCAATCGCACGCCGGCCTGCATCAGGGTCTCGCCTTTGCTGCTGTCGCTGCCGCGCTCGCGCACAAAACTTTTGTTCTGCGCGTCGCGCACATCGAAGCTCACGGTCGTATTGTCGCTTTCGGTGCGCTCTTGCATCACCACGGCATCTGCGTTGTCGGGCAGCACCGCGCCGGTCATGATGCGGATGGCTTGCATGGCGCCGAGATTTTTTGTGTAGGCGTGGCCCGCGAGTGATTCGCCCACAACCCTCAAGCTGGCGGTCCCGCTGCTTTCTAGATCGGCTGAGCGGCAGGCAAAACCGTCCATGGCTGAATTGCGGTAGGGCGGTACATCCCGCGGCGCATTAATATCGCTGCTCAGGACGCGGTTGAGCGCATCGAGCAGTGGCACCGTCTGACAGCCGTGCACGACGCTGAGGCTGCTGAGTATGCGGGCGCGCGCTTCGCTGAGCGCAAGTGAATTGGGGTCGTAGTCAGTCTGGCAATCGGCATTCATGGTGGCGCTCGTTGCAAATGATGTTGGGCAAGCACTGCTTGTTCAGCGTGTCTCGCGGCGCAGGAATGCGTCGATACAATAGACGTTTCTGCGCTTAGGTTTAAGGAATCATAGGGCCAGAGCAGATGCTCTACAATAGAGTTAGACAGAGGGGAGTCAATAAGACAGTGGCAGTACAGAGCGAGAGTCAGGCGCTGATAGAGCGTTTTGCGGATGCCTTGTGGATGGAAAAAGGCTTGAGTGAGAACAGCCTGAAGGCCTATCGCAGTGACTTGAGTGCGCTCGATACCTGGGCCCTGAAGTCGGGGCAGGAGTTGCAAAGCCTGCAGCGCGCAGATCTTCAGCTCTATCTGGGGGAGTTGTTTGCCAGGCAATTGAAGCCGCGTTCCTCGGCCCGCAAGCTGTCCGTGTTGCGGCGCTTTTACCGCTGGCTGGTGCGCGAGGGCCTGCGCGATGAAGACCCCACCGCGCTGATCGAGTCACCGAAGTTGGGGCGGCGCCTGCCGCGCACCTTGAGTGAAGCCGATGTGGAGCGGCTGCTGGCCGCTCCCGATCTGGCCTCGCCGCTGGGCCTGCGCGACCGGGCGATGTTTGAATTGATGTACGCCTGTGGCTTGCGGGTAGGTGAACTGGTGTCGCTGACGGTGCTGCAGGTGAACTTGCAGCAGGGGGCATTGCGGGTACGCGGCAAGGGCAACAAAGAGCGCATCGTGCCGCTCGGTGAGGTGGCGCAGGATTGGCTGGAGCGCTACGCGAATGAAGCTAGGCCGCTGTTGATCAAAGCCGGTGTGCACCATGAGGATGTGTTGTTTTTGACCGCGCGGGGGCGAGGCATGACGCGCCAAAACGTGTGGCACGCAATAAAAAAATACGCGCAGCTGGCAGGCCTCAGCTCGGTGATATCCCCGCACACTTTGCGCCACGCCTTCGCCACGCACCTAGTGAATCACGACGCGGATTTGCGTGTGGTACAGCTATTGCTCGGTCATGCAGACTTGTCCACCACACAGATTTATACCCACGTGGCGCAGCTGCGCTTGCGCGAGGTGCACAAAAATCATCACCCACGTGCTTAACTATATGGGACTACAATCCCTGTACTCATTTGCGCCCCGGTTGAACTGGTCGCGTTGCAGCCAGTCAAACAACAATCGATTCTGAAGAGCTAAATCATTATGAAATCATCATTCGGCGCCCTGCGCTCCTTCCTCGCGGGGCTGCTTGTCCTGTCATCTGTCGGTGGAGCGACTGCTGGCGAAGCCGAGGTGCAAGAGCTGTTGCAGGAGAGAATGCCGCACCTAAAAATCAGCACCGTCAGTCCCTCTCCGATGGCGGGGATCTATGAAGTGGTGTTTGACGGCTTCAGAGTGGTGTATGTCTCCGAGAATGCCGAGTACGTGCTCGATGGCAGCTTGATGGAGCTGTCCACCGGGCGCAATATCACCCGCGAGCGTGGCGATGAGCTGCAGGTTGCGCGCTACGACGAGATGGGCAAGAAGTGGGTCAAGACCCTGCGTGATTTCGGTGCGGATCAATTGCTCAGCTACGAAGGTTCAGCCGATGGCACGCTGGCGGGACGTGAGATGTTTGTCTTTACCGACATCACTTGCCCTTACTGCGCGCGTTTTCATCAGCAGATAGGGGAGCTGACGGGCGCGGGTATCACCGTGCATTATGTGCTGTTTGCCCGCGCCGGATTGAACAGCCAGCCGCATCAGCAGCACATCAGTATCTGGTGTAACGCCGATCCACAGCAGGCTCTCAGCGATGGCAAGGCGGGCAAAGCCGTGGAGCCTGCGCAGTGTGAGCACCCCATCGATGAGCACATGGAGTTGGTCAAGCAGGTGGAAGTCAACGCGACACCGACCATTATATTGGATTCGGGCGAGCGCGTAGACGGCTTCCGCCAGGCGCGGGACTTTATTGCCATGGTCACGGCGAAGCCTGCTCTGGCTGCTGAGTAATTTGCTGAGTCATCCGCTGAGTCTTTACTTTTAAGGTTCGGTGCAAAGAAGGTCGCTGCGGCGGCCTTTTTTGTGTCTGGTTTTTGACTTCAGTGGTTTTTCGGGCTTTGGTGGCGCTGGGTGGGTAGGTGATGCTGCAGGCCATGCCGCCGATGCGCCTGCGGCTTATCTGCCTTACGGGGCTCGGCGATGAAGGGCATCACTGCGATAATTTGTAGGGCGGTATAAGCGCAGCGCATCCGCGGCGATGTTGGCTGAGACTCGTGACTCACCGAATTGCGCAGCAATCATAGTCCCACATCATGCGCGTGTCTCGCCGTAGAAAACGCAGTTGGCGGCGTTTTGTTTGGGCCCAGCTAATAAGCTCGCGTGGCCCTTTAGCTCTGGTGGCGCTTCTTCAAGCGCAAGGGTGCGAGGCAGGGCTGTTTATGGTGGTGTTCTGAGCGATTGGCTCTGGCGGCCGAAAATCGAGCAGTGGCTCAGCCACCCAGTTCAGGGCAAGCCCTAAGTGGGCTTGCCTGTGCTTGTCTGGCTCGCCCTAGAGCACGTAGCTCGCCATTTTGCGGCGGTACTTGGTCACCAGCGGGTCTTGGCCGAGGATATCGAACAGGGCGATCAGCCCCAGGCGGGCGCCGTCTTCACCGTATTCGCGGTCGCGCATCATCAGCGCCAGCAGTTGATCCATGGCGTCTTGCAGCTGGCCGGAGGCGACCAGTTTGACCGCGTACTTGTAGCGTTGCTCGCTGCTGGCTTCGCCGCCTTCAATTTCAGCGGCAAGGGTTTCGATGTCGACGCTGGTATCGTCGGCCTTGGCGAAGGTGAGCATGCCGCGCAGGCGATTGGCTTCGCTGCTGTTCTTGTGGCTCTCGGGCAAGTTGCCCAGCACGGTGTCGACGGTGGCGTGATCGCCGGTCGCCAAGCTGGCCTCGCCGAGGGCAATCAGCAGATCACCGTTTTCTGGGTTTTCGGCCTGGGCCTGGCGCAATATCTCGAGTGCGCCGTCGTTGTTGCCTTCCGCCATCAGTTCGCGCGCCACCACCAGGGGGCTGCCCATCGGCTCGGCTGCTGCGAAGCTGATGCCTTGTTTCTCCAAGAAGGTGCGAATCTCGCCTTCGGGCAGGGCGCCGGTGAATTGATCGACCGGTTGACCGCCTTTGAACAGCATCACCGTGGGCAGGCTGCGGATGCCGATTTGGCCCGTGATGTTTTGGTTGGCATCGGCGTCGCACTTGGCCAGTATGAAAGCGCCGTTTGCTTCTTCGGCTAGCTTGTCCAGCAAAGGCATCAGCTGTTTGCAGGGCTCGCACCAATCTGCCCAAAAATCTACCAGGACGGGCTGCTGCATTGAACCCTCGACAACAACTTGCATGAAGTTGGATTCGTCTACTGCGATGATATGGGGCGAGTCTGACATGGTTAGTTATCTCGATGTTCCGCTTGTTAGCGTCTATAAGTGGAGGCGGCGGCCAGTGTTTCAAGGCAGCGGCTGCGCAAAGTTCATGGCGCTATTGTCCTGATTTTGAGGCAAATGGCTACCGTTGAGCGGCCCGCGCCGACTTGAACTAGCCTTAGAGCCAATGAGTCCTGTAGGCAGGGGATGCCTTTGTGGCTCAGAATCGGCGTAGAATGCGCCTTCACGTCCGCAGCAGCGGCCCCACTGCACCACCACGAAGTCACCAATGAGCTCCACATACGACGCCTCCTCGATTGAAGTCCTGAGCGGACTGGACCCGGTGCGCAAGCGCCCCGGCATGTACACCGACACCACGCGGCCCAATCACTTGGGTCAAGAGGTCATCGACAACAGCATCGATGAGGCCCTGGCGGGGCACTGCAAACGCCTCGAGGTGATTTTGCACGCTGACCAGTCGCTGGAGATCATCGACGACGGCCGTGGCATGCCGGTGGACATGCACCCGACGCAAAAAAAGCCGGGCGTGGAAGTGATTTTAACGACCTTGCACGCGGGCGGGAAATTCAGTGAGGGTAGTTACGGCTTTGCCGGCGGCCTGCACGGGGTGGGTGTGTCGGTGGTGAATGCGCTGTCGAGTCAGCTCGAAGTGCGCATCCGCCGTGACGGCAAAGAGTATCTGCAGACCTACGCCAGCGGGGAGCCCACCAGCAAATTGAAAGAGGTGGGCAAGGTCGGGCAGCGCAATACGGGCACGTCCTTGCACTTTTGGCCCGAAGCCTCCTATTTCGATTCCCCCAAGTTTTCTGTGCCGCGTCTGGTCCACCTGCTGCGGGCGAAAGCGGTGCTTTGCCCCGGCCTGAAAGTGATATTTAAGGACCTCAAGGCCGACGAAAAGCACGAGTGGCTGTACGAAGACGGCCTTTCGGACTACCTTTCAGAAGCGGTGCGGGGTTACACCGTGCTGCCCGAGGTGCCTTTTATAGGTGTCCACGAGGGGGAGCGAGAGGCGGTAGAGTGGGCCTTGGTATGGCAGCCCGAAGGCGGCGAGCTGACCACTGAAGCCTACGTGAATCTGGTGCCGACGGCGCAGGGCGGCACACACGTGAACGGTTTGCGCACGGGCTTGACCGAGGCCATGCGCGATTTCTGTGATTACCGCAATCTGTTGCCGCGCGGTGTGAAGCTGGCGCCGGACGATGTCTGGGAGCGGGTGAGTTATGTCTTGTCAGTCAAGTTGCGTGATCCGCAGTTTGCGGGGCAGACCAAAGAGCGCTTGAGCTCGCGCGAATGCGCGGGTTACGTGACGGGCGTGATCAAAGACGCCTTTTTGCTGTGGCTGAACCAGCACCCTGCGACAGGTGATAGCCTGGCCAATCTGGCTATCAGCAGTGCGCAGCGCCGGCTCAAAGCCGAGAAGAAGGTGGTGCGCAAGCGCGTGACCCAGGGCCCGGCACTGCCGGGCAAGCTGGCCGATTGCTCCTCGACCGACCTCTCGCGCACCGAGCTGTTCCTGGTGGAAGGGGACTCTGCCGGTGGTTCCACCAAGCAGGCCCGAGAGCGTGAATTCCAGGCGGTGATGCCGCTGCGCGGCAAGATCCTCAACACGTGGGAGGTTGAGTCGGATCAAGTGCTGGCCTCGCAAGAGGTGCACGATATATCGGTGGCCATCGGGCTGGAGCCAGGCTCCGCTGATCTCTCCAAGCTGCGCTACGGCAAGATTTGCATCCTCGCGGATGCTGATTCGGACGGCGCACACATCGCGACGCTGATCTGCGCCTTGTTCGTCAAACACTTCTATCCGCTGGTGGAGGCGGGCCATGTGTATGTCGCCATGCCGCCGCTGTTTCGTGTGGACATTGGCAAAGAGGTGCACTACTGCATCGACGACAGCGAGCGCCAGGCGGTGATTGACCGCGCTATCGCGGATGGCAAAAAAGCCAAGCCAGTTGTCACGCGCTTTAAGGGTCTGGGTGAGATGAACCCGCCGCAGCTGCGTGAGACCACCACCAACCCCGACACCCGTCGGCTGGTGCAGCTGACTGTGGAGTCGCCCGAGGACGCGGCGGTGATCATGGACATGCTGTTGGCCAAGAAGCGTTCCGCGGATCGTCGCGAATGGTTGGAAAGCAAGGGCGATTTGGCCGAAATTTAGTGCAGTCCGGTGGTGGAACGAGCGCTATGCTACATGCTGTGCTCGATTCCTCTTTCTCTGTGGTTATGCGCATGGACAGCTAACGTCTGCTTACGTTAAACTCCTGCCTCAACTTGCACCGGTTTGTCTGCCTGACCTTGAGCCCAAGGTTTGTTACGCAGCGCTTACCTGTGATCATCATAATACCGCCCGATAAGCGGAGACCGATTGCTCGGGCTCCGGTTCGTCGTGCCCAGCACCGGAGTTGAATCAGCAGTGTTCGCACCCGCAATACTCGCCCTGGAAGACGGTTCCATCTTTTTAGGCAGCGCCATTGGCGCCGAGGGTCAGACAGTCGGGGAGGTGGTGTTCAACACAGCGTTGACCGGCTACCAAGAAATCCTGACTGACCCGAGCTACGCTCGCCAAATCGTCACCCTGACCTACCCCCATATCGGCAACGTGGGTTGCTGCGCAGAGGACGAAGAGTCCAGCGCGCTGCACTGCGCGGGCTTGATCATTCGCGACCTGCCACTGCTGGCGAGCAATTTTCGCTCGGAGCAAAGCCTTGACAGCTACTTGAAAGAGCACAAGCTGGTCGCCATCGCCGATATCGACACCCGCCGTCTGACGCGCCTGCTGCGCGAAAAGGGTGCGCTGGCGGGCTGTATCGCCACGGGCGAAAACCTCGACGCCAATGCGCTTGTCGCGCAGGCCAAGGGCTTTTCTGGTCTGCAGGGTGTGGACCTGGCGCAAGAAGTAGGCACCGCCGAGCGCTACGAGTGGCGCGAGGGCGAATGGGCACTGGGTGAGGGGCACACGGATGTGGCGGAGACGCCCTACCATGTGGTGGCTTATGACTTCGGTGTGAAGCGCAATATCCTGCGCATGCTGGCCAGCCGCGGTTGCCGCCTGACGGTTGTGCCGCCCAAGACACCCGCCGCCGAGGTGCTGGCGATGAATCCCGACGGCGTGTTCCTGTCCAACGGCCCCGGTGATCCGGAGCCCTGTGACTACGCCATCGCGGCGATTCAGGAAGTGCTCGCCGCGGACAAACCGGTGTTTGGTATCTGTCTCGGTCACCAGCTTTTGTCGCTGGCGGTAGGGGCTACAACCTTGAAGATGAAATTCGGCCACCACGGCGCCAACCACCCGGTGCAGTGCCTGAGTGATAAGCGGGTCTACATCACCAGTCAAAACCACGGTTTTGCGGTGGACGACAGCAGCTTGCCGGCGAACGTAGAGGTGACTCATCGCTCGTTGTTTGATGGTTCCTTGCAGGGCATTCGCCTCACGGACAAACCGGCTTTTGGTTTTCAGGGTCACCCTGAAGCGAGCCCAGGGCCGCAGGATATCGGCCCCTTGTTTGACCAGTTTATTCAATCGATGAAAGACCGCTCCGGACACTGAAAGCCATGCCAAAACGCAGTGATATAAACACCATCCTCATCATTGGCGCCGGCCCGATCGTGATCGGCCAGGCCTGTGAATTTGACTACTCTGGCGCGCAAGCTTGTAAGGCGTTGCGCGAGGAGGGTTACCGCGTGGTGTTGGTGAACTCCAATCCCGCGACCATCATGACCGACCCGGAGATGGCCGACGCAACCTACATCGAGCCCATCGATTGGCAGGTGGTGGAGCGCATCATCGCCGTGGAGCGACCTGACGCTCTGCTGCCCACCATGGGCGGCCAGACGGCGCTGAATTGTGCGCTGGATCTGGACCGCGAAGGCGTGTTGGAAAAATACGGTGTGGAGCTGATCGGCGCCAGTAAAGAAGCCATCGACATGGCAGAGGATCGCGAGAAATTCCGCCACGCCATGACCGACATCGGCTTGGCCACGCCACGTGCCTTTATCGCGCACACGATGGAAGAAGCGCATGCGGGGCAGGCTAAGATTGGTTTTCCCTGCATCATTCGCCCCTCTTTCACCATGGGCGGCAGCGGCGGCGGCATCGCCTACAACAAGGCGGAGTTCGAGCAGATCATCGAGCGCGGCCTGGATTTGTCGCCGACCACAGAAGTATTGCTCGAGGAGTCCGTGCTGGGCTGGAAAGAGTACGAGATGGAAGTCGTGCGCGACCGCAACGACAACTGCATCATCATCTGCTCGATTGAGAACTTCGATCCCATGGGCGTGCACACCGGTGATTCGATCACCGTGGCACCGGCACAGACCCTGACGGACAAGGAATACCAGATCATGCGCAACGCCTCCTTGGCGGTGCTGCGCAAGATCGGCGTGGAGACGGGCGGCTCGAACGTGCAGTTCGCCACCAACCCCGTGGACGGCCGCATGATCGTGATCGAGATGAACCCGCGGGTGTCTCGATCTTCGGCGCTGGCGTCGAAGGCAACGGGCTTCCCGATCGCAAAAGTGGCGGCCAAGCTGGCGGTGGGTTACACCCTCGACGAGTTGCAGAACGACATCACCGGCGGTGCGACACCGGCCTCTTTTGAGCCGAGCATCGATTACGTCGTCACCAAAATTCCGCGTTTCACCTTCGAGAAATTCCCGCAGGCGGACAATTCACTGACCACGCAGATGAAGTCTGTGGGCGAAGTGATGGCGATGGGCCGCACGTTTCAGGAGTCGCTGCAAAAAGCACTGCGCGGCCTGGAAGTGGGTGTCGATGGTTTGAGTGAGGTGCTGGACCTCTCGCTGGACGATGATCAGCAGAAAGCCGTCTTGGACCGCGAGCTGTCGCGGCCCTGTGACCAGCGTATCTGGTATGTGGCGGACGCGTTTCGCAAGGGCTACAGCGCCGAGCGCATTTTTGAACTCTCGTCCATTGATCCCTGGTTTTTGGCACAATTAGAAGATCTGGTGCGCGAAGAGCAAACCCTGCTCGGCACGGATCTGAATGCGCTGGACTTCGCGCAGATGCGTCGATTGAAGCGTAAGGGCTTTGCCGATTCGCGCCTCGCGCAGTTGCTGCTCTGCAGCGAAGACGCCTTCCGCGCCAAGCGACATGCGCTGGGTTTGCGCCCAGTCTACAAGCGGGTGGACACCTGTGCGGCTGAGTTCGCGACCGACACCGCGTACCTGTACTCCACCTACGAAGAAGAGTGTGAGTCTGAGCCCTCGGACAAGAAGAAGATCGTCATCTTGGGTGGTGGACCCAACCGCATCGGCCAGGGCATCGAGTTTGATTACTGCTGTGTGCACGCGGCCTTGTCCTTACGCGACGACGGTTTCGAGACCATCATGGTCAACTGCAACCCCGAGACCGTTTCGACCGATTACGACACCTCGGATCGCTTGTATTTCGAGCCGCTGACGCTTGAAGACGTGCTGGAGATCATGCACGTTGAGAAGCCCGTCGGTGTGATCGTGCAGTACGGCGGGCAGACCCCGCTGAAATTGGCGCGTGATCTCGAAGCAGCCGGTGTGCCGATTATTGGCACTTCGCCTGATTCGATTGATTTGGCGGAAGACCGCGAACGTTTTCAGCAGCTGATCGAGCGCTTGGGCCTGTTGCAGCCGCCCAACCGCACCGCGCGTGATCCGGAGTCCGCAGTGGGCTTGGCCGAAGAGATTGGCTATCCCTTGGTGGTGCGCCCGTCCTATGTACTCGGTGGTCGGGCCATGGAGATCGTGCACAACGAAGCCTCACTGCGCCGTTACATGACCGAGGCTGTGAAGGTCTCGAATGAGTCCCCGGTGTTGCTGGATCATTTTCTGGACGCGGCCATCGAGGTGGACGTGGACTGTATCTGCGACGGTGAGCAGGTGCTGATCGGCGGCATCATGGAGCACATCGAGCAGGCGGGCGTGCACTCGGGTGATTCGGCATGTTGTCTGCCGCCCAATGGTCTGAGCGCTGAGATTCAAGACAGGTTGCGCGACCAGACGCGTCTGATGGCGCTGGAGCTGGGGGTTATCGGTCTGATGAACACCCAGTTTGCGATCCAGGGCGAGACTATCTATGTGCTGGAAGTGAACCCGCGCGCTTCGCGCACGGTGCCTTTTGTCTCCAAGGCGACGGGTGTGCCGCTGGCCCGGGTCGCCGCGCGCTGCATGGCGGGCATGTCGCTGGCGGAGCAGGGCGTCACTGAAGAATGTGTGCCAGAACTTTTCTACGTCAAGGAGTCGGTCTTCCCCTTCGTGAAATTCCAGGGTGTGGACCCATTGCTCGGCCCCGAGATGAAGTCCACCGGTGAAGTCATGGGCGTGGGCCGTACTTTTGAGCAGGCCTTTGCCAAAGCCTCGCTCGCGGCGGGCGCGGAGCTGCCGAGCAGTGGGATTGCGTTTGTCAGCGTGCGGGACAGAGACAAAGAAGCGGCTGTGGCTGTGGCGCAGAGCCTGGTTGCTGCGGGCATGACGGTTTGGGCTACGCCTGGGACAGCGGCGGTGATACAGGCCGCCGAGGTGCCGTGCGCGGTGGTGCAGAAGCTCAATTCGGGTGTGCGTCCCAGTATTTTGGACCGCATGATCAATGGCGAGGTGGATTTGATCATCAATACCACCGAAGGGGTCGCGGCCATTGCGGATAGCTACTATATTCGACGTGAGGCCTTGCAGCGCAAGATCGCCTACACCACGACCATCACGGGCGGCGGTGCCATAGGCAAATCAATTGGTCACAGCGCTGCGGAGGAAGTGTTCCGTCTTCAGGATATGTACGGGGAAAAAGCATGAACAAAGTGCTGATGACCAAGCTCGGCGCAGATTTGTTGCGTGACGAGCTGCTGGATTTGAAAAAAGTGCGGCGGCCGCGGGTAATTGCCGCGATCGCCGAGGCGCGTGCGCACGGCGATCTCAAGGAAAACGCCGAATATCACGCGGCGCGCGAGCAGCAGAGTTTTATTGAGGGGCGGCTGAAGGAAATCGAGGCCAAGCTTTCGAATGCTCAGGTGATCGATATCACCGTGCTCAATGCCAAGGGCAAGGTGATCTTTGGCTCGACGGTACATCTGATCGACGTCGAAAACGACAGCAAGGTGTCCTACCAGATTGTCGGTGATGATGAGGCGGATATCAAAAGTGGGAAAATATCGGTCAATTCACCCGTCGCCCGTGCGCTTATTGCCAAGGGCGAAGGTGATGAGGTCGAGGTGAAAACACCCGGTGGGATCAAAGAGTACGAGATAGAAGCGATCAGCTACGAGCCCTGATCGCGCTCATTAGGCGCTAGGCCGCGCCCGTGATTACTTCACGGGTGGTAGGGCAATCTTGGGGTCTTTGTGGTTGCGACGGTACAGGCATACTTTGCCGCCCACGGAAGAGACCAGTTCGGCGCGGCCGTGTTCACACAGGCTGGCGAGTGTCTCTTTGTCGCATTTGTTGCCCACTTTGATTTTCACCAATTCATGGGCGCCGAGCGCTATGTCCAGCTCGCTGTAGACGGCTTCGCTCAAGCCTTTTTGCCCTACCCAAACGACGGGCTTTAAGTGGTGCGCTAGTGAACGAAGATGACGAATTTGGTTGGCCTGCAAAGACATGGGGGGTTCCTGTGCTGATAGGTGGGCGACTATAGCATGTGCTTGCTGGGTCTATCGACCAGGAAATGCAGACGAAACGCGATTATTAACACGGGGTGGCCAGCATGGCTCGAAGCAAGAGCAGTGCAGGGTGGTTGAAGGAGCACTTTGAAGACGAATATGTCGCACGTGCGCAGAAGGAAGGGTACCGTTCGCGGGCTGTCTACAAGCTGATTGAATTGGATGAGCGGGACCAGTTGTTCAAGCCGGGTCAGCGCGTGGTGGAGCTGGGGTCGGCCCCCGGCGGCTGGACACAGTACCTGAGCGATAAATTGGGTGACAATGGCACGGTGGTGGCCAGTGATATCTTGCCCATGGACGGCTTTGCGGGGGTGGAGTTTGTGCTCGGTGATTTCACTGAAGAGGCTGTTTTTGATCAGATTATGGCTGCACTGAAAGGTGAGTTGGCCGATGCAGTTATCTCAGACATGGCACCCAATGTAACGGGGCAGGCAAGTGTTGACCTGCCGCGGTCGATGTATCTGGTGGAACTTGCGGTAGATATGGCGCTCCAAATACTGAAACCCGATGGTTTGTTGTTGATGAAGGTGTTCCAGGGTGAGGGCTTTGACGAGCTGTTGCAGCAGTTGCGGCGTGAATTTCGCAGTGTAAAATCACGCAAACCCAAGGCCTCCAGAGACAGAAGCCGTGAATTGTATGTCATGGCAAGGCACAGGGTTCTATAGTAAGGTTGGGCTATTACGCTCAACATATTTAGCCCTTGAATTTCCCAAATTCGCATCAATAGTAAGAGCGATCAGATTTTAAAAGCTCGGTTCTAGCTGATTGCCCGCACGTCATTGTCGGGCAGCGCTGTTGCCGTTCGTGAACCTCGTCGAGGAAGAGCATTGAACGATTTATTGAAAAACGTCCTGTTATGGGTTGTCATCGCTGTCATTTTAATGTCAGTTTTCAACAACTTGGGCGGACAAAAGTACGCTGGCACCGATGTCCCGTACTCCGACTTTATGGTGCAGGTTGAATCGGGTCAGATTCAAGCGGTGACCATGGAAGGGCGTGAAATTACGGGTGTTACGACGTCCAGCACTGCGTTCACGACCTACAGCCCCGAGACGGATAACACCGCACTCATCGGCTTGTTGCTGGACTCTAATGTCGCCATCAAAGCAAAGGCGCCTGAAAAGACCAGTATCCTGATGCAAATATTCATCAGCTGGTTCCCCTTCTTGCTGTTGATTGGTGTGTGGATTTTCTTCATGCGTCAAATGCAGGGCGGTGGCGGCGGTCGCGGCGCTATGTCCTTTGGCAAGAGCAAGGCGCGCCTGCTCGGTGAAGACCAAGTGAAAGTGACATTCGCTGACGTGGCGGGCGTTGATGAGGCCAAAGAAGAGGTCTCTGAGCTGGTTGAGTTTCTGCGGGATCCAGGCAAGTTCCAGAAATTTGGCGGTAAAATCCCCCGCGGAATCTTGTTGGTCGGCTCGCCCGGTACCGGCAAAACACTGCTCGCCAAGGCGATTGCAGGCGAGGCGAAGGTGCCTTTCTTTACTATCTCTGGTTCTGATTTCGTGGAAATGTTTGTCGGTGTGGGTGCATCTCGTGTGCGCGACATGTTCGAGCAGGCCAAAAAGCACTCGCCTTGCATCATCTTCATCGATGAGATTGACGCCGTCGGTCGCCACCGTGGCGCTGGCGTGGGCGGTGGGCATGACGAGCGCGAGCAGACCCTCAACCAGTTGCTGGTGGAGATGGATGGCTTTGAAGGCAACGAGGGCGTGATCGTGATCGCGGCCACCAACCGCCCCGATGTGCTTGATCCCGCCTTGCTGCGCCCTGGTCGTTTTGACCGCCAAGTGGTGGTGCCTCTGCCTGATGTGCGTGGCCGAGAGCAGATACTGCGTGTACACATGAGCAAGGTGCCCGTCGATGATAACGTGCGTGCCGATTTGCTGGCGCGCGGCACACCCGGTTTTTCCGGTGCAGATCTGGCTAACCTGGTGAATGAGTCTGCCTTGTTTGCGGCGCGCGGTGAAAATCGCACCGTCACCATGGAAAACTTCGAGAAAGCAAAAGACAAGATCATGATGGGCGCCGAGCGCAAGTCCATGGTGATGAGCGAGGCCGAGCGGTCATTGACCGCTTATCACGAGGCAGGGCACGCCATCGTGGGTCGTTTGGTGCCAGAGCATGATCCTGTCTACAAGGTCACCATAATCCCGCGTGGCCGCGCCCTGGGCGTGACCATGTTCCTGCCTGAAGAGGACCGCTACAGCCACAGCCGTCGCCGTCTGGAGAGTCAGATTGCAACGCTCTACGGCGGGCGTATCGCGGAGGAGTTTATCTTCGGTGATGACGCGGTAACGACAGGCGCTTCCAATGACATAGAGCGCGCCACCGAAATCGCCCACAACATGGTGACCAAGTGGGGTCTGTCAGACAAGCTAGGGCCGCTGTCCTACAGTGAGGACGAGGGCGAGGTGTTCCTCGGTCGCGGTCCTTCGCAGAGCAAGGGCGTGTCAGGTGCGACGGCGAAGACCATCGACGAGGAGGTGCGGGTGCTGATTGACCGCAACTACCAGCGAGCCGAGCAAATCTTGCGCGACAACATGGATAAATTGCACTTGATGTCGGAGGCCCTGATGAAGTACGAGACGATCGATGTGGGTCAAATCGACGCAATCATGGAAGGCCGTATGCCCGGTCCGCCCGATGACTGGAGTGACGATGCGGCGCCCCCTGATGCCGGCGGTGGTGCAGGTCAGGGCAGTGTGGATTCTGCTCCTGAAGCTGATTCGCAGGATAAGCCCAGCGATCCACCGATTTCTGGTCCTGCAGAGCAGCACTAGTCTGATAAGTAAGTACAGCAAGGCGAGCTATTAAGCTCGCCTTGTTTCGTTTTGGCCTCGAAAAAATTAAGGCGATAGCATGGCAATTCTGCGCTGCGGGCGGCAGTGGCTCGACCTGAGTTCGCCGCAAGTGATGGGTATTTTGAACGTTACCCCAGACTCTTTTTCTGATGGTGGGCGCTACGATTCCCTGCAGCGGGCCTTGGCGCACGGGCGCGCCATGGTTGAGGCGGGCGCCACTGTCTTGGACGTGGGCGGTGAGTCCACGCGGCCCGGGGCTGCCGAGGTGTCTGAGTCCGAAGAGCTCGATCGTGTGATACCCGTGGTGGAGGCGCTGTCAAAAGCTGTGGATGTTGTGATTTCGGTCGATACCAGTAAGCCGGTTGTGATGGGGGCTGCTATAACAGCGGGGGCGGGTCTGATCAACGATGTTCGGGCTCTGCAGTTGCCCGGTGCACTTGATGTGGTCGCTAAGTCTGAAGTGGCGGTGTGTTTGATGCACATGAAGGGCGAGCCAAAGGCGATGCAGGATGCGCCTGAATACGACGATGTTGTGCAAGAGGTGCGGCATTTTTTGGCGTTGAGATGGGCGCAATGCCAGGCTTTCGGCATAGAAAATGATCGTGTTTTATTGGACCCTGGTTTCGGCTTTGGCAAGACGCTGGAGCACAACATGCAGTTAGTTGCTCGATTGAAAGAAATTTCGGTGGGGCAGCTGCCGCTATTGTTTGGGGCGTCTCGAAAAGGCGCGATCGGTACGTTGTTGGGTGCGGATAAGGACGGCAGAGTGATTGGCAGTGTGGCCATGGCTTTGGCGGCGGTAGAGCGTGGTGCGAGTGTGCTGCGAGTACACGATGTGCGAGAAACAGTGCAGGCGCTGACAATTTTGAATGCGGTTAGAAACGCGGCCTAAAATCTCTGGTTGTGAACAGAATTTTGATTGAACACCTGAAGTAGGCGCGAAGAGTGTCGCCGATGCCAGGGTTGAAGGACTAATTTATGAGCAAAAAATTCTTTGGTACAGACGGTATCCGAGGTCGAGTGGGTGTTGAGCCGATGACAGCGCCGACGATACTGCGCTTGGGTTGGGCGGCGGGTAAGGTGCTGGCCTCGCAGGGCAACCGTGAAGTTTTGATCGGTAAGGACACGCGAATCTCTGGCTATTTGTTTGAATCCGCCCTGGAGGCGGGTTTGTCGTCTGCTGGTCTGAACGCACGTATGCTCGGTCCAATGCCTACGCCTGCTGTCGCCTACCTGACGCGCACCTTTCGCGCGGCAGCGGGCATTGTTATCAGTGCTTCGCACAATCCGCACTACGACAACGGCGTCAAATTTTTTGGCTCGGACGGTTTCAAGCTCGACGATGAGACAGAGCTCGCTATTGAAGACATGCTCGGCCAGCCTTTGGAGACCGTGGAGTCTGAAGACTTGGGTCGTGCTGAGCGCATCGATGATGCGGGTGGTCGATATATCGAGTATTGCAAGAGTACTTTCCCCAGTGGCATGCGTCTCGACGGCATTAAATTGGTTGTCGATGCGGCTAACGGTGCGGGTTACGACATTGCGCGCCGTGTATTTGAAGAGCTCGGGGCCAATGTGATCTCGACGGGCGCGTCGCCCAACGGCCTGAACATCAACGACAACTGCGGTGCCACGGCGCCCGATAGCTTGCGCGCCCATGTGTTGCTAGAGCGCGCGGACATGGGTGTTGCCCTGGACGGGGACGGTGATCGCCTGATCATGGTCGATGAGCGTGGCGATGTGGTGGACGGCGATGAAATTCTGTTTGTGCTCGCCAAGGCGGCGCACGCAAAAGGTCAGCTCAAAGGCGGCGGTGTGGTCGGGACTCTGATGAGCAATCTCGGGCTCGAGCACGCATTCCGTGACATGAGCATCCCCTTCAAGCGGGCGAAGGTAGGTGATCGCCACGTGTTGGAGATGATGAAGGCCAATAATTGGCGTATTGGTGGGGAGTCCAGTGGCCATTTGATCACGCTGGATCACTCGACCACCGGAGACGGGATCATTGCAGCGCTGCAGGTGCTGGCTTATGTGGTTGAGTCCGGCGAGCGTTTGAATGACCTGAAAAATGGCATGATGCGCTACCCGCAGACACTGGTGAATGTGCCTATTGTGGAGCGCATTAATCTGGACGAATCCAGCCCGGTGCAAGAGGCGCTTCGTTCTGCCGAGGCGGACTTGGGTGATACCGGTCGGGTGCTGCTGCGCCCCTCTGGTACTGAGCCGGTTGTCCGTGTGATGGTGGAGGGTCGTGTTGCGAATCAGGTGGAGTCGATCTGCCATCAAGTTGCAGATGCGGTGCGTTCCGCCGTCGCGTAGTCGCCTGTTTGATTGCTTAGAAAAAGGCTCGGTGCCCAGGGGTGCCGGGCTTTTTTTTGTTCAATAAAAAGCAAAGAGAATGCTTGTTTCTTAGCAGCTTGGCGTATACACTTGCGTGCTTGTTTGAACAGGTTTGAGGGCGCATGCGCACACCGCTCGTCATAGGGAATTGGAAGCAAAACGGTGATCTCGCGGGAGTTAAATCCCTTGCTGAGGCTGTGGTGCTTGCCAGTCAAGACGGCAAGGTGGGTGTAGGTGTTTGTCCTGCTGCATTGCACTTGGCTGTTGTCGCTCCCCTCTTGGGAGATGCGGTCGCGCTGGGTGCTCAAGATGTCAGCGAATATTCAGCTGGTGCCTACACGGGTCAGATTGCAGCAGAAATGCTCTCTGAGTTGGGCTGTCGCTATGTGCTGGTAGGGCATTCGGAGCGTCGTGCGCTCTGTGGCGAGTCCAGTGAGGCTGTAGGCGCGAAGGCGAAGGCGGCTCTGGCTGCTGGTTTGACGCCCGTTGTTTGTGTGGGTGAGTCGCTGCAAGAGCGTGAGCAGGGTGAGACCGCTGCGGTTATAGCGGCGCAGCTGAACGGGCTTTTTGCCGCGCTTCAGCCTGAGCAATTGCTGGAGTGTGTGATTGCCTATGAGCCGGTTTGGGCGATAGGCACGGGCTTGAGTGCGACGGCAGAGCAGGCGGGTGCTGTTCATGCTGATATCCGCGCACAGCTCGACGGCTTTAGCTCGGGTGCTGGCGCAAGTGTGCAAATTTTATATGGTGGCAGTGTCAAGCCTGACAATGCGGCCGAGATATTCGCCCAGCCCGATGTGGATGGTGGCTTGATTGGTGGTGCTGCGCTCGATGCAGGCAGTTTCGCCAGTATTGTCTCCGCAGCGGCTGGCACTGGAGAGTGATTTAGTGGAATCTGTTGTTCTTGTAGTGCACGTGCTTTTGGCCATTGGTGTCATCGGTATGGTGCTTATTCAGCACGGTAAAGGCGCCGATGCGGGTGCTGCTTTTGGCAGTGGTTCGTCTGGCACTGTATTTGGTGCGGCGGGTGCGGGTGGCTTTATGGTTCGCCTGACCACAGCCTTGGTCGCTGCTTTTTTCGCCACGAGTATTGCGCTGTTTTATATCGCGGCGAATCGTGACGGTGGCAGCAGTGTGCTTGATGCTATTCCTGCGGCTGTTGAGGTGCTTGCGCCTGAGGCTGTGGGTGATGTGCCAACGCTTGTGCCTTCCGGTGGAGAGTCTGCCGTCGAAGGCGGTGATGTGCCAGCTGTGAATAATTGATTTAAAGTTTTTAGCCGATGTGGTGGAATTGGTAGACACGCTATCTTGAGGGGGTAGTGGCCTTATGGTCGTGCGAGTTCGAGTCTCGCCATCGGCACCATTTTTTTTCGTGATGCCTCTGCGTCGCATGAAGAGAACCGGACTTGTTCCGGTTTTTTTTTGCCTGCTGTTTAGTGTTTGTTCCGTTGTGGTTTTTGCGGCGGTTTGGCTTAGTGCTTGCGCTGCGGTTTTTGCTGGGTGTTCAGTGCTTCTTTCGGTGTGCGGTTCGTTGCTCTCGATCCGGCTCGGCTCTGTTGCTGTTGCTTCAGGCGGCCATTGTTTATGCTGGTTCCGGCCGGTCTAGAAGGGGGGGGCGGTCCTTTCCGGTTTTTTTGGTGTGTTTGCCTGGCTGGCGGCAAGAGTGGGTGTGCATTTCAGGGTGGTGGGCGTGGGGCTTTGCTGGCCCGTGGCTGAGTTGTCGTTGGGCTGTTTCGGGCATGCCCAGGTATGGCGTGGTTTTTTTGTTAGATAGCCCTTGCGTTTGCGCTGGTAGATCCATATACTTCTTTTGGTCAGGTGCGGGGTGGAGCAGTCTGGCAGCTCGTCGGGCTCATAACCCGAAGGTCGTAGGTTCGAATCCTACCCCCGCTACCAAGTTATTTTTGTAAAGGCCCCTCGTGAAGGGGCTTTTTTGTTGGTGTTAATCATGCATTTGAGAAGCGCCTGAGTGAGTGAATTTCGTGCAGCAAGTCAGCAGTGACCTCAAAGCTTTGATAGAGCCGATCGCAACCGGTCTCGGCTTTGAATACGTGGGCGCTTTATTGGGGCAGGCCGAAGGCGGCTTGACGCTTCGTGTGTTCATCGATAGCCCCAAGGGCATAGATGTCGACGATTGCGGCGATGTCTCGCGGCAAGTCAGCGCGACGATGGATGTGGTTGAGCCTATAAAGGGTCACTACACGTTGGAGGTTTCATCACCTGGCATTGATCGGCCGATGTTTACTTTGGCGCACTACGAGAAGTACGTGGGGCAACGAGTGAAACTTCGCTTGGGTGCCCACGCGATGGGGCGAAAGCGATTCACCGGCGATATACAGTCTGTGGACGGAAGCACTTTGGTGGTAGACGTCGACGGCGAATTGTACGACTTAGATTTTGATGACGTGGAGTGGGGCCATTTGGCACCCTTGTAATAGGGCCACTGCTCAGGTTTCTTAGAAAGATGAAGTGGGTGCACGTTTGAAAAGGCGTGTTGACTAGTTTAGCGGCGTGCCGACCACGGTTGTGCTTGCGTTAAGGGTGAGGCGGATGAACAAGGAAATCCTCTTAGTAGTAGATGCTGTTTCCAATGAGAAAGCAGTCGATAAGGAGGTTATTTTTGAGGCGCTCGAGGCTGCATTAGCCACGGCGACCCGCAAAAAGCACGGCATTGATATCGATGTTCGTGTCGATATAAACCGTGATAGCGGTGACTACGATACTTTCCGTCGCTGGGAGATTGTGGAAGATGACACGCCTCAAGAATTCCCGCTTCGTCAGCTGACATTGTCAGCGGCTCAGATCGACCAGGCCGAAATACAAGTAGGTGAATTCACCGAAGAGCAAATTGATTCGGTGGAATTTGGCCGTATCGCAGCTCAGACCGCCAAGCAGGTCATCGTGCAAAAGGTGCGCGAAGCTGAACGCCAGCGTATGGTGGATCAATACCGTGATCGCATGGGCGAGCTGGTGTTCGGTGTCGTGCGGCGCGTTGATCGCAACGGCGTGTATTTGGACCTCGGCAACAATGCCGAAGGCCTGATCCCGCGTGATCAAATGATTCCCCGCGAAGCGGTGAAAAACAACGATCGCATGCGTGCTTTCTTAAAAGAAATTCGCGTGGACAGTCGCGGCCCTCAGCTTGTGCTGAGCCGCACCGATCCCGAGTTTCTGGTCAAGTTGTTTTCTGTCGAGGTGCCTGAAATTGGGCAGGGCTTGATTGAGATCATGGGCGCTGCACGGGATCCGGGTCTGCGAGCGAAAATTGCGGTTCGCTCCAACGAGCATCGCCTCGATCCAGTGGGTGCCTGTGTAGGCATGCGCGGCTCTCGTGTTCAAACTGTCTCGGACGAGCTTGCGGGCGAACGTGTTGATATTATCCTCTGGGACGATAACAACGCACAGTTCGTCATCAACGCCATGGCGCCTGCTGAAGTCACCTCCATTGTGGTTGATGAAGAAAAGCACTCCATGGACATCGCCGTAGAGACCGACAAGTTGTCTCAGGCAATCGGTCGTGGCGGTCAAAACGTACGCTTGGCGGGTGAACTCACCGGCTGGGACCTGAACGTGATGGATCAGGAAGAAGCTGATCGTAAGAACCAAGAAGAATCAGAGGCAAGTCTGAAACTCTTTATCGAACATTTGGATATTGAAGAAGACCTGGCTCTGGTGCTGGTGCAGGAAGGGTTTACAACCTTAGAAGAAGTAGGATATGTGCCAACGCAAGAGATGTTGGACATAGAAGGGTTTGACGAGGATCTGGTCGAAGAGCTGCGCAATCGCGCGCGCGATGCTTTGCTGACCAGCGCTATTGCCCGTGAAGAAAAGCTTGAAGAATACAAACCAAGTGAGGAGTTGCTCGCGATGGAAGGTATCACTGAAGAGCTGGCCATAACGCTTTCCGCTGCAGGAATCTGCACGGTAGACGATTTGGCAGAACAGGCCTTAGATGAACTCGCAGAACTGGATATTGACGCCGAAACGGCAGGCCAGTTAATCATGAAGGCGCGTGAAAGTTGGTTTGAAGACGCCGACGAAGAGAAGACGAACTAGTCGTCGGTAAGGAGAGTCCAGAATGGCAGATGTGACAGTAAAACAATTGGCCGACACAGTCGGTACCCCCGTAGAGCGCCTACTGGAGCAGCTCCGGGATTCAGGCGTGGTCAAAAAGGCGGGCGAGGATGCAGTCAGTGCGGATGAAAAATCCAAACTGTTAGAGCACCTTCGTCGCACCCACGGCAAAAGCGAAGGTGGTGATCGCAAGATCACACTGAAGCGTAAGAGTGCCTCAACCTTAAAAGTTGGCAGCGCAGCGAGTGGCAAGAAAACCGTGAACGTAGAAGTTCGTGGTCGTCGCACACTCGTTAAACGCGGTGCTGTAAAAGAAGAATCAGCTGAAAAAGCTTCTTCCACAATCCGCTCTGAGCGCGAGCGTGAAGAAGTAGAACTCAAGGCTATGGAAGGGCGTCGAGTGGCGGCCGAGACTGCCAAGCGCGACGAAGTTGAGCAGAAGCGCGTGGCGCGAGAGAATGCGAACAAAGCGCCAGAAGCTGTTGTTGAAACCCCGGTGCCTGAGAAAGCAGAAGCTGCGGTGGCTGAAAAGCCTGCAAAAGCGGTGGAAGCTAAATCGACGGTTGTTGTGAAACCGAATGCTGAGATGTTGGCAGACGCATCCGTGGCCGCGGCATCAGCTGAGACCACTACAACTGCGGCGGCGCCTAGAAAAGCAGCGCCGGCGAAAGCCAAAGAGAAAAGCCGTTCGGACAACCGACGCGGCGGTGGCGCAGCTGGTCGTAGTTCTGGTGGCGGCGCATCCGCTGGCCGCAGTTCGGGCGGCGGTGGATCTGCTGGCCGTAACTCCGGTGGCGGCAAGTTGGGACGTAAAAAGCCCGGCGGCAGAGACAAGCCAGGACGTGGTCCTCGGCGTCGTGGTCTGGGCGGTGCACAGACTGCAGAGATCGAAGGACGTCATGGCTTTGAAAGACCCGTTGCGCCAGTGATACGCGATGTCGTTGTGCCGGAGACCATCTCGGTCGCCGAGTTGGCGGACCGCATGTCAATCAAAGCTGGCCAGGTAATCCGTAGTTTGATGGGCATGGGCGTGATGGCAACCATCAACCAGGTGCTCGATCATGATACGGCGCTGTTGATTGTTGAAGAGATGGGCCACAAGGCAGTTTCGCAATCCGATGAAAATGTTGAGCGTGAGCTCACGCAAAAACTTGTCGGTCTGCAGGGCGAGTCCAGTGTGCGACCACCTGTTGTCACTGTCATGGGTCATGTTGATCACGGCAAGACATCGTTGTTGGATTACATCCGTAAGGCCAAGGTGACTGCCGGTGAAGCTGGCGGTATTACCCAGCATATCGGTGCCTACCATGTAGATACTGGCCGGGGTGTTGTGACCTTTTTGGACACACCTGGTCACGCGGCATTTACCGCCATGCGTGCCCGCGGTGCTCAGGCCACTGATATTGTCATATTGGTTGTTGCGGCTGATGACGGCGTGATGCCACAGACGATCGAGGCTATCCAGCACGCGAAAGCGGCTGGTGTACCCCTGGTGGTAGCTGTCAACAAGATCGACCGTGAAGCGGCGGATCCCGAGCGGGTGCGCAGCGAGCTGTCCAATCACGAGGTTATCTCTGAGGAGTGGGGCGGCGATACGCAGTTCAAACACGTCTCAGCGCTCACCGGTGAGGGAGTCGATGAGTTGCTTGAGTCTCTGGTATTGCAAGCCGAGTTGCTGGAGCTTAAAGCTCCTGCCACAGGCCGTGCACAGGGCATGGTGATCGAGGCGACTCTGGATCGTGGTCGAGGCCCGGTTGCTACCGTGCTTGTACAGTCCGGTACATTGAATCGCGGCGATATCATCGTCTGCGGTACACAGACTGGTCGGGTTCGCGCCCTGTTTGACGAGTCTGGCAAGCAGGTAGAGAGTGCAGGTCCTTCTATTCCTGTTCAGGTGTTGGGGCTTTCAGCCACACCGAATGCGGGCGACGAAATGCAAGTGGCTGCAGACGATCGTGATGCACGTGAGTTGATTGAGTTGCGCCGCGAGCGCGAGCGCAATCTGCGTCTGGCAGAGCGCAAGCCTGCCAGCATGGAAGACATCTTCTCGAAAGTGAAGAACGGTCAAAAGGCCATGGTCAACCTGGTGGTCAAGACCGACGTTCAGGGCAGTTATGAGGCGCTGCGCGAGTCACTGGAGAAGATGTCCACTGACGAAGTTCAGATCCGTGTAATCGGTGGCGGCGTGGGCGGTATCAATGAGTCCGATGCCACCTTGTCTGCAGCATCCGGCGCTATTTTGATCGGTTTTAACACACGTGCAGATGCGTCTGCTCGTACTGTTATTCAAGAGCAAAACGTTGATCTGCACTACTACAGCGTTATCTACGATGCCATCGACATGGTGCGTAACGTGGGCAGTGGTCTGTTGGCACCTGAGGTTCTGGAGAACATCATCGGGCTGGCTGAAGTGAAAGATGTGTTTCGCTCTCCGAAGTTTGGCCAGGCAGCTGGTTGCCAGGTGGTTGACGGGGTTGTTCGCAAGAGTGCACCTATTCGTGTGCTGCGCGACAACATTGTTATCTTCGAGGGTGAACTCGAGTCGTTGAGACGCTTCAAAGACGATGTCAATGAGGTCCGCATGGGCACTGAGTGTGGTATTGCTGTCAAGAACTACGACGTTCGCACGGGTGATCAGATAGAAGTGTTTGAGCGCAAAGAAGTGGCGCGTACTCTCTAGATGGCAAACACGACACGACAATACCGCGTTGCGGATCAGATTCAGCGCGAGCTTGCGCAGCTGATCCGTGACGAAGTCCGAGACCCACGGGTCTCGGCTTTCGCCACTATTTGCGAAGTAGAAGTGACATCCGATTTGTCGCTTGCGCGTATCTATGTCTCTGCGGTGGATGATGACGAATCCGCTGAGACAGTGCCTGCATTGCAAAAGGCGTCTGGTTTTTTAAGGCGCAAACTGGCTTCAATCATGAAGCTCCGTCATGTGCCAGAACTGCGTTTTATACTCGACGATACTGCTCTGCGTGCAGAGAACATCAGTCGGGTGATCAACGACGCAGTCGAGCGTGATCGCAAGCTCGCCGACAACGACGACTAGAAAACACCATGGCCAGACGTAACCGCAGAGGCCGGGCGCTCGACGGAATCCTGTTGGTGGACAAGCCCTTGGGCGTGACCTCCCACGGCGTCGTGCAGTTGTGCAAGCGCATGTACGGTGCCTCTAAGGCGGGGCACACCGGCAGCTTGGATCCTGAAGCCAGTGGCATGTTGCCTATCTGTTTTGGTGAAGGCACCAAGTTCGGTGCCCATCACCTGCTGGAGGCCGATAAGCAGTACATCGCCGAGGCAACGCTCGGGGTGCGCTCTTCAACGGGTGATGTTGAAGGCGATCTTTTTGATGAACGTCCTGTACCCGAGAACCTCAATGCGCTGCTGCCCGGCGTTCTGGAGGCTTTTCGAGGTGAAATCGAACAGCTTCCACCGATGTATTCTGCGATCAAACACGATGGCACGCCGCTCTATAAATTGGCGCGCGCAGGGGAGACGGTTGAGCGCAAGATACGCCGGGTTCGCATCGATCTGTTGGAGTTGATTGAATGCCGCGGCAATGTGCTGAGGCTGCGTGTCAGATGTTCCAAAGGGACCTATATCCGTTCCTTGGTGGAGGACATTGGCACAGCTCTGGGCTGTGGCGCCCACACCACTCTGCTGCACCGTGAATGGGTGGAGCCCTTTGAGGGGCTGCAGATGCACAGCCCTGAAGTGCTGGAAGAAAAGGCGAAACTCTCAACAGGTAAGAACAAACCCGATTTGGATTCCTTGTTATTGCCAGTGGACATCGCGCTGCGTCATCTGCCCGAGTGGCATCTGAAAGACGACGCGGAACAAGATGTTTTTTGGTACGGCAACCCCGTGAAAGCCAGCGGTTTGGACGACATTGCATCGATGCGGGTCTATTGCGCACGGGGCATGTTCCTGGGGCTGGCTTTCAGCAAACAAGAATTGATCAAGCCGCTGCGGCTGGTTGCCCGTAAAACGGATCTCTGAGTGCTCTTGTCGCATGAGCCGTTTAGTTGCTGTGCTTCGGCGTGAAGGTGTTTTTGTTCTAGTTCTTTTTTAGAATCAACCAAATTGTTGCCTTCAAATCTCCGTTTTCTCACCACATTTCTATCGTCTACACAGGCTGCACCTGACTAAACTGGCACAGGAATTTTGGTGCTATTGTTGTTATTGATTTGGATTGGAAGCCCGATGAAAATATTTTTCTCATCCGCCTCACCGTACGTCCGCAAGGTGATGGTGCTGGCCCATGAAACCGGGCTGGAATTAGAGAAGTTAAGCCAGACGGTGAGCCCGGTGGATCGTGACATGTCCGTGGTCGATCGCAATCCAACGGGCAAGCTGCCGACTCTCATCTTGGACGATGGCAGTGCGCTCTATGACAGCCGTCTCATCACCCGCTGGATGGATGAGCAGCACAGTGCTGCGCGTATGTACCCCGAAGCACCTGAGCTCTGGACAGTTTTGCGGCGAGAAGCGCTCGCTGACGGCCTGCTCGATGCTGCGTTGCTCGCCCGATATGAGACGGCGATGCGCCCGGAGGACAAGCTCTGGCCAGAGTGGCTCTCGGGCCAAATGGAGAAGATTGAATCCTCTCTCGATCAATTGGAGCGCGAGGCCCACAGTTTTGGTGATATTGACGCTGGGTTGATTGCCATCGGTTGCGCTGTTGGCTACCTGGACTTCAGGTTTCAAGGCCTTGCTTGGCGTGATCATCGTCCTGCTTTGCACGCGTGGTATCGCGTCTTTTCAAGCAGAGCTTCGATGCTGGCGACGCGGCCCGACTAGCCTAACTGTTTGTCATCGACACCTATCGGAAATTGGGTGCGTACAGTAGAGCAATCCGTTGAAACAGGAATTCCTTGTTTCGGGTGGCCCCGCTCAGTGTGAAGTTTAAGCGCAGTCTTGATGCCCGCGCTTGTCCACAGCTTAGCGCACGCAGCGCTCAATGTGTGGCGCCAGGCGCTCCATAAACGCCACCGACCAGCGCTCGGCACTGGGCACGTCCATGTGTGAGGCGTCGATGGTCCACATATCGTCTAGCTGCGGGAACTCAAAGGCCACGTCGAGGCGTTTTGCCAGTTCGCGTGTAAAGGCGACGGGCGTGGGGTTTTGCGCTGTGGCGGTCAGTACAACACATTCACGGTTGATTCCGGTAGATGCAAAAAACAGTTCTGCAGCTGCGACGGTCTCGTCCACTTGATCGATCAAATGTGTATCACTGTAGAGCACCGGGATGTGCTGATCTGGCCGGTAGTGCTCCACCAGCCAGCTGCCGTTGCTGCGGGAGCGGAACAGGGTGGGTTTGCTGCCGCAGGTGAAGCGCGACCAGGGGCCTTCACCGAAACGCCCGCACAGGCCGGCGTGAATGTCTTGCAACTTCCGTTTTTTGCCGTACTCAGCTGCAAAGGCATCGCCACCGGCGAGCACCTTGCCGCTCAGCC
>JAWSVD010000561.1:0-2157 GCA_033852095.1 Granulosicoccaceae bacterium | reverse complement strand
AGTTCTCGCCCAGCCTCCTAGCGCTTGCCCATTGATGTGGGCTTCAGCAGGCCCGCTGCGGCGGGGGCTCGCACGGCACTGCCTGCGGGCTTTTGCTCTGCAGCGCACCTTGCACTCAGCGCTCTAGCCCGGCTTGAGGCGGCGACGGCTGCCTGAATTTCTGCCGCTGTTCTGCTCGCCTGTGCGGGCATCGGATCGATTCAGCATTCCCGCCGGCCTCCGCATGGGTGGGCTGATCTCAGCTGATCCTCGGGAGCATTTTTTCGGGGTGCATTTTTTTATATGCAGGTCGGGGCACTGCTTGGCGTAGGCATTGCCACCTATAGCTTTTGGGGGGTCTATAAGCTCTTTTTTGCCGTGATAGAAACGTGAGAAAGCGGTGATTTAAGCGCCATGATTTCCCCCGACAATGCCTCTGAACGCGGGCTTTCCGCCAGCGATGAAGAGGATTGAAAAATGCCTAAACAACTGATTGTTTCCCTGGCGGTGATCGCGGCAGTGGCCGCTGCTGGCGCGCAGGCTGATTCTGTCACAGTCACCGTGAGCAACCTCACGCAGGGCTTGTATTTTACCCCAGTGTTGGTGGCGGCTCATCCGAGCAGTGCCGATGTGTTTGAAGCGGGCACCCTGGCTTCAGCCAATTTGCAAGCCATGGCAGAGGGCGGCAGCATTGCCGGCCTGTCCGCGGACATGGGCAGCGTGGGCGCTGTGGTAGTGGAAAACCCCGCCGGTGGATTGCTCGCGCCCGGCAGCAGCGCCACCGCCGTGTTGCAGGCTGTTGACTTGAACGCGCTGTCGCGATTGTCGGTGGTGGCGATGATGTTGCCCACCAACGATGCCTTTATCGGTTTGGACAGCCTGGTTTTGGCTGCGGACAGCAGCACCACCTTGAACATCAACGCCTACGACGCGGGCACCGAAATCAACAATGAATTGATCGTTGCGGGTGCGGGTGGGGCGGGGCAAATCGGCATACCCGCCGACCCGAGCGGCGCGGGCGGCACCGCGGGCACGGGGGTGCAAGCTGCCGCTAATGGCAATGTGCACATTCACCCAGGTGCGCTCGGTGATCGTGATAACGCGGGCGGCATGAGCGACCTCGACAGCCGCGTGCACCGCTGGTTAAACCCTGTCGCGCGCATCACTGTTTCCGTCAGCCAATAGGGGAGAGCTCGCATGAAACATTTAAGCAAAACATCGGTAGTTTCGCTCGCGGTGTTGTGCGCACTGCTGGGTGCTTGCAGCAGCAGTGACCAGGGCGACAGCCAGGCGCCCGCAGAAACACGAAACTACCGACTGACTGTGACTAACTTGAGTGCAAATCAACCCTTGTCTCCGCTGGGCGCGGTGTTGCATGACGGCAGTCACGCGCTGTGGCAGACAGGGCACAGCGCCAGTGTCGCCTTGGAGCACTTGGCGGAAGGCGGCAATAACCAAGTGTGGCTCGACGCTGCAAGGGCTTCTGGTTTTGTCAGCCAGAGCGGCGCGGCGGCGGTGGCGCCAGGTACGAGCGCCAGCCTAAACATAAGTAGTAACCGCACAGGTCTTCATTTTCTCAGTGTGGCCGGTATGCTAGTGAACAGCAATGACGCTTTCAGTGGCGTGTTGAGCATGGATCTCTCGTCGCTGCAGGCGGGTGAGTCGCTGATGCGTTCAGCCCCGGTGTACGACGCCGGCAGTGAGGCGAACACCGAGCGGGCCGAGACGCTGCCAGGGCCTGCGGGCAGTGGCAGCGGCGAGGGTTTCAATGCGGCCAGAAATGACAGGCTTGACGCCGTGCGCATCCACGCTGGTGTCATTGGGGTGGACGACGGTCTGGCTGATTCGGCACTGAATGCGGGGCACCGCTTTGATAACCCGGCTGTTCGAATACACGTGACTCGCTACTGAAAAAACGCTAAACCCGCCGGCCAAGAGTGTCTCAATCTGGGTGTTATGTGGGGGCTGCCCAAGCGCGGCTTTCCTAAGTTCGGATTGCTCAAGTTCGGATTGCTCAAGTGCGGGCATTCCAAGGTTAGGGCAGCAGTCGATGGTGTTTTGTTCAGTGTCGGGTTTTCCTAAGGAGAGGATGCATGAAGCGCCAAATACTGTTGGTTGAGGACGATCCAGACATTGCCAGGCTGGTGATGTTGCAGCTGGAGGACATCGCTTGCGAAG
>JAWSVD010000642.1:0-558 GCA_033852095.1 Granulosicoccaceae bacterium | reverse complement strand
CTGCATCCCGAGCCAACAACTTTAGTAACTATCAAAATCCGAGTCGAAAAACTACTCTTCAGACAGGCTCCCTTTCCAGAAGTCGAGAAGGGTCGGAGATCTACTCCAGTAGGAGAAGGGATCATTAGAGATATGTTGACTACAGCTATCATCAAAACTTCTCCTTTCTGAGGAAGGGAAAGGAGCCAGTCCCTCACTCCAAGTAGTCTCAGCAGGAAAGGCCACAGTATGACCTGAACACAAGCAAGGCCTTTTCCAAGCCAACTGGGCATTTGAATCGAAGTCTAGAGCATATTTCAAAGTTCAACCGCTCCTTCCTGACAAGCAAGGACAAGGCCAGCAGGGACAAGGGACGCGCTGACGAGAGCAGCAAGGTGAATAAGTACAGCCAGAAGAGTGAGGAGAGAGCAGGAACGGAGGACTCGCAGATGTCGAAGCACTAGATCAGCAGATTGACCCAGTTGTTCACCAAGCAACTTAATACAGATACAGAGAGGGAAAACAGGGAGAAACAAAGAGAAATAGAAAGAGAGGAGAGAGAAATTCAAAGGGAAAGGG
>JAWSVD010000095.1:0-13731 GCA_033852095.1 Granulosicoccaceae bacterium | reverse complement strand
GGTTGCTGCGGGTGCATTTGCGCACGTACGCTGGAATGGATGCCATCGGCGCCAAGCAATATCGCGCCCAGGTGCTTTTCCTCACTGCCATCGCGATGTCTGACGACAACCTCAACGGACTCAGGCGATAGCTCTTGATAGGCAATCACTTTCTGGCCTAACTGCACGGCATCGGCGCCAAGGCGCTCCACTACTAGCCGGTAGAGCAGCTGGTGAAATTTCCCGCGGTGAGCGGCATACTGTGGCCAATTGTAGCCGGCCAAGGTGCCGCGGGGCTCGCTGTAGATATCCTTACCGTTCAGCCCGACCAGCGCCCACTCTTTTGCGGGTATGCCGACGCTATTCATGGCGTCGGCATCAAGGCCCATCTCATAGAGCTCTCGCACTGCATTAGGCTGCAGGTTGATCCCCACGCCCAATGGCTTTATCTCATCGACCGATTCGAAGACAACGCAGTCCACACCTATTTGGTGCAGGCTAAGCGCCAGTGACAGACCTGCAATTCCGCCACCGGCAATGATTACTTTTTCAGTCATTCGCTGTTACTCAATGGCATAGAGAGCGATTTTTACCTGCTTGGCAAAACGCCCCCCGGTACTCAGGAACAAAGTTCGGTTGACCCAATCGTATCGCTCATCGCCTGTTTCCAGCCGGGCATGGGTGCGCATGTAATAAGACGAGGGATCGACCTGCTCTCCCTTGGCAACCGCTTCCATCACGGCTTTGGGGCCATGACGGTAGCCGTAGTTGATGATCTCGATCACGGCACCATCGTGGGTTTCGATCACGTAACGGGTATCTAACTCAGCCACCTCACTGGACCAGATGGTTTGCCAATCAGCGCCGAGATTGAGGATGCGTCCGTTGATCCTCGGGCCTGAGACCGTGCCACCGACAATGGGGACTATCCGTCGATGCCCTGCCCGACCTGCGCCCATCTCCATGATAGGACTCAGATCAACCGCCAAGTCACAGACATGCGCCAATACGGGTGGCTGGATGTTCGATGTCGTCTCCGGCGGCGCCACAGGGACGCCTTGGAAGGGCTGGTCTTCACTGTTGTTCTTTGCGGTCATTTTCAGGAGTCAAGCCTTAACGGTCAGGGGTGATCCGGCGTAATACTGTGTGCCCAATATAGCGCCGATAAGCGGTATTTGCACCAAAAGACCTGTGACACACACGAAGACCCTATGAGTAACAGTGGTGCCCTCCGCGCCAAAACAACGGTGTGCCACCACGCGGCCCACTTGGTATAAGCACGGTTAACAAAATGCGCATCAACTCACTGGATCCACACGCGGAAAACGCCATATAAACAATTCACTACGGCCGCCCGTCAACTGGGTTTCGGCGATTAGCGCTTTGACAACTTGTTAATGACTTGGCTTATCCTTAAGTTTGCATTATGACCTAGATTGCGCGTTTCTTCGCCGCGTGCAGGTGCGTCAGGAATAAGCTGAGCAAGCAACAGTGAACCAAGGGACAACACCGCTCCGGTCAAAAAAACCGCTGCGGGTGAGATCAGCCACAACATGCCATAAAAAACGGGCAGCACCACTGCAGCGATGTGGTTGATGGTAAAAGCCACGCTGGCGGTAGGCGCTATCTCACGCGGATCCGCGATTTTCTGGAAATATGTTTTGATCACGATAGCCATGCTGAAAAACAGATGATCCAGCACATACAACAACACAGCTATCCACGGGGACTCCACAAAAGCGTAGGCTGTGAAGATGCAGATCAAACCTAGATACTCCAGGGTGAGCGCACGGCGCTCCCCCCAATAAACAATCAGTTTGCCGATGCGTGGTGCGACCCACATATTGATCACGCCGTTGGCAAAGAACATCGCTGCAACAGCAGCTACATCAAAGCCGAACGTTTCGACCATCAGAAACCCTGCGAACACCATGAATATTTGCCGGCGTGCGCCAGCCATAGAAGTCAGTGCGTAGAACAACCAGTAGCGCTTACGCAGTATGGGTTTCTTGATTTGCTCGGCATACTCGGGGAACTCAGGAAATTTTAGGTAAGCGAAAGCGGCGATGAATACGGTCACCATCCCAGCGATCAGGTACACGCTCTCCATCGAAAGAGCAATGAATTCTATCGCGATATACACCGATCCGTACGCCAACAGCGAGGCTCCCGAGCCGATGGCGATCAGCCTGCCCATGTTGTGCGCGGCGTCGGCTTTATCGAGCCACTGCAGCGACAAGGATTGATTCACGGCTTCAAAGTAATGGAAGCCGAAGGACATCAGTACCGTTGTAAAGTACAGACCTATGACCGTTGGGAAGAAACCGGTCAACGAAATGCCAATGCCCATGATCATCAGTGAGACCAACGCCAACCGTTGCTCGCGGAAAAGGAAATTCGGTGACACCCACCGTTTGAAAAACAACAAACCACCGAGATCCCAGAATTCGTCAGATGGTGAAGTTCGCCCCAAATTAATCCAATACAGCGATTTCTCGCTATCGCGTATCAGCTTCTTTGCGGGTGGCTTGATGTGAGGGCAAGCGGGGTTTGGAAGGCTGTTGGTCAAACGGGTTGTCTGGGCATTTTCTTCTACTCAGGGTGGGTAAAGGCGCTGGTTCCCTTCTGTGGCGCATATCCAGTGCTTCTGTTTGATGTTGCTACACACTTGCTCTAGCCGGTGGTTATTGCCTGTCCACGGGCCGCAGGAGGCTTCGAAGGTGGTGGCAATGTGCAGCCAGGTTTCAGTGTCTATCTTGAGGCGTTGCAGGATGGGTGATTGGCGGGCGGAAATAGCGCCGCGTTTGTCTTCCCTGACGGCCCTGCCAGTGGCGTCAACCAGTTCGATGTAGTCCTTGAGAGCGCAGGGTATGCCGTCTGCTTGATCTTGCTTGGCTGCACCTTGGAAGCGCATGAGCTTTTCTGGGATGTTGCCCTCGCCTTTTTTGGCGGCCTCAATACGCTGTTGGATGCTGGTGTAGTCGCTTTCCTCTGGGGTGTCTGCCATCAGGGCGCGAACTGGGTTTAAATCCACATATACCATGCATGCGAGTACGGCTTGTTCGTCTAGTAAGGCTTGGGATTTGAACCTAGCCTCCCAATACTTGCCCGTCACTTCATCTTCGATGTTGGCTTTGCGTGCGATGTCCTCGTTCAGCGCGGCCATGAACCACGATATGCTGCTGAGGCGTTCGCGCCACTCGTTGATGGAGTCTTGCAGCAGGGTACGCTCAGCACTGGGGAGTATTTCTTTTTTGGCGAAACGGTGCGAGTTAAAACTGCCGTGGTAGATCTTGTGCCAGCGCTCGACCACTTCTTCATCCGACCAGGCTTTGCTTCTGTCTTGATCGACGTGCACCACGAGGTGGGTGTGGTTGGACATCACAGCGTAGGACGCGACCTCTATCGCGTAAGTATCCACCAACTTTTCTAATCGACTGAGAACCCACTCACGCCTGTGGCTGTAATCGATGCCGTTGTAGGGATCGACACCGCAGAGCCAAGACCTGCGTACGCATCTTGAGACGATGTGATACCACGGTGTGTCGGCGAGCGATACAAGCTGTTTGCGCGGTGTAGGCATGTGTCTTACTCCTGAAGATCACCTGCTTTTTACCCTATTCCCTATGGCGCTTCCCATCAAACAGTGAGACTGGCTGGGCTGATAAACTCGGGTATCTATCAGCCAAAGCGTCACGGTTTTGAATCAGGCCTTCGACAGACTTACCAAGAAAAATCGTGACGCCTTCCCCTCGAAAAACTGGGGCCATTGCCTTCAACCAACTTTGGAATATAAAATAAAAACGGTGATACCCATCACCTAAAAAACACCAAGCCTCCCTATTCCCAATTTCCTCCAGATGGTGAAATTCGAGCCAAAGAACTCCAATACAGCGATTTCTCGCTGACGTGCTTCCGCTTCTTTACGGGGGTTCTGGGATGTGGACAAGCGCAGAAAGGCCTTGTCACCCACGAGCATCAATTGACTGAAGAGCAAGCCCGACGCAACGGGCTTGCCTCACAACGGGATAAAATTTCGGCTATTTTTGATTGGCTTTCTTTTCCTTTTTTTCCATACGTTTTTCTTTCAACGTCTTTTCAGATTTCTTTTTAACTGTCTTTTTTGCATCTTGACCTTTAGACATGATTCTCTCCATACTCTTTATTAAGTATCAAACACTCTTTGCTGGATCGTATCCAGACAAATAAATCTTCGTGAAGCGGCTCCGGACGAAGAAATAAAAATAGCAGTCCGCTTGCACCCACTTGTTGGCCACACCGCCACTGCCTGCGCGCCCTGCGCGGGCAGTTACAGCCAGACTGGATCGCCTTTCTCGCGCCTAGCTCCAATCGGTTGACCCAGCGAGCACACTTCTTCCCTCTGCCGTCCACAGCTTACACTACCTCGTCGCGCAGTCACGCCGATGCCGCATGACGCCGTGTTTCCTGCTCTGCACGCACAACTCGATTGTTGCAAAAACTGTGACACCCACCATCTGAAAAACTACAAACCACCAAGATTCCAGCATTCGTCAATTGGTGAAATTCGCGCCAAAGAACTCCAATACAGCGATTTCTCGCTATTGTGTATCAGCTTTGCTGCGGACGGGTAAAGCCGCAAATCCCCTTTTGTGGCGCATACCCTGTGCTTCTGTTTGATGTTGCTACACACTTGCTCTAGCCGGTGGTTATCGCCTGTCCACGGGCCGCAGCTGTCTTCGAAGGTGGTGGCAATGTGCAGCCAGGTGTCGGCGTCTATCTTGAGGCGTTGCAGGATGGGTGTTTGGCTGGCGGCGATGGCGCCGCGTTTGTCTTCCCTGACTGCCGCCGGCCGCGTGCGTCCACCAACTCGATGTAGTCTTTGAGTGCGCAGGGTATGCCGTTTGTTTGCTCTCGCTTGGCCGTGCCTTGAAAGCACATGAGCTTTTCTGGGATGTTGCCCTGGCCTTTTTTGGCGAAGCGTTGTGAGTGTAAACTGCCGTGGTAGATCTTGTGCCAGCGCTCGACCACTTATTCATCCGTCCACGCGTTGCTTCGGTCTTGATCGACGCGCACCACGAGGTGAGTGTGATTTGACATCACGGCGTAGGATGCAACTTGTATTGCGTAGACATCTACCAACTGTTCAATTCGGCTGACAGCCCTTTCCCGCCTGTAGCTGTAATCTTTACCACTGTAGGGGTATTTGCCACAAAGCCAAGCCCGGCGTACACATCGGGATACGATGTGATACCACGGGGTGTCGACAAGCGATACAAGCTGTTTGCGCGGTGTGGGCATGTGTCTTCCGCCAGAAGATCACCTGCTTTCTACCCTATTCCCGATTGCGGTCAGCATCAATCAGTGAGACGTAGAAATCCGTGACACCAACGATCTGATGACGAGTACTTCCGCATTTACAACAACAAACTGCAGCGCTGCATGTCTTTACACAGACTTACAGCATTAGGACGAATAATCTGATTAAATTCGATCTACACACACTTACCGGAGATACCCGCATGTTCAGCCTGCGCGCTTGGGCGACCCCTATCACTGTAGGGTCTTTTCTTATATCTGCCCTCAGCGGCGTCATTTTGTTTTTCCACTTAAACATTGGCCTCATGAGACCCGCTCATGAGTGGCTGAGTTGGTTCATGATTTTGGGTGTCGGCATGCACCTGGTGATCAACTGGCGGCCGTTCCTGCAATATTTTAAACGGCCTATCCCGCTCGCGGTCATGGGCGCATTTGTATTGGTGACGGCCTTGTCGTTTATGTCACTCGGCGGCGAACAAGGCAGCAGCAAGATGGGCACTGCCATGAAAACCATGAACCTGCTGCAAAACGCCCCCATCAGTGCGCTCACTGAGCTGACAAACCTCTCCGCTGACGGCATTGCTGAACGCCTGACATCAGCTGGCATAGAAGTGACAACGACTGATACAAGCTTGGCGGATTTGGCCAAAAGCCAGGATCGAGAGGCGCACGAGCTGCTGGCAATTATCACTCAGTAGAAAGGATTTGCGTATCAGCCACACAACGTATTCTTGCAAATGAAGCCGATATACGGGTGTGCTGGTCCGCAACCGAATTAGCCGGGTCATCTCAAGCCATGCCCTGCTTCAGTGGCATCGGCACACCACCGATCAGCGCATTCGCCGCCCGCTGAGGGCACAGAGATGTTACAGCGAACCGTGATTCCGCCCCGCCCACAGTGGCGGGGATAGGCTATCAGATGCTTCTGCGCCGCTCGGGCGCAGATTCCGTTATTTTAGCCAAAACCATCCCTCCCAACCACCTTCCGTAGGGCCGATAAGCCAAGGGCGCATCGTCCGTATGTCACGGACATCGTGCAGCACGCACGGCGGATGCGCTGCGCTTATACCGCCGCCCTACAAGTTATTTGAGCACAGTGCTTCCCCAGACGATTAAACGGGCATTTTCAGTCGTTTCTACCGCGCGGAGTCTGGGCGGTAGAGGACCTCATTTCAGTCCTTGGGGACCCGCCAGAAAATCAAGAAAGCTGCGAACCTTGGCCGGAAGGTAACTGCGGTCTGGATAGATCGCATACAGTGGCACCTCCGGCCAGACCATGTCTGGCAGCACAGGCTCTAGCAGGCCATTTTCCAGATCTTCGGTTGCAAGCCAGTGCGGCAGAAAAGCGAAGCCCATGCCCTCTCTGGCTGCCAGATGGATGAATGTTTCATTGCCGCTGTGAAGCACCGGCACAGATTTAAAATCGAAGGCCTGATCGCCCTCGCCAAAACGGATGCGCCCGCTCAAGCCAATTTCACTGTAAAGCAGAAAGGGCGCACCGGATAGATCACTGACCTGAGTGGGCCGACCGTGCACATCTAAAAATGCGGGTGAGGCAACAAGAGGGAACCTCACCAGCGATAATTTGCGCGCTATCAACCCTTCGTCCAGTGTCGGAGCCACGCGCAATGCCAGGTCGAAGCCTTCTTCTACCAAATTTATTTTTCGACCACTGAGGTCAAAATCCAGCACCACACGGGGGTTGCTGGCGTGAAAAGCAGCGATGATACGCGCAAAAGAGGGGGTCGCCATCCAGACAGGCATGCTGACCTTCAGGGTGCCTTGCGCCGAAAGGGTTGTCTCTGACAGCTGTGCCTCGGCTTCTTCCAAGCCCTCGAGCAAGGGCCGCACGGTAGCGAGGTAGCGCTCACCGGCCTCTGTCAGACTGACGTTGCGACTGTTGCGATTCAATAACCGCGCACCCACACGCGCCTCAATGTGTTGAACATGCTTGCTGGTCATCGCTGGAGACAAACCCAAGCGATCCGCCACAAAGACAAAACTCTTGTGCTCCGCCACCCCAGCAAGAACCCGTAGGCTCAAAAGTGTGTCCATCATCATCTCCTCTCGAGAAACCTAGCATCTATTATTTCACAGATGATCTTCTTTTAGGAGATGACTATTCTATCCCCACTGCAATTAAGCCTCTTCACAGAGGACTGCTCATTTGAAAGGAAAATACTGATGAACAACACAACCGCTACGGCACCCTCTAGCAAAAAGTGGCACATAGGCCTCTGGGTCGCTCAAATCGCATTGGCACTGTTTTATGCCTCAGGCGTTTGGTTCCACCTTCTTATATCCCCTGCTGAAGCTGCAGCCATGGGCGCGCTCTGGATTGAAACCGCCCCGCTGCCCCTGGTCCGGTTTATCGGCATTGCTGAACTTGCCGGCGTGATTGGCCTGATTCTGCCCGCAGCGACCCGCATTAAACCCAAGCTAACAACCTACGCCGCAGTGGGCCTGCTCGCCATCCAAGCGCTGGCGATCCCTTTTCATGTCATACGCGGAGAAATAGAACCCTTGCCTTTTAATCTGGTTTTGGTGGCACTTGCTGTGCTGATCATCTGGGGCCGTAGCCGCAAGGCCCCAATCGCCCCTCGCGCATAAAACAAGCACGGAGCAACGCTTGGGGCTTTGCCCCAAGCGCAACTAAAATCGGAGAACCATAATGATGAAAACCGATGCCTTAAAACTCGCCGAACAGACCACAGAGGCCGGTGAAACTGAGCGCCTGACGTGGGGCATTGTCGAATTCCAGGTCACCGACCTTGACCGTACCGTTAGCTTTTGGAAAGATGCACTCGGACTCCGTCTGCGAGACTACGATGGACACAGTGCAGCACTGGGAACTCGAGAAAAAACACTCTTTGTATTTCGAGCAGGGGCGTCGCAGCCGGTAAGCGCTCCGCATTTGGGCATGTTCCACGTCGCTCTGGGCGTGCCCGATCAAGCTGAATTCTCACGCCTACTCGCCCGTTTGATCAGCATGAACGTTCCGGTTTCACCGACTGATCACCTGATGTCCAAAGCCATCTACCTCAGTGACCCAGACGGTCTGGAGATCGAAATTGCACTGGAGACCCCCGAGCGTTTTAGTCGGTTTGGCGACATGTCCCAAGGGATTGTTCTGTACGATGCACACGACCGGCCACACAGCGGGCGCTCCCGACTGGATGTGCAAGACGAGCTGCAATACACGCGCTGCGATGATCTTGGAGAGCCGCTGTCGGAAGATGCCTTTCTCGCACACATGCATTTCAAAGTGGAGAACCTCGAATCGGCCGCTTTGTGGTTCGAACGGATTGGCTTTGCCCGGAACCTGATGTTGCAAAACATGGGCATGGCAGACATGGGCGCGGGATCTGAATATACCCACCGTGTTGCGATGAACACATGGGCAGGACCGAACTTGAAACCCGCGCCTGACACCATGGCGAGGCTGACGCATTATACGCTACATGTCCACAGCCCAGAGGTGATGAACAACGCTCAAGGATTACAACCATCCGAAAAAGGTCTGACAGGCCACGACCCCAGCGGGACACAGATGACACTCATGCCGGCTTTCACCGAGGCCGATGAGGGCGCTGCTCGGCAGAGAGCCTTCGTATAAGCTAAGAAGCTTAGGTGGAATCGCCAATCGCCGCGTACGTATTTTAAGCCAGTAGACAAGAGCGCTGGACAATCGACTGTTCAGCTCACTGCCCCATGAACGCCCTCACAGTATCTCGAGGGCACTGGCCCTGAACACTACGCGATGACGGTCCCGCGACTCTCAGCACGTTATTAGCCGCCGGTAGTAGGTTGCGTGACTTTCACACTGATTGCTCGGAACCCGCACCCTCGCCAGATTCACAAACTGCTGCGGTAGGCGTCGACCAAATGACGGGCGTGCTGCTCAATAGTTGTTTTTACTACAGCGAGCTTCTCTTTTTCACACGCGTCCAATAGGGCCGTATGCTCTTCCATCGACCGGTATATCGTGCTGTTCATGACGGTGAACAAGTGTGCGCGCAACGCCATCAATGGCCCAATGGTGCGTCGATACGAAGCAGCGATCGATCGATTCCCACCGCATTGAATCATGGTGTTGTGGAAGCTCATGTCAGCTTTTGTGTAGCTGCTGGGATCTTCGCTTTTGATGGCCGTGCGCATCTTTGCCACAGCGCCAGACATTTCTTTTATCAAAAGCTCTTTGTTTTCGGAAAGTGCCCGGCAGACAGAGGCTACCTCCAGAATGCAGCGGTGTTCGCACAAATCATCGACTTCTTTCAGGTCCGGCGTGAAGACAAAAGAGCCTCGCTTGGGCGAGACAATGACCAAGCCCTCCGACTGCAGAGCAGCGAGTGCATCTCTGACAGGGGAACGGCTTACCCCTAAGGTATCAGCTAATCGCTGTTCGGATAACTTGCTGCCCAACGGCAGCTGCCCCGAAATAATTGCATCGCGAATACTCTCTATGGATGTTTCCATCAACGAGACAGGTTGGGTGATTTTTCTCAAGCGGTATTCCATTGAACAGAAAGGGCGTTAATTGTTGACTGCATGCAATCCTACCATGCCGAATATTCGACTCTCCGCTGGCCGCTCTACCATGTTACATGGTAGTTTATGCGTGCCGTTGGCTGGCAACACCATCCAACCCCCCTAGGAGAATGCAAGATGATTAAATACAGAGATAGAATGCTCGGTCGTGCAACAGTGCTTGCGGCAGGGCTCGCAATCGCATTGAGCAGTGGCAATACCTACGCTGAATCATTGTTTGATGGCTGCCCTTCAAAGCCAATTCTTCAGCGTTTTGTCGAGTTTGGAAAAACGGGAAAGATGCCACCTGAACTTGGCAAGTGGCTCAATACGCCTGCAGATCAAAAGATCCCCCCCTGGAAACCTTTCGATAACGTCGAATTTGTAGGAATCTGCTGGGTCTCCTCTTGGTTGGTGCACACAGACGACGGCAGTGTATTAATTGATACTCTCTACGGGCCGCACACCAGCCAATTGATCGAAAACCTAAAAGCAACGGGTGTCGACACCGACAACATCAAATATGTATTGATGACACACGGTCACCGTGATCACGCAGGCGGTGCGGTAGCACTGAAACCGTTGCTGCCAAATGCAAAATTTGTGATGTCCCAGAAAGGCTGGGATGAAGCCCAGGAATCTGCCGAAAAGTCATCAGGCCGACGTGCATGGAAGATGCTTGAGACAGATATTGTGCTTAAAGACGGTGAGTTCATTGAGCTAGGCTCAAATAAATTCCGCTTGGTTGAGACGCCTGGACACACTTGGGGAACCTCCTCATATCTCTACGACGTGATAGACGGAGAACAGTCCTACCGTGCAGTCACCATCGGTGGGCTAGGGCTCAACGCGATCGAAGGCCCTGCCCAAGTAGAGTCGTACATAGCAAGTGTGGATCACCTGCGCAGTTTAGTAGAAGGTGAAAACCTAGAAGTGCACTTATCCACACACGGCTTTTCCAACAACTTAGACGAAGATCGACAGAAGCACTTGAGTCGCAAAGACGGCGATGCAAATGTCTTTGTTAACCCCGAAGGTTTACTGCAACAGATTTCTTCTCTGCGTGCGGGCGCTGTAGACCGTTTGGCCAAAGAAAACGCCAAGAAAAACTGATCAGAAACTAATTTCTTAGCCAACCGATCTGCGGCTCAGCGTTAGCCGCTTTTCAGCGCCTCGGTTGAAAAACTACTCAGAGCAATCCAAGAGCAAACTATGGCACATTCCAAAAACTACTATGATCGACCCTCCCACTACTCAGAATCAGAGTGGGAGGCACGGGTTAAGTTGGCAGCGGTCTACAGAATTTTTGCGTACTTGAAATGGGATGAGTCCATCTACAATCACATTTCATTGCGGGTACCCGAAGAGCCAGGGCACTTTCTGATCAACCCTTTTGGCTTGCATTATTCTGAAGTCAAAGCATCTAACTTGGTAAAAGTCGATCTTGAAGGGAACATTATCGGCAACTCTGACTGGCCTATTAACCCCGCGGGCTTCACCTTTCACGGCGCCATTCATGAACAGGTCGAAAATGCACATTGCGTCATGCATTTGCACACCACTTCGACACAGGCGGTTTGCTGCCTGAAAGAAGGGCTTTCATTCAGCAACTTCTACTCCGCGCAGCTGTACGGCAAGATCGCATACCATGATTTCGAGGGCATAACTGTTCACCGAGACGAGGGAAACCGAATCTTGGCGAGTGCGAACCAGCAGCCCGTTCTTCTGCTGCGCAATCATGGCCCGGTGGTCATGGGGGCATCTTTGGCACAGGCCTTTTCATTGATGTGGCTGATCAACCGCGCCTGTGAGATTCAGCTGGCTTCCCAATCGATGGGAGAAGTAAACAATATACCAACCCCTGTGCTGGAAAAATGCGTGGCTGATTCACTGAACTTCAACCCAAAATTCGGCGCGGGAGAGGACGCGTTGGCCGCGTACATTCGATTGATTGAACGCCAGGATCCGTCATATAAATATTGACGCACTGGCCTGTTCGGAAGCCTTCCTCTTTGCAAGGAAAGCTTCGGAAGGAAGGATGGGGAAAACGGTGACACCCACCGTTTGAAGAGCACCAAACCACTCCGCTTTCAGATTTCGTCAATTGGTGAATTTCACTCCAATTTTCGCCAATCCAGCAATTTTTTGCTATCGTGTATCAGCTTCTTTGCGGGCGGGTTGATGTCAGGGCGAGCGGGGTTTGGGGAGGCTGTTGGTCAAGTGGCTTATCTGAGCTTTAACTTGGCTCAGGCCGGGTAAAGCCGCTGATTCCCTTCCGTGGCGCATACCCAGTGCTTCTGTTTGATGTCGCTGCACACTTGCTCCAGCCGGCTGCTGTCGCCTGTCCACGGGCCGCAGCTGTCTTCGAAGGTGGTGGCAATGTGCAGCAAGGTGTCGGCGTCTATCTTGAGGCGTTGCAGGATGGGCGATTGGCTGGCGGCGATGGCGCCGCGTTTGTCTTCCCTGACCGCCCTACCCACCTGCCGGCCGCGTAGCGTCAACCAGCTCGATGTAGTCTTTGAGGGCGCAGGGTATGCCGTCGGCTTGATGCTTCTTGGCGGCACCCTGAAAGCGCATGAGCTTTTCTGGGATGTTGCCCTCGCCTTTCTTGGCGGCCTCTATACGCTGCTGGTTGTTGGTGTAGCCGCTCTCTTCCAGAGCTTCACCATCAGGGATAAAGGTCGTGACACCCTCCGCTTTGAAAATAGGATGCGATGATATCCCTGTTCTCACTCGCAGTGGGTCACGTCAGCGTGTTGATTTTCAAGAAAAAGCGGTTATCGTATTCGGCTCCGTCAGCACCCCACAACACACCCGTTTTTACAGGATATATTTTTCAATGAGCAAAGAATGTTTCACCCGTGTCGCCGCCTACGGTTTACTGCTTCGCGATGAAAAAATGCTGTTGTGCCGCTTAGCTAAAACGGTTGGAATGAACCCAGGTCGTTGGACTTTGCCCGGTGGCGGGATCGACTTCGGGGAAGACCCAAAAGACGCGGTGATTCGAGAATTTGAGGAAGAGACAGGGCTTGCAGTGAAGGTGAATAAACTGGTCACGATTGATTCGCTGTGCGACAGCAGGTCAGGCAGGTCAGCCATGCACAGTATTCGTATCATCTACAGTGTGGAGTACCTGTCAGGCGACTTAAGACACGAGCATGCAGGCAGCACGGATCTGTGTGCTTGGCACACGCTGGCTCAGACGCAAGAGCTACCGCTTGTCGCCCTGGCCAAACACGGCATCGAGCTTGTGTTTGGCGATGAAAAGGTAACGAGGGCTGGGTAGCCGCTTTACACGACTCTAGGCATTCCTGGCACGTCGGCACTCGGCGGCGTAGGCAGGCGCCTTTGTACTGAATGAACAATATCGGTGACACCCACCGTTTAAAACAGGTCAACGCTGCCAGCCCTGTGCAATGCCATGAGCTGAAGAAGACCGCTTTAGCGGTACAAAGTAGACCCCACACATTTCAGGTCGGCACTAGCCGCTACCCCCTACTCACACCAGCACTTGCCTTGTGTTCGCGATGTAGAAATGGACTTGGCTCTCAACTTTTCCATCAATCATGATTTCAGGGCGACGGCCTCGTGGGCAGGGCATGCCGTGAGTCGTACCGAACAGCCGGCAGATCAATGGCCGCTCCGCGTATACCTCGCAGCCATTTGGCCCGAGGTGCACGCAATTATACTCGTTTAGGGCGGCGTCGTGTTCGGCGTCTGTTTTCACCGGAAGGCGCGACATTTCTTCCGAAGAAGTCGTGACGGGGCCGCAGCAATCGTGGCAACCCGGCACACAGCCGAATGACGGAATATTCTCACGCAGTCGCGCGATAATTTCAGGATTATTGCTCATTCAAGCCTGTCTTATGTTCAGTGAAATAGCGGTACACCGTTTTATACCGAATCCACCCGTGTCTGACAATTTCT
>JAWSVD010000094.1:0-635 GCA_033852095.1 Granulosicoccaceae bacterium | reverse complement strand
CCACCCGTGTCTGACAATTTCTCTCACGACTGAGCTTAGCCCAAGACACCCGATGCCTCTTACTTTAAGCTTTTACTTGTCACTTTGCGGAGGGATTTTGCGTGGGCGCCAACCGGGTGGGCGCAGCAGGTAGCCGAGCTTATCGCGCCAATTTTGGGCTCGATTGACGTCACGACCGATAGCGATGAACTCGTGCAGCGTTATTCGGATCGGATCCGAGCTGCCCAAGGGTCTAGTCAGGCCATAACGCACGGGCTCGACCTCCGCCGCGTAGGTGCCGAACATTCGATCCCAGATGATGAAAATGCCACCGTAGTTTTTATCCAAATACTGTGGATTCGAGCCGTGGTGCACGCGGTGATTCGACGGGGTGGAGAACACCGCGTCGAGTAACGGGACTTTGGGGAAGTTATCAATGTGCTGCCACGCCGCCCAAGCAAAAATAGTCCACATGCAGGCCAGCACCAGCGCCGCGTCGAAACCGAACAACACCAGAGGCGCGAAATAAGCCCAGATGATCAAATCCTCACCGATGAATATCCGCACACCCGTACTGAGATCAAATTCCTCAGAGGAGTGGTGCACGTTGTGGATGCCCAAACGAAAACGAATGCGATGCTGGCTGCGGTGATAGC
>JAWSVD010000560.1:0-3432 GCA_033852095.1 Granulosicoccaceae bacterium | reverse complement strand
CCATATTTTCACCCTGATTTCGTTAAATAGGCCAGCTATTCGCCTCAATCAGCGCGAAAATCTACCTCTAACCAGCACTCTCTCGCGACGGTACCTGTTCTTGAGCGGGCTGCTAGCCCAAATATTTCGCTGACTGCTCACTGCCTCGCACCAGCGCTTTGTCAGAAAATTCAGCGCCCAATAAATTCTCATGCAATCAGTGCAGCGCGCTACTCAGTCCCTTTTTTCTGGGTCGATGGGTTTGGCGAGGTCTTGTAATATGGGGCAGTTGGGCCTGTGGTCACCGGCGCAGGCGTCGATCAGGCCCGCGAGCGTGGCACGCATCTGTTGCAGCTCCTGCAGTTTCTGGTCTATGCGTTCCAGGTGCGTTCGTGCCAGTGTTTTCACGTCACTGCTGGCACGGGATTGATCGCTGAACAGGGCCAGCAAGGTGCGGCAGTCATCGATGTTAAAACCCAGTGAGCGGGAGCGTGCGATAAAGGCGAGTTGGTGTAGGTCTTCGTGGTTGAAATTCCGGTAGCCGTTGCTGCCGCGGCCGGGTTGGATCAGCCCGATCTCCTCGTAATAACGGATCGTTTTGACCGGCAGGCCCGCGTGTTTTGCTGTTTCGCTGATGTTCATGGCGTGGTTTTGCTGTAGGCGCTGTGGGGGATCATCGACTTGATGTTGCGCAGGCGCAGCGCGTTGCCGAGCACAAACACACTGGACAAGGCCATGGCGGCAGCGGCAAACACAGGGGAGAACATCGTCCCGTTAATGGGGTAGAGAATCCCGGCGGCGACCGGGATGAGCAGAATGTTGTAGCCGAAGGCCCAAAAGAGATTTTGTTGGATGTTCTGCAGGGTGCGGCGACTGACCTCAAAGGCATTGACGACACCGGTGAGATCCCCGGAAATCAAAACCACATCAGCACTTTCGATGGCGACGTCGGTGCCGGTGCCAAGTGCTATGCCCACATCCGCCGATGCCAGGGCTGGCGCGTCGTTGATGCCATCACCGACGAACACCAATGATCCGCTATCCTTGCGCAACTGCTCCAGTGCAGCTGCCTTGCCGTCGGGCAGCACCTCAGCAACCACTGTTTCGATGCCGAGCTCTGCGGCGATGGCGCGGCAGCTGCCTGCGTTGTCTCCGCTGATCAACGCGATGTTCAAACCTTGCGAGCGCAGGGCTTCGATGGCCATGGCAGTGGAAGGTTTGAGGCTGTCACTCACAGATAGTACCGCGGCGAGTTCTCCATCGATTGCCACGTGCAGGGTGGATTGGCCTCGCTGTCGCCAGTCTTCTACCTGCGCGGCAAATTCAGTGACATCGATGCCTTCGAGTGTCATCAGTTTTTCAGTGCCCACCAACAGCTTTTGGCCGTCGGTCTCAGCGCGCAGGCCATATCCTGGCAGGGCCTCGAAGTTCTGCGCGGGCGGCAGCTCTAGGTGTTGATCAGCAGCTGCCGCGATCAGCGCTGCGGCGATGGGGTGTTCTGATTTCATCTCCACCGCAGCGACCAAGCGCAGTATTTCATCCGCCGGGAGCTTGCTGCTGGCGAGGTTGGCGAGTGTGGGCTTGCCCATGGTCAAGGTGCCGGTCTTGTCAAAGACCACTGTCTTGGCCTGGTGAAGGCTCTGCAGTGCATCGCCCTTGCGAAACAGCACCCCTAGCGCTGCAGCGCGGCCGGTGCCGACCATGATGGAGGTGGGGGTGGCCAGTCCCATGGCGCAGGGGCAGGCGATGATCAACACCGCCACGCCCGCCAGCAGCGCATACTCCGTGACGGGGCTTGGCCCAAACAGTGCCCAGATGAGTACGGTGATCAGGGCTGCAATAAGCACCGCCGGCACGAACCAGCGGGTGATGCTGTCCACCCTGTTCTGCACCGGCAGTCGTGTGCCCTGCGCCTGTTCCACCAATTTGATGATTTGCGCCAACAGGGTGTCGGCCCCCACGCGTGTGGCTCGGATACTGAGCGTGCCGTTGCCGTTCAGGGTGCCGCCCGCCGCCGAGAGGCCGCGCATTTTTTCCACTGCCATCGGTTCGCCGGATAACATGGATTCATCCACCCAGCTGCTGCCGTCGACCACCTCGCCGTCGGTGGGGATCTGCTCACCCGGGCGAACGGACAGAACATCACCGACACGGATGTCTTCGATGGCGCAGTCCTCGAACTCTCCGTTGGTGTTTTGTCGGCGGGCGGTGCGTGCTTGCAGTTTCAAGAGCTGCGTGATCGCTGCACCGGTTTTGCCTTTGGCGCGTGCTTCCAGGTATCGGCCCAGCAAGACGAGGGTGATGATCACCGCAGCCGATTCAAAGTAGATCGCGTGAGCCCCGTGGCCCATGTACTGCGGCAAGAAGGTGGCGAAGGTGGACACACTCCAGGCTGCGGTCGTGCCCAGGGCGATAAGCGAATTCATGTCGGGGTTTCTTTGCAGCAGTGCAGGGAAGCCCTTTTTGTAAAAACCGATGCCCGGCCCGAGCATCACGGCGGTGGTCAGAACAAACTGCAGCAGCTTGTTATTTTGCTCGCCCAGAGTGACTGAGACCCAGTGCTGCACGGCGGGGATAAAATGGCTGCCCATCGCCAGCAGAAAAACAGGCAAGGTCAGGCAAAAGGCAATGATCAGACGCCCGCGCAGCTGCGCGGCCTCGTCCTCGTGGCGTGTAGAGATGGCGGTGGTTTGCGTTTTGACCGTGCTGGCATAACCCGCCTGCGATACCGCCTGCGCAAGCTGGGAAGCGGTGCTCAGGCCATCCACGTAGTGAACTGTCGCCGTGGCGGTGGCGAGGTTGATGTGAGCGTCGATCACACCTGGCTGTTGGCGCAGCAGATCTTGCACGCGGCCGCTGCAGGAGGCGCAGCTCATGCCCTTGACGCTGAGCTCTTGCTGCAGCGGCTCCACACCAAATCCGGCGTCGCTGATGCTGGCGATGAGCGCTGGTAGCTCATCCGTGTCCTTGAGCTGCACTGACGCCGTCTCGGTGGCCAGATTGACCGTGGCCTCGGCCACCGAGGGCAGGGCCTGCAGCAGTGTCTCGACACGGCTGGAGCAGGCGGCGCAGTTCATGCCGGAAATGTGGAGTGTGGCAATTGCCAGTTTTTCAGTGTGCACGCGCTAGTCCTGTAACAGTCTGTGCCCAGTTTAAACCCTCTAGTAACTGGAGGGTCAACTGGAGCTGTTGGACAGGACCGCAATTGCTGGTGGGCGTCTGAATCCGAAGGGAATTCGGGCCTAAGGCGGGGCGCCTGCTTGTGACTGGGCGCTGAACAGCCGATTTAAGTGGTGGGCTGCAGGCTGCGGTCCAAGCAGCTCAGCCAGTTCTCTCGCGCCAATTTGGCGATGAGCGCGTCATCGTAGCCGTGCGCGCTGAGCGCCTCGAACAGCTTGGGCACGCCCCTGACGTCGCCGATGACATCCGGCCCCCGCAGCCGTCGAAATCCGA
>JAWSVD010000559.1:0-10061 GCA_033852095.1 Granulosicoccaceae bacterium | reverse complement strand
AGCGTGGGTTCGAAGAAGGTGTGGCCCAGCGCATGACGATTCCCCCCGGTCAGCACCGATGCACCCTTGGCAGTGGCGTCCGCGATGTGTGCCTCGACCTTGTTCACGGCCGCCTCGGTGATCAGCGGCCCTTGCACCACTGACTCGTCGAAGCCGTCGCCCACGGTCAACTCGCGCACCTTGGCGTTCAGCTTCTCCACGAACAGGTCGTGTACAGCCGACTGCACGTAGATGCGGTTGCTGCAGACGCAAGTCTGTCCCATGTTGCGAAACTTTGAGACCATCGCCCCTTCGACGGCTGCGTCTAGGTCGGCGTCGTCAAACACGATGAAGGGCGCGTTGCCGCCCAGCTCCAACGATATTTTTTTAACCGTGCTGGCAGCTTGCTGCATGAGGATTTTCCCCACCGGGGTGGAACCAGTAAAGCCCACCAGCCTGACCTTGGGGTGGGTGGTCAACACCTTGCCAATGGTGATGGCGTCGCCCGTGACGATGTTCATTGTACCGGTGGGGAAGCCAGCACGGTTCGCCAGCTCCACCAAAGCGAGTGCGGTCAGCGGAGTCTCGGGGGCAGGCTTGACAATCACCGTGCAGCCCGCCGCCAGTGCAGGGGCAACTTTGCGTGTGATCATCGCTGCCGGGAAGTTCCAGGGCGTGATCGCTGCGACCACACCGATGGGCTGGCGAAACACCGTCAGCCTGGCGTCGGCTCGGTGTGATGGCAGAATCTCACCGGCGATACGCTTCGCTTCCTCCGCGTAGAACTCGATGTACGAGGCCGCGTAATCGATCTCGCCGAGCGCTTCGGCAAAGGGCTTGCCCTGTTCGCTGGTCAGAATAGTCGCCAGGTCTTCGCGGTTGGCGATGACCAGATCGAACCAGTTTCTCAGTACGGCACTGCGTTCTTTTGCTGTCTTGGCCGCCCAGGGTTTGAAAGCCCGGGTGGCGGCATCGACGGCTTGCTCGGCTTCCGCTGCGCCCAGCTCGGGCACAGACGCCAAATGCTCCCCGTTGGCGGGGTTGTAGACCGGAAGATCCGCTTGGCCTACGCGCGCACCGTCGATAAATGCCTGCTGTATGAGCAGGGATGCATCGTTTAAACTGCGCATCAAACTATTGCTCCGTTGCCTGTCGGGCGCTCTTGAGAGCAGACTCCAACATGTCCAGGCCCTCTTCAAGCAGAGCATCAGACATGGTCAAGGGGTTGAGAATGCGAACGGTGTTGCCGTGCACACCGCAGGACAGCAAGACAAGGCCGGCCTCCAGCGCCAGCTGGCAGATGCGTTTGGTAGTGTCTGCATCGGGTGTCTCACCGTCGTCCGCAGAGACAACATCAAAGGCGATCATCGCACCCAATCCGCGGATACCGGAAATGGTGGTCGTTGTCGTGTCTGCGGCGATTTTCTCTAGCCGGGCTTTGACGGTCTTGCCAACAACATTGGCCCGTTCGACCAGGTTCTCCTCTTCGATGATGTCCATCACAGCCAGTGCGGCGGCGCAGGCGATGGGGCTGCCTGCGTAGGTGCCGCCCAGGCCACCGGGCTCCGCGGCGTCCATTACGTCGGCTCGGCCCACAACACCTGACAGCGGGAAACCGCCCGCCATGGACTTGGCCACTGTCATCATGTCCGGCTGCACGCCGCTGTGCTCGATGCCAAACATCTTGCCGGTGCGGGCAAAGCCTGTCTGCACTTCATCGGCTATCAGCAAGATGCCGTGCTGGTCACAGATCTTGCGCAGCGCTTGCAGCAGCTCCGTGGGCGCGGCGTGGAAACCGCCTTCACCCTGTACTGGCTCGATGATGATAGCGGCGACGTTGTCCGCGCCGATGTCGGCACGGAATAGGTATTCCAGCGCTTGCAGTGTTTGCTCGACAGTGGTGTTGAGCTGCGGCGCTGGAAAGGGGACATGGAAGATGCCAGGAGGCGAAATGCCGAACTTCACTTTGTAGGGCGCGACCTTGCCGGTCAGGGCTGAGGTCAGTGCCGTGCGGCCATGAAAGCCGCCCGTGAAGGCGATCACGCCGGGTCTGCCTGTGGATGCGCGTGCAATTTTAACGGCGTTCTCAACCGCTTCAGCGCCTGTGGAAAACAAGATCGCTTTGGCGTTGTCGATGGGGGCCACACTGATCAGCCGCTCACAAACTTCCACATAGGGCTCGTAGGGCAGTATTTGGAATGCCGTGTGGGTAAAGGCGTCGAGCTGGCTTTTGACCGCCTCGATCACTTTGGGGTGGCGGTGCCCGGTGTTGAGTACGGCGATGCCACCGGCGAAATCCACGTAACGATTGCCTTCAACGTCCCAAATCTCGGCGTTTTCCGCCCGTGCAGCGAACTTCGGATAAGCCGTGGCAATACCGCGGGGAATGGCAGCGGTGCGTCGGTCTTGCAGGGATTTGTTGCTCATTGTTTTTTCCAGAATTTGGTCAATGCAGCCACTATATGCTCGGATCCAGCCATTGAGGTATGAGGTTTTCTATGACACAGTGGTGCATTCAGTGCACCACTAAGAGCGGCTCGACATTGCCTGATTCAAAAAAAAGCCTGCGGCGGCAAAGCCCGTTGTTTGATCCGGCGCGCCCTTTGACCGGACGCCTGCCACCGCTGGTGATGCTGCGCGCGTTTGAAGCGACAGGGCGCACCGGCAGCATGCGCAAAGCCTCCTTCGACATCGGGGTCAGCCACACGGTGGTGAGCAGGCACGTGCAAAACCTCGAATCTTGGATTGGCTGCAAGCTGCTGCTCGCGAGCCCGCGCGGCATTGTGCTGACAACCGAGGGCGAGGCCTTGTACAAAAGCACCACCGAAGCTTTTCAAACCATCGCCAATGTCTCGGCGCAGCTGCGGCAAGAGGCGAGCGTGGATGACTTGCAAATTTGGTGTGTGCCCGGGCTCGCCACGCGCTGGCTGATCCCCCGTCTGGAGGACATGAAGGCGGCCATCTCCTCGGGGGAAGTATTGCTGCGTGCGATGGACCGGAATTCCGGTGCGGTGGCAGGGGAGGTCGACCTGATGATTGGGTTTTGTCCCGCCGATCAACTGCCCGAGCATGCGGTGCCGCTGCTGGAACCGCGCATGTTTCCCGTCGCCAGCCCCGCGTGGCTCGCGCGTCACGGTGCACCGGCGTCGATCGAAGACCTCATCCACCTGCCGCTGATTCACGAGCAATCCTATGCGCAGTGGACAAACTGGTTTAAACAAGCGGGCCTGCAGCTGACGCTCGGCTTGGGCGGGCCCAGGCTCTGGGACGCAAGTCTAGGTTTCGATGCCGCTCTGTCGGGGCAGGGTGTCGCGCTGACCAGTAGCCTGATCGCGTCCGATGAAGTCAAAAAGGGCAAGCTGATCGAGCTTTTTGAAACCGACATTCGCGTGGGCGGCTACTACCTGCTCAAGTCGGATACAAACGGCAGCGACGAGCGCATTGAGCGCCTTGAGCTGTGGATAAAGGACAATTTTCTCAAGCATGAAAAGCACAGCCGACTGTAGCTCGGCGATTGATCTTGGCTTTCTGAGACCTGTTATCAGCCGCTATTGCTTCAATAGAATCAAAGTTGAGAAAAATTTAGATTTTTTTTAGGCGGATAGAACGTTAGGGTGTTGAACACCTATTTAGAAATTTGAGTCAGTCATGAGCTGGATTGAACACATCAGAATGCTCACACAATACAAGTCATGGGCAGATGAAACAACGTATTCATCACTTTCTCTTGTCGCAGAAGATGAGCTGACAAAACAACGCCAGACGCATTTTGGCAGCATCACGCACACGCTAAATCACGTGTATGTCATCGATGCGGTGTTCAAAGCCCATCTCCTGGGAGAATCACACGGCTACACCGCACGCAATACCGAAGACTCTCCGGCGCTAGCGGAGCTTTGGCCGCTACAGCAAGAAATGAATGACTGGTATGTGGATTACGCGAAAGCATTGGCGGAGGCCGACTTGAGCCAGGTCCTTCACTTCAAGTTCATCGGAGGGGGCGAGGGCAGCATGTCCCGCGTCGACATGATCACCCACGTGGTCAATCACTCAACATACCACCGTGGTTTTGTGGGTGACATGATGTATCAAATTCCCGCCTCACCTCCCGCAAACGATTTGCCGGTTTTCCTGCGTGACGCTTATCACGCGGACTGATTAGCTGCTTGTTTTTGTTTGCCTGTGCCACAGTTTCTGGGCTGCATTGTATAACTTCGGCCGGGCCTATTGACTGTCTCAGTAACATAAGGAACGCCTTTTGAAAGGCTATAAACCTGTGATGAGTTTTGATCGAGATGTCGCTGAGGATTACGATGAAATTGAGCAGCGGGGTGACGAAGAACAGACGGTAGAATTTTTGAGAGAGCTGTCTGGGCAAGGCCCTGTTCTGGAACTAGCGATTGGCACGGGTCGTATTGCGCTTCCCCTGAGCGAGAGCGGGGTCCCAGTAGAAGGCCTTGATTTCTCGGAAGCCATGCTGGAGATACTGCGTGCCAGATCGGGTGGGCAGGCGATTCGTGCCACGCTTGGCGATATTGTCGATGTTGCTGTGGAAGGCAAATACACGCTGATTTTCTTGGTGTTCAATACACTGTTTAACCTGCTGAGCCAAGAAGAGCAGCTGCGCTGCTTCGAGAACGTTGCCGCCCATTTGACCGAGGACGGTGTCTTCGTGGTTGAAGGTTTTGTCCCCGGCTTCTTGCACCGCTTGACGAATAACCAGCTGGTGGAGGCGGAGGCGGTGAAGGCACGCGAGGTCAGGCTGGATGTGATCCGCCACGACGCCGTGACACAAACCATTGAAGAGAGCCATGTGTCTCTGTCGGCTGAGGGCGTAAAGCTGACACCTGTTGTGCAGCGCTACGCGTGGCCCAGTGAGCTGGATCTCATGGCGCGTATTGCGGGCTTGGAATTGAAGCAGCGTTGGGCGGGGTGGTCTAAAGAAGCTTATACTTCTGACAGTAACAACTGCATTTCAGTTTATGGTTTTCCGGAAAAACCGGCATAGCCCTGTGCTGATGATTTGAATTTAGGCCGACCGCGATCAATGAAGGTGTGCTGAAATTTGTCTTGATCTAAGGGATATCGCCATGGCTTTTGATGATCAATTCCGTTTGAGCGCTCACGCCGTGATAACGGACGCACATGACAATGTACTGCTCCTGAAAGCCAGTTACGGCCAGCTGTCTTGGGGCCTGCCCGGCGGTGCGCTCGAGCCCGGCGAGACAATCCACGAGGCGCTCATCAGGGAATGTCAGGAAGAGCTCAGTTGCGCTGTTGCAGTGCAATACCTGAGCGGTGTTTATTACCACTCGGCCTACAACTCCCAAGCCTTAATCTTTCGTTGCAAGCTCGGTCCAACTGACAGCATTATCCTCAGCGAAGAACACACAGAATTCGCCTTTTTTCCCCTTGCCGAATTGTCGGTGGTACAGCGGCGGCGGGTGCAAGAGTGCTTGGCTTATGCGGGGGCCGTGTTCAGCGCGAAATTCTAATTGGCATGTCATCAAGCGTGGCGACAAAGAGCCAGAGCGAAAATGGTGCTATTGTCGAAGAGGAACCGCGGCCAGAAATATTTGATATTCCCCGTATAACAGTTCCGCACCAGTGTTTAAACAGACTGAACGCGGCAACATTAACCAATGCAATTCTTAAGGAGTCGATCGTGGAAACCGGAAGCAAGCAAGAGCTCAGTTATGTTGTGCAAGTGTCGGATTTGGCCAAGTCCCTGTCATTCGATGCACAGGATCAGTTCCCCGAGGTGCTGGCAACCGCGCGCATGATTGCCCTGATGGAGGTGACGGCGTCTCGTTTGATGAAACCCCTGCTCGCTGAGGGGGAGCTCTCGGTGGGCGTCAACGTGAACGTCAACCACCTCGCCGCGACACCCGTGGGTGAGCAGCTGCGTGTCACCGCGATCTACCAAGGCATGAAAGGCAAGTTGTACCAGTTCGACGTGGAGCTGTACGACGGTGGCGGGTTGGCGGGCAGCGGTAGCCACACCCGGGCCATCGTCAAAACCGAGCGATTGCTGCAGGGCGCGCAGAGCCGCGTCAAAACATGACACGTCAGTGGCAGGGCGCCCGACCGTGCGACGCTCGCGCGCTCAGCCACTGTCCACAGCCAGGAGATTTTTATGAACAGACCCATCGTAAATCTTGATGAAGTTGAATTAGTATCCCGCCCGTCGGCGTTCGCGGCCTCAGGCGAAGCGGCGGATCGGTTTGACGCGAAAATGGGCATGATCGGACCGGCTTTGGGGGCGGTGCAGCTGGGTTACAACATCACCTGCGTGCCCGCGGGCAAGTGCGCTTTTCCGTTTCACAACCACCGCGTCAATGAAGAGATGTTTCTTGTTCTGAGCGGTTCGGGTGAAATTCGCATTGGCGCCAAGGTGTATCCGGTCAAAGAGCATGACATCATCGCTTGTCCAGCCGGTGGGGAGGAGACGGCCCATCAGCTGAAAAACACAGGAGCTGATGAGCTGAAGTTTTTGGCGGTCAGTACCAAACTCTCACCCGAAATAGCCAATTACCCTGATTCCGGCAAGTTTGCTGTGATCGCCGAATTCCCGCCAGATGCCGCAGGTGAAGCCCAAGGGTTTCGTTATGTGGGCCGTGAGGACGGCAGCATTGATTATTGGGACGGGGAATAAGCATTTCGCTTGATTCCACGAGTGCTCCCATGAGTCGAATCGCGGCCACCGGCCAAGCAACAGGTCTGACGCGGTGCCATCATGGTGGCTGGCAGACAAACTGGAGGTGATACATGCTGTACGCAGATTATGTCGTTAGTCGAGCGGATACCTTGAACGCGAAAGTTGGGGCTGTTGCTTTTCTAGTCGCTGCTTCGCTGACCCTGTCGCTCACACATTTTTCCGCCACACTGGCGCCCCTGCGGCTGATGACCTTAGCGGTCGCTGCATTTGCCGCCTGGTCATTCTGTGATGAGATGGGTTTGCGAAAGCCTTTGAACAGGGCGGGGTTTGTATTTTTCGGCATCGCAGCGATCACCAAAGTTCAGCTCACAGTGGGTCTCAGTGAGTTGTTTGTAGCCCGATACTCGCTGTTGTATGCGACCTTTTTATTACTGGCTGTCGTGTTCTGGTCAGTGGCGCTGCTGCACCGGCAGCGCACGCTAAAAATTGTGGGGGCGATTGGATTGATGGCCAGCTTAGCGCCTATCACCGCTATTGTGCTCGGTCACGTGGCGGTAGGGCTCGCAGCGTTTCTCGGTGTTGATGCGCTGCTGGGCGGCACTGAAGCGGGGGGGGCCGCGGGGCAGGGCTTTGTTACTTTGGTCGAACGTATTTTTGGGATCTGGGCCTGTGTCGTCGCCTGCCTTTTGTGGCGTGGATATATCCAGGCGCCAGGCGGGCAAGTGACGGTCTAAGGGGTTGCTGTTTATTGTTGTTTCACTTCGATCTGGATTTTTTCGCGCACTCTGTTTTTGTGCCTACAAGGGGGAATGCGCAGTGAATAAAGTCGCCGTGTTTGGCAATTCAGGATCGGGTAAATCAACCCTGGCCAAGCAGCTGGTCGCGGAGCGGCAGTTGGCCCACCTCGATTTGGATACACTCGCCTGGAAGCCCGAGTCTCCTCCTCAGCGAGAGGAACTGGCGAATTCTAAAGCCAAAATAGAGGCTTTTATAGCGGCGAACGACAGCTGGGTCATCGAGGGATGTTATGCGGATTTGCTGGCGCTGATTGTAGCTCAGAGCAGCGAGATCGTCTTTCTCGATCTGCCGGTCACGGCGTGTGTTGCCAACGCCAGACGCCGCCCTTGGGAACCGCACAAATACAGCTCCAAAGCCGCTCAGGACGGCAATCTCGACATGCTTGTGGATTGGATTGGCCAATACCCCGTGCGGCGTGATGACTTCTCACGGTCCTCGCATCAAGCGTTGTTTGATGCTTATAAGGGCGAGAAAACTCTGCGCACTAGCAACACGAGTGAGAGCGGCAGTTCCTAGAAACACTGGCTGAGCTGAGCATCACTGAGCGCGCTGAATTTAGCTTTGCTCGCCGCTGCTGCTACGCCTGAATCGAGTTGACAGCCTGTCTCGGTGCCCTGACTTTAAGCCCGCGGCGAATTCGGAAAATAGAAGTGCGAAAGAGCGCGCCGCGCCGCGCCATCGGCGATCAAGTCGGTGGATTGGTCGTCTATCGCCAGCTCGGTCAGCGACAGGGCGGCGGGTGTCACGGCTGCATCGATGGCTCGCTGCATGCTCGGCTGCATAAACTCGAAACAGGCCAGGCCCGTGGTGGATATCACCACGCGCTCCGGCGCCAACAGGTTGATGACGTGCGAGATGCCCGTGCCCAACACGTGGCCCGCCCGCTGGAACCAGCGCAGTACGTCTTCATTGCCATCGACAGCTGCTTGGCGCAGCTGTTCTAGCTCGGTGAGCGTGGACTGCGCGGTGGCGTCAATGATGTCACCACAGTCCCGCAGCAGGGCGTAGTCGCTGATATAGGCTTCTACGCAGCCGCTCTGGCCACAGCGGCAGCGTGGCCCTGCGCTGTCGTGCACCATATGGCCAAACTCCGCCGCACTGCCAGCGCGGCCCTGGTAGAGCCTGCCGTTGATAAACACGCCCATACCAACCCCCATGCCCAACATGATGCTGGCGAAGTTATTGGATGTGCGGTAGCGCGGCTGGCTGCGCAGTGCCAGAGCGATCGAGTTGGCGTCGTTGATCAGCTCCACCGGGCAGTCAAAAGCCTGCGCCAGCGCTGGCTGCAGCGCGTGGTCGGTAAAACCCAGGATGGGGCTCCAGAACAATCTGCCCGAATCCCTGTCCACCATGCCTTGGATCGCCAGGCCCAGGCCGTACAGCGATGTCTGCTCGATGCCGTTGTCTTGCAAGTAATCCGCGATGGCCCCGACCAACACCGCCTCGAACACCTGCGCGTCCATGGTCAGCAGCGGCAGCGCCAATGATTTGCTCTTCGTGCGCTGGCCTTTGAGGTTGTACAGCGAGAGATCGATGTGACCAGCGCGCACGGTGGCGACCATCGCCTGGCCGGCATCCGGGCGGATATCAACCATCACCCGCGGTCGGCCGCGAGCGGGGCGCTCTGCACTCTCCTGTTCCAGCAGCAGCTCCTTTTCGATCAGCTCTCGGGTGATGCCGCTGATGGTGGCCGGGCTGAGCCCGGTGAGTTTGCTCAGCTCCACACGGGCGATGGGGCCCTTGTCTCGCAGGGTGCGCAGGATGGTGCAGCGGTTTTCCGAGCGCAGCCGCTCGGTACTATTTGGTGAGTTCATGTTGACGGATTATACCGATACATGTACTTTAATTCACGACAAAAATAAAAAGGGATGGAGAGGCAATATGAAAAAATTTACCGCAACTGTAGTCGCCATAGGTTTGGCTGCTGCCATGAGCACCGCAGCTCAAGCTGCCGAGCTGGTGGTGGGTGTGAGTTGGTCCAACTTTCAGGAAGAGCGCTGGAAGACTGACGAAGCTGCGATCAAAGCGGCGCTGGAGGCACACGGTGCCACCTACATCAGTGCCGACGCGCAGAGCTCCAATGAAAAGCAAATCGCCGACATTGAAGGCCTGGTGGCTCGAGGCGCTCAAGCACTGATCATCCTGGCGCAGGACACAGCCGCTGTGTCTCCCGCTGTCAGCGCGGCCCAGGCCGAAGGCATTCCAGTCGTGGGATATGACCGCTTGCTGGAGTTCAAAGATGTCTTCTACCTGACCTTCGACAACAAAGAAGTAGGGCGCGAGCAGGCCAGGGCCATATTGGCGCAGCAGCCAAAAGGCAACTACGTTTTCATCAAGGGCTCGCCCTCTGATCCAAACGCCGACTTCCTGAACTCCGGTCAGCGCGAAGTGTTGAAAGCCGCGATTGATTCCGGTGACATCAAAATCGTCGGCGAGCAATATACCGACGGATGGTCACCTGAAGTTGCACAGCGCAACATGGAGCAAATCCTGACCGCCACCAACAACATGGTCGACGCGGTTGTCGCCTCTAACGACGGCACTGCTGGAGGTGTTGTTGCAGCACTCACGGCGCAGGGCATGGAAGGCATCCCCGTCTCGGGACAGGATGGCGACCACGCCGCAC
>JAWSVD010000093.1:12646-18652 GCA_033852095.1 Granulosicoccaceae bacterium | reverse complement strand
GCGGCCCAAGTCGGCGCACGCGCGTGCGATGTCGACGCCGCTGCGCGCGAGGTGATCAGCGCGGCGGGCTACGGGGAATATTTCACCCACCGCACCGGCCACGGCCTGGGGCTGGACATCCACGAGCCCCCCTACATCACCGCCACCAGCCAAGTTATTTTGCAACCAGGCATGGTCTTTTCAATAGAACCTGGGGTGTATTTGCCAGGCCGCTTTGGCATTCGGCTTGAAGAGATTGTGATCCTGCGTGAAGACGGCCCGGAAATATTGAGCGAGCTGCCGCGCAAGCTAATTGTAAGCGGTTAGTAAACCGAGGCATGATCGTTTGATGAAGTCGCCTCAGCCACGAGAGCGGTGCCACCGCCACACGGCGACTGGGTAAATTGCGCAGCTCGCCAAAAAACAATGGCCGCATTATGGCTTCAGATAGGGACGCTGCACTCGCCGAAACCTCCTATTTTCTACAAATCGCACGGCGTCATGTGCCGTATATTCTCGTTTGTTACAAAAATGTTACTTTTTGAGCTAGGTGTCGATAGCTACTGGGTGACTCAAGCTGGCTAGACAATTCGTTACGAATCGACCCACTCGACCGTGGCATTTGGTAGCACACTTAAGTCCAGAGGCGTATAAAAAGTGCTATGTGCTTGTTTTCATTAACTATGCAATATAGAACAAACCGCATGCATAATAACGCTACCGCAGCTCATCGCTCACACAGAATGACGAGTTGCTGCGCGAAGGGTGAATGGCGCCAGAAATGGTGCCCCCACCTGAGCCCTTGGCTGCGTTCAGCCAATGGCACATCACCGAATAGAAAGGGCAACCCCCAAAGGGAGATCGTACATGTCAAAGAAAACCCCAGAACTCAACCGCCGCGGTTTTATCAAGGCCAGTGCAGGTGCTGCACTGATCACCGGCGCCCCTGCGTTTTTTACCCGCAATGCTTACGCTGCTGATTTCGTCAACAACCCCGGCAGCGGCAAGAGCGTCACCTTTGGTTTCAACGTACCTCAGTCCGGCGCCTATGCCGACGAAGGCGCGGATGAGCTACGTGCATTTCAACTGGCGGTTGACCACATCAACGGCATGGGCGACGGCGGCATGCTCAACACCATGAAACCCCTAAGCCTCAAGGGTGAAGGTGTGTTGGGCAAGAAAGTTGAATACGTCACCGGTGATACCCAGACCAAATCTGACGCGGCTCGTAACTCTGCCAAGCGCATGATCGAAAAAGACGGCGCGGTCATGATCTCCGGCGGCTCGTCTTCCGGTGTTGCTATTGCAGTACAGGGCTTGTGCCAAGAGGCGGGCATTATCTTCATGGCCGGCTTGACGCACTCCAACGACACCACCGGCAAAGATAAGCGCCGCAACGGTTTCAGGCACTTCTTCAACGCCTACATGTCCGGTGCTGCACTGGGCCCCGTGCTGAAGAACGCCTACGGCACCGAGCGCAACGCTTATCACCTGACCGCTGACTACACTTGGGGTTGGACACAGGAAGCCTCCATGGTCGCTTCCACCGAGAACATCGGATGGAAAACAGCCAACAAAGTGAAGACCCCCGTGGGTGCAGGCGATTTCAGCCAGTACATCACACCCGTACTGAACTCGGGCGCTGACACCTTGATCCTGAACCACTACGGCAAGGACATGATCAACTCCTTGACGCAAGCGGTGCAGTTCGGCCTCAAAGATCGCCAGGTCAACGGCAAAGACTTCGTCATCATCGTACCGCTCTACTCTCGCCTGATGGCACAGGGTGCCGGTGAAAACGTCCAGGGCATCTACGGCTCAACCAACTGGCACTGGTCGCTACAAGACGCAGGTTCACAAGCATTTGTGAAATCCTTCGGTCAGAAGTACGGCTTCCCGCCTTCACAGGCGGCGCATACTTGTTATGTACAAACTCTGCTGTATGCAGATGCTTGTGAGCGTGCCGGAACTTTCGCCCCTTGCGGTGTTGTTCCTGCGCTGGAAGGCCACCAATTCGACGGCATGGGCAATGGCCCCACCGAGTACCGCGCCGACGATCACCAGTGCTTCAAAGATGTTCTGGTTGTGAAAGGAAAAGAGAATCCTTCCTCACAGTTCGACGTCCTGGAAGTTGTGGAAGTCACCCCACGAGCACAGGTCGAATACGCGCCTGATCATGAGATGTTTGCCGGTGGCAGCCTAGGCGAGTGTAATCAAGGCGCCTAGTCGGTAAGACGGTGAAAGCGCTCGGCCGGCCCAGTCCGGCCGAGCGCTCTTCGCTTATAGCACAAATTTAGACACCTCCACTCACCAGCCCAGTACATCCCTGCACTTCATCTTGCGGCGACGGACGATAGGGCTCTGAACGCGGACAACCTCAGTGGACGCACTAATACTACAAATTCTAAACGGGCTCGACAAGGGCGGCGCCTACGCGCTGATCGCTCTCGGGCTGACATTGGTTTTCGGCACCTTGGGCGTGGTCAATTTCGCTCATGGCGCCATTTTCATGATCGGCGCCTTTGTGGCCGTCTCGGTCAACAAATTGCTCACTATTTCGAAAAAAGTCAAAGACGAAAGCATCACTTTTTTCGACGCGTACAAAGAAGAGCCCTACCTCGAAATATGGTTTGGTGACACCGGCACCACTATCATCGAATACAGCGTACCCATCTCGCTGCTGCTCAGCATCCCGATCATGCTGGCGATTGGCATTGCGATGGAGCGCGGCCTGATTCGGCACTTTTACAAGCGCCCCCATGCCGATCAGATCCTAGTCACCTTTGGGCTGGCCATCGTCGTACAAGAGCTTGTGCGACACTACTTCGGCGCGAATCCTATCCCTCAGACCGTTCCGGAATTCGTCTCGGGCAGCGCAGACATAGGCGCGATACTCGGCCTGGACTACAACTTGATCTACCCCTGGTGGCGCTTGATCTACCTGAGTTTTTCGCTGATAGTTATCGCTGCAGTTTTCGCCTTTCTGCAGTTCACCACCTTTGGCATGGTGGTGCGCGCCGGCATGGCAGACCGAGAGACTGTCGGCCTGCTCGGCATCGACATCGAGAAACGCTTCACCACCGTGTTCGGTATCGGCGCCGTGGTCGCGGGCATGGCCGGCGTCATGTACACCCCGATTTTGCCACCTGACTACCACATGGGCATGGACTTCTTGGTGCTCTCATTCGTGGTTGTTGTGGTCGGCGGCATGGGCTCCTTGGGCGGCGCAGTCTGCGCGGGGTTCCTACTGGGTATTTTGCAGTCGTTCTCCTCCATGACCGAGGTCAAAGCCATCTTGCCCGGCATTGACCAAATAATAATTTACCTTGTGGCCGTGATCATCATTTTGGTCAGACCGCGTGGATTGATGGGGCGCAAAGGCGTCATGGAAGAATAATCACATGATAAAATCACTCACTAAAAACCCTTGGTTCGTGATGATCGCATTCAGCGCACTGGTGCTGAGCATGCCCATCTGGCTGGCTCCTCTGGGAGCCAACTACCCTGATCTACTGCAAAAATTCGCCATCTTTGGCCTCTTTGCGATCGGTTACAACATATTGTTCGGCCTCACTGGCTACCTGTCGTTCGGGCACGCAGTGTTCCTCGGCATCGGCTCTTACACAGCGGTGTGGTCATTTAAATTGTTGAGCATGAACGTGCTGCCGGCGGTGGTGCTCGCAGTGTTCGTCGCCGGGCTGTTTGCGGCGGTCATCGGTTTCGTCAGCTTGCGCCGATCGGGTATCTACTTTTCGATCCTGACCTTGGCGTTTGCCCAGATGTGCTACAACCTCGCCTACTCCGTGCTAACCCCCATCACCAACGGTGAGACCGGCTTGCAGTTATCACTGCGAGATGCACGCATACTGGACAACATGGGCGGTACAGCTGAAATCACCAGCTTGCCTGTCACCAATTTGTTCGGCATCCCCATGAGCGGCTACTCCGGCTTCTATTTTTGTGCGGTGTTGTTGATCATTGGCTTTTTTATCTCACAGCGCATTTTCGGCTCTGCCTTCGGCCTGAAACTGCGCGCGATAAAATCCAACCAGACACGCATGCACTACACCGGCTTCAACAACCGCCCCTACCTGCTGAGCGCCTTTGTTATTTCAGGCATGTACGCGGGATTGGCCGGCGCATTGTTGTGCGTCACCGACCCACTGGCCGGCGCGGAACGCATGCAGTGGACAGCATCGGGTGAAGTCGTCTTGATGACCATACTCGGGGGCTCAGGCACCTTGTTCGGTCCACTGCTGGGCGCTTGGATCATCAAGTTTTTCGAGAACATCTTCTCCGCCATGAACACCATCGAACTGACGCGCTCCTTTGACTGGATGAACGAATCAGTGCGTGATATCACGGTCAGTGTCGTCTCCAACTTTGTCGGTGACGGTTGGCACCTCACCTTGGGATTGATTTTTATGCTGGTGGTCATCTTTTTGCCCGGCGGCGTCATGGAAGGCATCGCGCGACTGAGCGCCAAGCTGACTGGCAAACGCGAGCAGGAGCACTGACATGAGCTACGTGCTAAATATTTCAGAAGTAACAAAAACCTTTGGCGGCCTGCACGCCCTAGAGGGCATAAACCTCAAGGTCGAAGAAGGCACCACCCACGCCATCATTGGCCCCAACGGGGCGGGCAAATCAACGCTGCTCAATTGCTGCATCGGTCGATTAGTGCCCAACAGCGGCACCGTCAATTTTGCCGGCCACAACATGGTGGGCATGAAGCCATGGGAGATAAACCACGCCGGCATGGTGCGGGTGTTCCAAACACCGGAGATATTCCCCGACCTCAGTTGCCTGCAAAACGTGCTTATCCCTGCGCTGGCCAAACGCGACGGCATGTTCAGCTTCAACCCCTTTCGCCCCTTGAGCAGCGAGACGGCTCTGCACGATGAGGTGCACGCTAAATTGCAGGAAATGGGTCTGGATCAGCACGCCAACAAAAACGCGGGCAGTTTGTCTCGAGGGGACAAACGCCGCCTAGAGCTGACCATGGGATTGATCCAACATCCCAAGTTGTTGCTGCTCGATGAGCCCACGGCCGGCATGGCGCGCCACGACACCAATCGCACCATTGATTTGCTGAAGAAGATTAAAGAATCGGGCATGACCAAGGTCATCATCGAGCACGACATGCACGTGGTGTTCAGCCTGGCGGACAAAATCAGCGTTTTGGCGCAGGGGCGCATCATCGCGGAGGGCACACCGGACGAGATTCGCGGCAACCCCAAAGTCCAAGAAGCTTACCTAGGAGGCGAAGAAGTATGAGTACCGAAGGCAGCACAAGCACAGAAAACTTCCTAGAAGTCTCGGACATTCACGCCTACTACGGCGAGAGTTACATCGTGCAAGGCGTGTCCTTCGCCCTCAAGGAAGGCGAGATCCTCGCACTCTTGGGCCGTAACGGCGCAGGCAAGACATCCACCCTGCGTGCGATATCGCGCCTGGACGAACCCGAGCTGCGCACCGGGCAGGTCACCATGGGCGGTTTGAACCTGCACGAAATGAAAGCTTGGCAAGCGTCACAAGCAGGCGTGGCCTTAGTGCCCGAGGACCGCCGCATCATCGCCGGCTTGACCGTCGAGGAAAACCTTCAGCTGGCGCAAATAGCCCCGCCAATCGGCTGGTCACTGGAGCGCATCTACGAGCACTTCCCGCGCTTGGCCGAGCGCAAAACCCAGGAGGCAATCACCCTCTCCGGCGGCGAGCAGCAGATGCTTGCGGTCGCCAGAGCCCTGGCCCGGGACATCAAATTACTGCTGCTCGACGAGCCCTATGAAGGGCTGGCACCGGTCATCGTGCAGGAGATCGCCCGCATCGTCCGGGAGATCAAAGATCTGGGCATCACCACCATCATCGTCGAACAGAACGCGGTGGCGGCGCTGAAACTGGCGGACCGAGCGGTGATTTTGGACACCGGCCAGGTGGTCTTCGACGGCACGGCTGAAGAAGTGCTGAACAACGAGAAGTTGCGCAACGAGTACCTCGCGATCTGATCGGGCCGCGTAGGTCGGGCCG
>JAWSVD010000093.1:0-12588 GCA_033852095.1 Granulosicoccaceae bacterium | reverse complement strand
CACACACAAGCCAACGTCGACTGACGTGATAACACCGCCAAAGTGGCGAATCACCAGTGCGCCACAAGCAGAATTAGGACCTGTCGAGAGCTCGACTTCCCCTCTTCTTAAAGCCTTTAAAAAGCCCAAACCAAAAGGCAATTTCAAGAACGCCTCCCAGGACAAAAAACGCCACTGTACCTGTTGTGCTGCCCGCAAAATAACACGTCAGGGCACCAACAATAAGCAGTGTCAGCAGCAGTACTCTCGATAACTTGGGCATAATAAAGTGCATGGAAAAGTCCTTAAATTATGGCTTTTGTCCAATCGCGGCCGTGCTTAGCAAGCTCAGCTTATCAGTGTGATGCGACTCAAACCAATCGAGACGCAGGGCCTTTCAACGCTGTAATCGGCTGACCATTCCGGCACGCCTGCAATACGCCGCAATATTTGCCACAGATGACGCGCGCAAAGCCATGTGTGGCGAGCACTGACTCGCCATCAAGGGCGCAAAGCGCCATACTGCTCGGTCGCTAACAGCCCACGCCCTACCTTGAGCGGCGGCCACCCTCCCCTAGAGATTCACAACACCATGAGTAATCTACAAAAATTCTACATTGACGGCAGCTGGGTGAGGCCCGCAGGCGAGGCCACATGCGACGTGATCAACCCGGCCACAGAGACCGCCGTGGCTAGCGTGGCGATGGGCAACGCAGCGGACGTGGACCTCGCCGTCGCTGCCGCCAAGGCCGCTTTTCCCGGCTGGAGCGAAAGCTCCGTCGAGACCCGCGCCAAGCTGCTCGAGAAGCTCATCGTGCTCTACCAGAGCCGCTACGAAGACATCGCTCAAGCCATGACCGCGGAGATGGGCGCGCCCATCAGCTTTTCACGCGAGGCCCAAACACCCGTCGGCGATGGCCACCTGCAAGCCACCTTAGACGCCTTGCGCGCCCACACCTTTGAGCGCCCCAGCCCACGCGGTGGCTCCCTGCTGCGCGACGAGGCTGTCGGCGTCTGCGCGCTGATCACCCCCTGGAACTGGCCCATGAACCAGGTCATCGTCAAGGTCGCACCCGCCCTGGCAGCGGGTTGCACCCTGGTGCTCAAACCCAGCGAATACTCGCCGCTCTCTGCAGTCATCCTGGCCGAGCTGATCGACGCAGCCGGCTTCCCGCCCGGCGTGTTTAATCTGGTTAACGGCGACGGCGCCGGCGTGGGCGTCGCCCTCACCGAGCACCCCGACGTGGACATGGTGTCCTTCACCGGCTCTACGCGTGCGGGCATTTTGATCACCCAGGCCGCTGCCAAAACCGTCAAGCGTGTCGCGCTGGAGCTAGGCGGCAAATCACCCAACGTGGTCTTTGCCGACGCCGACCTGCAAGCCGCTGCGCAATACAGTGTGGATCACATCTGCAACAACAGCGGCCAGGATTGCGACGCGCTCTCCCGCCTACTGGTCGAGCGCAGCGCCTACGATCAAGTGGTCGCCTTCGCCGTGGAAGCAGCGAATGCCAAGCACGTGGATGACTCAGCCAAAGAAGGCGAGCACCTGGGCCCCGTGGTCAACAAAAATCAATTCGATCAGATTCAAGCGATGATCCAAACCGGCATCGACGAAGGCGCCGAACTGCTGGCCGGCGGCTTGGGCCGCCCCGAGCACTTGGACAAAGGCTATTACATACGCCCCACTGTCTTTGCCAGCGTGAACAACGACATGGACATCGCCCGCAACGAAATCTTCGGCCCCGTGCTGGTCATCATCCCCTTCGATGACGAGGCCGACGGCCTGCGCATCGCCAACGACACGCCCTACGGCCTCGGCGCCTGTGTGTTCAGCGGCGACAGCGATAAAGCCAAGCGTGTCTCCCGTCGCCTGCGCGCAGGAACTGTGTCCATCAACGGCGGTGTCTACGACTACGACGTACCCTTCGGCGGTTACAAACAGTCCGGCAACGGCCGCGAAAACGGCGCTCTTGGCCTGCACGACTACCTGGACGTCAAAGCCATCACCACTGGCTAAGCACAGGCCTTCCAGCCAAACATCATGGGCCACTGCCAACAGGCGGTGGCCCTGGATGCAGACGCACTGCCCCTCTGAACACTGCCCCGCGGCATAGCCCGAATAAATTCGGCCCCACCAAAGGCTCAGTGCCTGAAGTGACACCAAGCCCTGTAGGGCGGACAAGCCGCAGGCGCCTCCGCGGCATGCCACACAATCGCTCACGACCCATGCAGCATTGTCAGTCGAAACCCAAGTAAAAACTGCAGTTGAGCTGATCTAAATTACATTTCACATGACAGAAGTTGCACGTCATCAAACGTGATTCTTCAAATGCTATGATTTCCAGCCCAATTTGATATAAGTAAAAGAAAATGGATTTCATCACGACAAGATCGAGTTTAGTGTTTTTGGCTTTAGCGGCTACCGGCGGCTGTGCCACCGTGCCCGATAAAATAATCGACATGGGCTCTGATGCCTCCACTGTGGATGTTTACTTCACCCGCCATGCGGAAAAACAAACACAATTAGAAGCCGATGAAAACGGTGCTTTGATTAAAGTGTGCGGCGAGAAAAAATGCGCCGAAGAGCTCAACCCCGCCGGTGCAGCGCGCGCAGTATTATTGGCCAAGTGGTTCCAGGCGGAAGGCATCACCCCGCGATTGACACACGCCTTCTCCAGCCACAAATTGCGCACACTGCAAACTATCCAGCAAATTGCGGCTGATACAGCCCTGAACGGCGATGAAGACAAAAACCCCGGCGACGGCGTGCAAGAGCTGCCCGTCTACGCAGAGTCAGACACTTTCGCTACCGAATTGAACCCTGAGAGCACAAAAGGATCGGTGTCGCCAACGGTTGAAGCCCTCAAATCACTGCCTGCAGGTAGTGTGGCACTGGTGGCTGGTCACAGCGGCACACTGTACAAAATCATGTTGGACCTCGGCTTGGCGGACGCCTGCGCGCCCGACAACATCGACAACTGTGATGTACACCGCTACCCGGTGAACGCTAAAAACAAAGTCGCCAACTTCGGTGATATTTGGCACGTACAGCTGACGCCAGAAGGCGCAACCTTCGACTACCGGGTAAACCTGCAAGCCGAGAATTTAGAGACGCACGAGCGAGTGGAATAGTAGGCTGTTCAGGCCTCGAGGTGGTGTCATACACTGCTTGCGGCACTGGCCACCAACAAGCAATCAACCACCTCGGGGCCCGATCCCTAAAGCCCCCCACAGTCACAACTTCAACCTTCAATAATGATCAAGGTGCATTCGGCGTTGTCATGGCGCAGTTTTTTCACCGGGGCGTACTGCTCTGAATTGACAAAGCCCCTAGCGCTCGCCATGTCGGGAAATTCCACCAGCACAATGCGGGTCGGTGTCCAAAGCTGATCTTCCACAATGTCCATCTCGCCTCCGCGCGCGCGGTAGACTCCGCCAAATTTCTCGGCGATCGGCTTGGCGAGTTTTTTGTATTCTTCGTAGGCTTCAGGGTTGTTTATTTTTGTGTCGACGATAACAAAGGCACTCATGTGTTTCTCCTCAAGGTAAAATGCCGCGTGAAAGGATCAATCACGCTCTGAATCAATACTCGACATGATCGCAGCTGTGTAGCGCTCGCCGGCGATCTTACCGGGGTTGATCAAGGCATCGAGCTCGGCTATCACAGCTGCAGTGAGCAGCAACTCGCTGGCGCCGCCATTGTCTCGCATGTGCTCCACCTGTTTTGTACCGGGTATGGGCACCAAGGTCTTGCGGCCCTGCGAATCCTCTTGCGCCAGCAACCACGCCAGCGCCAGTTGCGCGGGGCTGCAGCCCTCTCTCGCCGCCACCGCGTTGAACGCGGGCAACAGCGTGCTATTGCGCGCAAAGGCTTCCGCTTCAAAGCGCGGCCTTGCATTGGTGGCCCGGATATCATCTGAAGTCAGCTGCGAGACATCCTGCGCCGAGCCCGCCAGAAAGCCACGACCGAGCGGTGCAAACGGCACCAATGTGACACCCAGCTCTTCGCAAGTGGCCAAGATGCCACGCTCCGGGGTGCGAGACCACAGCGAATACTCGGTTTGCATCGCTGCTATGGGGTGTTCGGCGTGTGCGCGCCGCAGGGTGTCGGAGGCCATCTCTGATAAACCAATCGCCCGTATCTTCCCAGCAACGACCATATCGGCCAGGGCGCCCACGCTCTCTTCGATGGGCACGGCTACGTCCAAGCGGTGGATATAATAGAGATCTATGACATCCGTCTGCAGACGTTTCAAGCTCTGTTCGCACTGGCGCTTGAGCGTCTCGGGCCTGCCGTCCACGACGGCTTCACCCGCCTCACTCCTGCTCAGACAACACTTACTGGCCAGCACAAACTCACTGCGCCGCGGCGCCAACACCTCGCCAATCAGTGATTCATTGTGCCCACTGCCGTACACGGTTGCAGTATCAAAAAATCGGTAGCCCTGCTCCAGGGCCTCGGCCAGCAGCCGCTGTGATGTGGCGCGATCAGCGGGCCCGTAACCCATCGACATGTTCATGCAACCCAGACCTACAGCGGAAACCGTCAGGGGTCCAATTTTTCTACTGTGCATCATCGCGTCCTTTACGACTTTTCTTCAAATGGTATTGGCAGATTATCAAAATCTGCGCGAGTGTGGGGGGAGAGAATTTCGCTGAACCCAGCAGAGGCTTCAGCGCGACTTATGCACTGGTGGAGGCTCACAGTGACTGGCAGGAAATAATGGAAGACCTCGGCTACTGAGCCCTGTCCCTGTGCCTGTGCCTGTGCGGATTAATATTCATCACGGCAGCCGCTTCAATTTTTTAGGCGTGCGCGATCTTTTTCTTCTGTACTTCCTTGGCCAGAGGCAGCCTCACTTCTGCCACGGCGCCCTTGTGCGAGCCTTCGGACGTGATCGTCAGCTTGCCGCCCAGAAATTCGATCAAGTTCTTCGACAGCGATAAGCCCATGCCAAAGCCGTATTGTTTGGTGGTGTAGAGTGGATCAAAGGCACGCTTCAGCGTTAGCTCATTGAGCCCCACACCCGTATCGCGCAGGCGCAGCAAGGCACCCTGCTCATCGCTTTCCAACTGCAAAACTATCAAGCGCTGCGCGTGTTCCGCGCGAGCCTCCACTGCATGCTGCGCGTTCTCGAATAAATTGCGCACCACCATGTCCAATTGAAACTGATCGACAAAAACCCGCACGTCGTCTGCCAGCTCACAGCGCAATTCATTGCCCTGATTGAGCAGCAGCTTGCTGCCGACATACTCACGCAGCCAGGGACCCAATTCGATGACATCCCAGTGCTCCACGCTCTTGTTACCCATCTGCCGTAATTGCTCTACGGTTTGATCACAGCGTTCGATGCTGCGGTCAATGCGCTCGATCACCTTGCGATCGTCCGCGTTGCTCGCCCGCAAATGCAACAGGTTCACGGACGCCTTGATCGAACCCAGAGGGTTGCGCAGCTCGTGCGCAACCATCGCCACCAGAGATCCAATGGTGATCAAACGGCTTTTTTCCAGCAGCTTCTGATTGGCGTCAGCAAGGTGTTTTGTCCGCTCATTCACTTGCTTTTCCAATTCGATCTTCTTTTGTTTTGTGTTCAAGAACTCTCGCTGCAGCCGGCACCCCATGCCGTTGATCGCATTCACCAACGATTGCAGATCGTCATCCGCCAGTTTAATACTGCGATCCAGCGTCAGGGATTTGTAACTCTGCCCCAACACCAGGGAATCCGCGTGCAGCGCGATCGCGTGCAGGTGAACGGTGGCCAGCCGGTGAAAACAATACAAAACCACACCCGAGACAATCAGCGCCTGTAAGAGGTTGAGCAACAACTTCTGCCACAACTCCGACATCACTTCATTTTGCAACACCGTCAGCGTGGAATAGACGCGCAGCTCACCCAGTGGATATTGCTGCCCCACCCGTGTTTTGCCGAGAAAAAACACTGATTCAACTTCCGCCGATTGCAGGGGGGCTCCGGCGGCCATTTCCCCGGCTTCCTCCCAGCGCAGCTCAATGCGGTCGATATAATCAAGCCGCACCAGGCCGTCAATCACCCCCTGTGCAGCGCGGTCATTGAGCGACCACAAGTGCTCCACCAGCGAGTCGCTGTGCACCAATTCAACATTGGCGTGCAGGTGTTCAATTTTTGATATGCCCTGACGATAGAAGGCATTCAAATCAAAGGCGGTGATCAACAAGGCAAGCATGAAGCTGCTCGTGATCATGACCACAACCAGCCGACGGCCAAGTTTAGACTTTAGAAACCCCCGGGACGAATGATTGATAATGACGACATCTTCTCAAAGGTAAGGATCTAAGGGAATTGGAGCGACAATCGCAACAATACACCTGCACATTGATCCTGTTAGCCCAATTAATAACTATACGCGACTTAAGCCTGTGCTTCGAAGTTAAAAATCATCAACAAAATAACTTCTATGAATTAGTCTAATTTTATTAGGCTCTCTATTTATGAATTTAGATTGTGCCGGCTATAACTGCTTCTACTATTGACCGGTAGAACCGCCCTTAAAAGGGCTTGGCCCTGCGTGTAGCCACTGTATACTCATCAGGCTCCGCCGTGACCTCGGCCCAGAACAATCAGCTTCAGCAGGGATTCAGACTCAAGTTTCAATGCATGCATTAATAACAAAAGTCATTTTTTTCGCACTGCTGCTCGCCGCTTTTACCACGCCCGCTTTCAGTGAGCCCCGCAAGAAAGTTGTTTTTTTCAACCCCGCGATTATTAAGAGCCCTTTCTTTTCCAAGGCCACCCGCATCATGCAAACGGCGGCTGATAATTTGGCTTTGGATCTGGAAATAATCCAGGGAAACGACGACAGCATTGATTTTGGAAACCAAGCAGACGCGTTATTTTCCCGGTCGGAACTTCCTGACTACCTGATATTGGTTAACCAACGCGTTTTGGTCGGCCCAATCATGGCAAGAGCCGACAAGCTCGGCATCAAAACTCTGCTGTTCAACGGCGGATTCTCACCTCAAACCTTCGAGGCCTTGCGCCACGGTCCGCGTGCGCTCAAACACTGGATTGGCCAAGTTTTGCCGGATGACCAGCAGTCGGGCCGATTGCTCGCGCAAAAACTGATTGATAAAGCGCGCGCCGCTAAGTCCTTTGATAACAAGGGTTTTATAAACGTCATCGGCATCAGCGGCGCCCTGGCCTCTAACGCAAGTGAGCAGCGGATCCTCGGTCTGCAGTCCTATGTGGACGAGCAAGACGACGTGCTACTGCGACAGGTCGTGCACGCTGACTGGAACCGCCAAGAGTCGCGAGCAAAAGCCGCCGCGCTACTGCGACGCCACAAGAAGGTATCCGTCATCTGGACAGCTGGTGATCACCTCGCACTCGGCGCGGCCGACGCCATCACGCTCAACGGCCTGCGACCGGGTGTGGACGTTTTCACCGCCGGCGTGGACTGGCACCCCGACACATTCGAGCCCATTCGCGCAGGTGTGTTATCTGGCTCAGTCGGCGGCCATGTGTTTGATGGCGCCTGGGCATTGATGCTTATTCATGAGCATGTGCAAAACAACAGCCCGGCATTTGTCGACACTCGCACCCAATTTTACTGGGCCGACAGGCACAACCTCAGTACAGTAGAGCAAATGCTGGCCCCCTCTCACTGGCAACAGTTTGACTACGCTGCGCAGAGCAAATCGCTTGCACCCAATAGCAGCGCCTACTTCGGCGCCGCGTTAATGCTGCCCTCCGAGGACTGAGCGGTATTAATCACCGGCGTCGATCACGGTGCGCCAAAAAATCGTCCAGCGGCAGAGTTGATAGCCCCCTCCAGCCTCAGCCGCCGTAATTGATGGTCGCAAGCAGGCAGTCGTGATCCGACAGCGCCACGCCCTGCGGATCAAGCGCCGCTATCAGCGTGCCGACCGCACCGCCGAGCTGGCGGCTGCAGAACCAATCGAGTTTCATGCACCGCGTCGGATGGGGCGTGATCGTACTCGCCCGGGTGGTCACCCCGTCAGGGGTCAGATCCCAAGCATAGCCACGCGCCCTCGCCAATTCGAACAAGCCCTCCGCTCGCCAGTCGAAATCAGGCGGCAAATGGTTGCCCGTGTTGAGATCACCGCCAATCAGCACCGGCGTGTCGGGTGCAAAGCGGTCGATCTCATCAAGTAGACAGGCGAATTGCCGCTCGCGGTAGTCGGCGTCGGCATTGCTCTCCAAATGTGTAGAGACCACACACAAGGGCCCTTCGACGGTCTCCACCTCGGCCAGAATTGCCATACGCCCGCCTAACCTAGGCTGGGCCAGATCGGTCGCAGCGGCCGTTTGGGGTACAAACCAGTGGCCGTGGTCGTCAAGCCGTAACATGCAAACACGGCCAAACGGCACCGCGGACAAGATAGCGTTGCCGTGGAAGCCGCGGAGATTATAGTCGTCGCGGCAAAACGGGCGCTCGGTGTCACCGCCCAAATCGAGCTCCAAGAACTCCACCCCGAACACGTAGCGCATACCGAGTTCAGTGGCGACAGCCGCCGCGGTGTTGCGCTGTTCGGTGCGTGCCATTCCACTGTCCATTTCACTCAGCAACAGCAACTGCGGCTGCTGCGGACGCAACAACGCCGCACTGGCCTCGGGGAATCGACAGCGCTCGAGATTCCAAGCGGCAACCGTAAATTCCGCGGGCAACACCACCTCTGCACAGCTATCAGCGCCAGCCATCTCCAAGCGGTTCATGGCCGGCGTTGCTGTGAGCATTTGCCGGTGCATCGACTCTGTCTGTGGCGCCGATCGAATCGACGCCCGCTGCGCAGCCGACACCGGCGGCAGCTCGGCCAAACATGGGGTCAAAGCCGCTGCCCCTGATCGCCGTCGAAGAGATGGCTCGCCCCAGGAACAGGCACCAGCCGCACAGGCCCAACCGATACCTCTGTGCCCTTGGGCACAATGACGCTGAAGTCTTGAGCGGCCAACTTGCCGTGCAGCAGGCGCTGCGCCCCTAGCTCCTCGACCAGCTCGACCTCGAAGGGGATCTCACCTGTCTCGGACAGGCGTAGATCCTCGGGCCGGATACCCCAGATCAATGCAGGCTTGTCACCCGGCGCCTCCGGCACACTGAGCTGTATCTGTTCATCCAGCAGTATGACACCTGCCTGCAGGCTTTTAACGCGCAAAAGATTCATGGGCGGCGCCCCCATGAAGCCCGCCACAAAGGTGGAGGAAGGCCGGTGATAGATATCTGCCGGTGTGCCGATTTGCTCGATGGCCCCGTCATTGAGCACCACAATCCTGTCGGCCATCGTCATGGCTTCGACCTGATCATGGGTAACGTAGATGGCTGTCACCCCCAGCTCCCGCTGCAGCCGGCGAATTTCGATGCGCATCTGCCCGCGCAACTTGGCGTCGAGATTGGACAAGGGTTCATCGAACAAAAACAGCGCTGGATTGCGCACAATAGCGCGCCCCATGGCCACCCGCTGCCGCTGCCCACCCGACAACTGGCTCGGTTTTCGATCCAGCAACTCTTCCAGACCGAGTACTTTGGCCGCAGCATTGACCGCCTGCTCTATCTCGGCGATGGGTGTGTTGCGGTTCTTTAGGCTGTACGCCATGTTCTTGTACACGCTCATGTGGGGATAGAGCGCGTAATTTTGAAACACCATCGCGATATCGCGCTGAGAAGGGTCTACATCATTGACCACATGGCCATTAATTTCTAAATCCCCTGAGGAGATTTCTTCTAGGCCAGCAATCATGCGCAACAGGGTCGACTTGCCGCAGCCCGAAGGCCCCACCAGCACGATAAACTCCCCGTCATCAATCGAGAAATCAGCACCCTGCACCGCCTTGAATCCGTTTGGGTACACTTTAACCAAATTACTTAAAACAACACTGGCCATTGAACGGCTCCTTAATCCCTATTTATCGGACTCAACCAGCCCCTTTACAAACCAAGACTGAAAGAAAACCACCACCAGCACGGGCGGTAACATCGCGATGATGGCCAGTGCCATGGCGACGCCATACTCTGGAATGGAATTGCCATCGACAAAAACCAGTATTATCTGTTTTATACCGCGCACCAGGGTAAACAAGCCCTCATCAGTGGTGATCAGCGTAGGCCACAGATATTGGTTCCAGCCGTAGACAAACATAATGATAAACAGGGCCGCGATCATCGTCTTGGACAGCGGCACCACCATGTCGATAAAAAACCGGATCGGTCCTGCGCCATCGATGCGCGCCGCCTCAACCAGTTCATCTGGTATGGTGCGGAAAAACTGCCTGAAAAAGAAAGTGCCCGTGGCCGACGCAATCAGGGGCACGATCAAGCCGGTGTAGGTGTTCACCAAGCCAAGTCGCTGGGTGATTTCATAGGAGGGCAAAATGCGCACTTCAAGCGGCAACAACTAGGTCGTAAAAATAACCCAGAACGCAGGCACCGCCAGCCGAAAACGAAAATAGACAATGGCATAGGCCGCCAGCATCGAGATCACAATTTTTCCGACCGCAAAACCAATGCCCAGAATAAAAGAATTTTTCAGCATCACCCAACCATCAATGGTGCCGGTGAAACCGCTGGCGTCGTTCATGGCGCGATCGAAATTGGTCAAAAATTGATCGCCCCAAGCGAATTGCAGACCCGACCTCGCTATCTCAACATCAGTGAAACTCGCCGTCATCAGCGCTGCCACCACAGGCGTCAACATGAAGGCCGAACCGAGCCACAAAATAAAATGATCGAACATGACCTCCCCCCGCGGGAAGCCGCCCCGACTTCGACGACTGCTCATTTACCGCCTCCTCAACTGTAGTGAATTCGACGTTCAAGCATTCGAAACTGAACGACCGTCAGCGCCAACACCAACACCATCAACACCACCGACTGAGCCGAGCTACCGCCCAGATCATTACCGCGGAAACCGTCCAGATAGACCTTATAAACCAAGGTCAACGGATTGCTGCCAGGCTCACTGTTGGTGATGGTGTCGATGATGCCAAAGGTGTCAAACATGGAATAGGTGATATTGGTGATCAGCAGGAAAAAACCCGTGGGCGCCAGCAGCGGAAAAGTGATGCTCCAAAAGCGCCCGATGGCCGACGGATTATCGATAAGAGCCGCCTCCTGCACCGACTTGGAGACACTCTGCAAACCTGATAAAAAGAAAATAAAGTTGACCGGCACCTGCTTCCAAACAGCAACTAATATCATGATAGAAGCGGTATCCCAGTAATTGACGCGTACCCTGTAGTCGTAGCCAAACCAGGCAAAAACATCGGTGAGCGGCCCTAAACTCTGGTGGGAAAACATATAACCGAGCAGACCGGCGACAGGCGGGGCCACCGCGTACACCCACATCAACAAGGTTTTGTAGGTGGATGCGGCACGAATGACCTTGTCCGCTCTGACCGCGAGTAACAGGGCGATCGCCAAAGAAAAGAAAGTCACGACCACGGTGAAAATCCCGGTGAATCCGGCAATGCGCAGGTATTCTTTGGATTCATACAAAAAGATATAGTTTTCCAGCCCGACAAAGGTTGAGCCAAAACCGAAAGGATCCTCCAAATAAAAGGACGTGCGCACGGCTTCATACGCAGGCCAGTAAAAAAACACAAAGATCACTGACAACTGCGGCAGCAGCAGGTACAGAGGCAACCATCGCGTGGAAAAAACAGCTCGTTTCATAGTGATCTCTTGCAGATGGGCAGGCTCGGCACTTGCCGACAGCGTGACATTAGCCGAGCAGACACAAACCGCGCAGCAGCGCAGCAACTTGAGCGCAGGGCCAAGAGCGCCCTGCAGCGCAAACCAATAAATATAATGCAAGGGCGCCACAACAACCCGGCCCGCGAGCAAGTACCTGATGGGCACCCTGCGCGAAGACCGGCCTGCTGAAGCCTAAGCCGTGTTCGTCCATGAACACAGCGCTGAGCGCTTGGCAGTTGTACGCAAGACCTCAGCCAATGCGTGTGGGCGCTAGCTGACCCCACCACAGCGTGCAGTGGGGGCTAAGATCTCGTGCACGAGCCGAGCTCAGTTGCAGCCTTCCATGACCAGGCGCTGCTTAACCTTGGGTCTTGGCAAAACGTGCCAACAAGGCGTTCGCCTCTTTTTCAATGGTGCTGAACGCATCGTCCACGCTGCTTTCACCGCCCATGATGCGACCGTACTCTCGGTTCATCACATCACGGATTTGCACGTAGAAGCCCATCCGGTAGCCACGAGTCCACTCGCCCGCTTCCAGAGACAGCTGCTGAATACCCACTTCCGCCGCGGGAAATCGATCGTAGTGACCGTCACTTTTTGCCAGCTCATAGGCGGCTTCGGTGATGGGCACATAGCCGGTAGCCTTGTGCCAAAAGTACTGCACCTCGGACGTTGTCATGTAGTTGAAGAACGCTGCTGAAGCCTTGTTCTCTTCATCGCTGTGACCGGACATGGCGAACAGTGCAGCTCCCCCGATGAACGTCTGCTTTGGCTCAGCATTGACGCCCTCCCAATAGGGCAGCAGTGTCGCGGAGAAGGGAAACTCAACTTTCTCCACCAAACCGCCGAAGGAGCCAGAACTGCCCAGCCACATGGCGACTTTAGCGTCTTCGAAGGGTTTGGCGTTGTCGCCCCAGCCGG
>JAWSVD010000558.1:0-1114 GCA_033852095.1 Granulosicoccaceae bacterium | reverse complement strand
CCGCCTCGGCGGATGCTCTGGCTTTCTGGGTCGGCGCTCTGTTGAAGGTGACAGCGTGCGCGTGTACGTCGAGCACAACGATAACTTCCGCCTGCCGCAAAACCCCGACACCCCGACCATCATGATCGGGCCAGGCACCGGCATCGCCCCCTTCCGCGCCTTCTTGCAAGAGCGGGACGCGGACGGCGCCGACGGCGACAACTGGATGATCTTCGGCAACCCACACTTCACCCAGGATTTCCTCTACCAGGTGGAAATGCAGGGTTACTTGAAGTCCGGTCTGCTGAACAAGCTCAGCGTCGCCTTCAGCCGTGACCAAGCCGAGAAGATCTACGTGCAGGACCGCATCACTGAAAACGGTGCTGAGCTGTATCAGTGGCTGGAAAAAGGCGCGCACCTGTACATCTGTGGCGACGGCAGCCGCATGGCCAAAGACGTGCACGAAGCACTGCAAGGTGTGCTCGTGGAGCACGGCGGCCTAAGCGTCGACGCCGCCGAGGCCTACCTCGAAAAGCTGCGCGACAACAAGCGCTACCAAAAAGACGTGTACTAAAACAGTACACCCAGCGGGCCCGAACATTTCGGGCCCGCGACCCTTCTACTATAAAGCCCTCCTTCGACTAACACCTCCAACACAGCCATCTGCTGTGAAATAGTTCGCTCAGCAAAACGCCGCACACCACCGTGTGGGTGCGAATTGATTCCGGGGCGCGCAGCTGCATGTCGAATTACTCACCGCCAACACAACGCCTGCAACAGCACCGCCCCCGACCATCGCACCGAACCGTAGGGCGTATAAGCGAAGCGCATCCGCGGCGATCTTGACTTAGCCGCATTGCGCTCCGCTCCATGACGGGCTACGGGCACGGTGATGCCATGTCGGGCTAGGTGTAGCCCGATCGTTGCGGAGCGGTATCCGGGATTGCGCAGCAATCTTGATCTCACCACATGCACCAAGCTCCCTGTGCACCGATTTTTTTATAGATTCGTTCGGGCTGCGGGCAGTCGAGCTGCGGGCAGTTTATTCGGACAGCTCGGTGCATCGGTTGAGGCACGCGTAAGGATGAATCCTTACCCACAGGGTCCAGTGTTTTTTTTATGGGCTCGTCCGGGC
>JAWSVD010000010.1:0-30156 GCA_033852095.1 Granulosicoccaceae bacterium | reverse complement strand
ATAAATTTGACCAAATGGATAAAAAACGACTAACCTAGTTTGCAGGTCATTCAGACACAGCAACGAGGGGTTCGTGATGGAAACCACAGAGCACGAGGCTGCCGCAAAGTCGGCCGCTGCATTGCAGATAGATCTTCACCCGCCTCTGAGTCGGCGCGATGCCTTGGTCGAATCGGAGCGCTGTTATTTTTGTCATGACGCGCCCTGTTTGCAAGCTTGCCCCACGGACATTGATGTGCCGTTGTTCATCCGACAGATTCGCAGTGACAATGCCCAGGGTGCTGCTCGCACCATCTTCTCGGAGAACATCCTCGGCGGCATGTGCGCGCGCGTCTGCCCCACTGAAACACTCTGCGAGCAATCCTGCGTGCGGCAGGAGAGCGAGGGTGCGCCGGTACGCATTGGCTTGTTGCAGCGCTACGCCACCGACGCTTTCATGGCCAGCGGAGATCACCCCGCGAGCCGCGCCGATAACACCGGAAAGCGTGTGGCAGTGGTAGGGGCGGGCCCCGCAGGGCTGGCCTGCGCACACCGCTTGGCCAGTCACGGCCACCAGGTCAGCTTATACGATGCCCGCAGCAAACCCGGTGGGCTGAATGAATTTGGCATCGCCAGTTACAAGAGCCCAAACAATTTCGCGCAGCGAGAAGTCGAATTTGTGCTGGATATCGGTGGCATAGATCTGCAGCTCGGCCAGCGTGTCGGGGTGGACATAACACTCGACGCGCTCGCAGCAGATCACCAGGCGGTGTTTCTGGGCGCGGGACTGGGCGGGGTGAACAGCCTCGACATTCCCGGTGCGGATCTCGAGGGTGTGCGCGATGCGGTGGCTTTCATTGAAGAGCTGCGGCAGTGCGAGCATTACTCGAATATTTCACTGGGCGAGCGCGTCGTGGTCATCGGCGGCGGCATGACCGCTATCGATGCGGCGGTTCAGGCAAAAATGCTGGGTGCACGCGATGTCACGGTATTGTATCGCGGCGAACAATACAAAATGAAAGCCAGCCCCTTCGAGCAGGAATTGGCGCGAAAACACGGGGTCACACTGTCCTTTTCAGCCACGCCAGCACAAATAGTCGGCGAGGGCGGACAGGTGCAGGCCATTGAATACAAGCGCCGCGGCAATGGCGGTGAAGAGCTGCTAAAACTCGCCGCCGATACCGTGCTGGTGGCCATTGGGCAGCAGATGCACACGGGGCTCTGTGATCAGCTCAAGGCCCAGGGCCTGGCATTGGACGGTGCCAAGATCGCGGTGCAAGACGACGGGCGCTGCGCGGCGACGAAATTTTGGGCCGGTGGCGATTGTGCCATTGGCGGCGACGATCTCACCGTGACGGCGGTGCAGCAGGGCAAGGTCGCCGCCGAGTCAATTCATGCGGCTCTGACCGCGCAGGAGGTTTAGTCATGGCCGATCTCAGCAGCGATTTCGTTGGCATCAAATCCCCCAACCCTTTCTGGCTCGCCTCGGCGCCTCCCACCGACAAGGCCTACAATGTCTGCCGCGCTTTTGAAGCGGGCTGGGGCGGGGTGGTCTGGAAGACCCTCGGCGAAGAGGGGCCGCCGGTGGTGAACGTCAACGGCCCGCGTTACGGGGCTATTTTTTCCGGTGACCGCCGTTTGATTGGCCTCAACAACATCGAGCTGATCACCGACCGCAGCTTGCAAATCAACCTCGCTGAGATACGTCAGGTGAAACGCGACTGGCCGGACCGTGCCTTGGTCGCCTCCCTGATGGTGCCCTGCGAAGAGCAAGCTTGGAAGGACATCCTGCTCGCCGTAGAAGACACAGGCGCCGACGGCGTGGAGCTGAACTTTGGCTGCCCGCACGGCATGGCAGAGCGCGGCATGGGCTCGGCGGTGGGGCAGGTGCCAGAGTACATTCAAATGGTCGCGGCCTGGTGCAAGCAGTACTCGGACTTGCCGGTGATCGTCAAGCTGACGCCCAATATCACCGATATTCGTGGCCCGGCACGCGCCGCCAAGGCGGGCGGCGCGGACGCTGTGTCCTTGATCAATACCATCAACTCCATCATCAGTGTCAACCTGGACGCCATGTGCCCCGAGCCCATGATCGACGGCAAGGGTGCACACGGGGGTTACTGTGGGCCTGCGGTCAAGCCTATCGCCCTGAACATGGTGGCGGAGATCGCCCGCGACCCCGAGACGGCGGGCTTTCCCATCTCCGGCATTGGCGGCATCACGACCTGGCGGGACGCGGCAGAGTTCTTGGCGCTGGGCGCTGGCAATGTGCAAGTGTGCACCGCGGTGATGACCTACGGCTTTAAAATCATCGACGAGCTGACCAGTGGCTTGAGCCAGTGGATGGACGAGGCGGGTTACAGCAATATATCCGAGTTCAGCGGCAAGGCCAGCACCAAAGCCGTCAACTGGCAGGATCTGAACCTGAACTACATCACCAAGGCGGTGATCGACCAGGACGCCTGTATCAAATGTGGCCGCTGCCACATCGCCTGCGAAGACACCTCGCACCAGGCCATCACCCAGAGCAAAGACGGCGAGCGGCACTTTGAAGTGATTAATGAAGAGTGTGTGGGTTGTAATTTGTGCGTGAACGTTTGCCCGGTGGAAAACTGTATCACCATGGAACAGATGGTTTCCGGCACAGACCCGCGTACCGGCAAGGTGATCGACAAAGAATACGCCAACTGGACCACGCACCCCAACAATCCGTCGCGGATCGAGGTCAGCGGCTGAGCTCACGTCAATGTCTTGAAGGGTGGCCGCTGCCGACGCTTCGGTAGCGCGCTGCTCCGTAAAGATGGGCCGCAAATTGCGGGCAGTTCGCCGAGTTAAATTACGGCAGCAGGCTCTTCACCAGCATCAGGTGCAGGCTTGCACGCGCATCGCCGAACAGCTGATCCGGCTTGTCGTTGAGGATGTCAACCTGGGTCTTAAAATCGGCGTAGTGCTGGGTGGTGGACCAGACAGCGAACAGTAAGTGCAAAGGTTCAATGGGGCGCAGGCGACCTTGGTTGATCCATTGTTGTATTACGGCGCATTTTGCTTTCACCAGCTCTTTCAGTGGTCCGGACAAGTGCTCGCGCAGGATGGGGGCGCCGTTGAGAATTTCTGAGGCGTAGACCCGCGACGCGTCCGGTGATTGCTCGGATGCCAACAGCTTGGAGTCGATGTAGGCGCAGAGCTGCTCTTCCGGGTCGCCGTCCGCCTGCAGTTGCTGCAAGGGTTCCAGCCAGACGGCGAGAATTCCCGATAAAACGGCGAGATAGATGTCTTGTTTGCGGCGAAAGTAATACAGCATATTCGCCTTGGACAAGCCAGAGGCCTGGGCGATTTGATCGACCGTGGTGCCGCGAAAGCCGTATTGCGCGAACAGCGGTAGCGCGGCGGCGAGGATTTTTTGCTCGTTGGCCTCGCGGATGCGTGATCGCTGGCGGGCGGCGGTATTGTCGCTGTCTGTCACTGGCTTCTCTCCGGCCCCTGGTGGCTGTGCTGCGGTCTGTGTTTGGCATTGCTGATCGGCATGCGCTCGGTTCTCCAAGAGCTCTTGTCGGGCAAGGATAATATCGCGTTTTTCCCTGCTGAGTGAGACAGGAACAATATTGCTTTGAATAGGGTCGAGGTGTAGGATAATTCAAATTGACCAGTTGGTCAGAAAATAGTGTTTTTTGCCTTCGACAGACACTGCGTTGCATTGATACAACTTTGGCACTTCAGGAGCTTATGATGGACTCTACGCGAAGCAACATGCGCATCAACGGCGACCGCCTCTGGCAGTCTCTGATGGACATGGCGAAGATTGGCCCCGGCATAGCAGGGGGCAATAACCGCCAGACTTTGACCGATGTGGACGCCGAGGGCCGGGAGCTGTTTCAGCGCTGGTGCGATGCCGAAGGTCTGACGATGGGCGTGGATGCCATGGGCACTATGTTTGCCCGCCGTGAGGGCACTGACGCAGCCGCGCTGCCCGTGTACGTGGGCAGCCACCTGGACACCCAACCCACCGGCGGCAAGTATGACGGGGTGCTGGGGGTGCTCGCGGGGCTGGAGATCATCCGCGCCCTGAACGAATCCGACATCAAAACCAAACACCCGATTGTCGTCACCAATTGGACCAACGAAGAGGGCACACGCTTTCCCCCTGCGATGGTGGCATCTGGCGTGTTCGCAGGAGTGCACACGCTCGATTGGGCCTATGACCGCGAGGACGCCGAGGGCAAAAAGCTCGGCGATGAGCTTGCGCGGGTGGGCTGGAAGGGCAAGGAGGCGGTGGGCGACCGAAAGATGCACGCCTTCTTTGAATTGCACATTGAGCAAGGGCCTATTTTAGAGGCCGAGGGCCTGGACATAGGCGTGGTCACACACGGCCAAGGCCTGAGCTGGACCCAGATAACGCTCACCGGCAAGGAGAGCCACACCGGCTCCACGCCCATGCCCATGCGGGTCAACGCCGGGCTTGGCATGGCGCGCATCACCCAGATGGTCGACGAGATCGCTTGGAGCCACGCGCCACTGGCTGTCGGCGCCATCGGCCACTGCGTGGTGGAGCCCAATTCCCGCAACATCATCCCCGGCAAATCAGTGTTCACGGTCGACTTCCGGCACCCGGACAAGGCCGTGATCGCCGACATGGTATCCCGTCTTGAGACCGGCGCTAGGGCCATCGCAGAGGAGATAGGCCTAGGCATGGAGATGGAGTCCGTCGGCGGCTTCGACCCGGTTGAATTTGATGCAGATTGCGTTGCCGCGGTGCGCGCGGCCGCAGTGGAACTCGGTTATACCCACCGGGACCTGATCTCGGGCGCGGGCCACGACGCGTGTTGGATCAACCGCGTCGCACCGACCGCCATGGTCATGTGCCCCTGCGTGGACGGGCTCTCGCACAACGAGGCCGAAGACATCTCCGAAGCATGGGCGACAGCCGGGGCCAACGTGCTGATGCACGCCGTGGTCTCCACCGCCATCATCGTCGACTGATTGAGGACAACCGCATGAGCAGCACAGTTATCAAGGGCGGCACCGTCGCCAACGCCGATCGCAGTTACCGCGCCGATGTCCTCATCGACAAAGGCATCGTTGTCGACGTGGGGGAGAACCTGCAGGGCGACAAGCAACTGGACGCGGGCGGCTGTTATGTCATGCCCGGTGGTGTGGACCCACACACACACTTAGAGATGCCCTTCATGGGCACCTACTCTACCGACGATTTTGAATCCGGCACCCGCGCGGCGCTGGCCGGCGGCACCACCACGGTGGTGGATTTCTGCCTGCCGTCCCCGGGCCAGTCACTGCTGGAGGCGCGCGCCATGTGGACCAACAAGTCCACTCGCGCGCACTGTGACTATTCATTCCATATGGCGATCACCTGGTGGGACAAGCAGGTCTTCGATGAGATGGCGCAGGTGGTCGACAGCGGCATCACCAGCTTCAAACATTTCCTCGCCTACAAGGGCGCGCTGATGGTGGACGACGACGAGCTCTATTCGTCTTTCCAGCGCTGTGCTGATCTGGGTGCGCTGCCCATGGTGCACGCGGAAAACGGCGACATCGTCGCGCAAATGCAGCAAAAATTACTGGCCGAGGGCAACAACGGCCCAGAAGGGCATGCCTACTCACGTCCCCCTGAGGTTGAGGGCGAGGCGACCAACCGCGCCATCATGATCGCGGACATGGCGGGTGTGCCACTGTACGTGGTGCATGTCTCCTGCGAGCAGGCGCACGAGGCTATCCGCCGTGCACGGCAGAAGGGCATGCGGGTCTTCGGTGAGCCACTGATCCAGCACCTGGTGCTGGACGACAGTGAATACGCCAACCCCGATTGGGATCACGCGGCACGCCGTGTGATGTCACCGCCGTTTCGCAACAAGCAACACCAGGATTCGCTCTGGGCGGGGCTGCAGGCCGGCTCATTGCAGGTGGTGGCGACGGATCACTGTGCCTTCAGCACCGAGCAAAAGCGCGTGGGCCTGGGGGATTTCACCAAGATCCCCAACGGCACCGGCGGTCTCGAAGACCGCATGTCCGTGCTCTGGAGTGAAGGGGTGGTTAAAGGTCGCCTCACGGTCAACGAGTTTGTCGCGGTGACCTCCAGCAACTCGGCCAAGATCCTCAACATGTACCCGCGCAAGGGGGCGATTGTCGCCGGCGCGGACGCAGACATCGTGGTCTGGGACCCAGAGCGCAGCAAGACCATCAGTGCCAGCACCCAGCAATCCGCGATCGACTACAACGTCTTCGAGGGCTTTGAAGTGAAAGGTCTGCCGCGTTTCACCTTGACCCGCGGTCAGCTCGCTGTGACTGAAGGCGCGATGACAGCACAAGAGGGACATGGCCAGTTTGTCGCCCGTGAACCAGGCCCTGCGGTGAACCGCGCACTCTCGCAGTGGAAGGAAATCACCGCGCCACGGGCGGTGATCCGCGATCCGGCCAACATGCCAGCGGGTGTTTAGTCTTGACTGATTTGGCTGTTGAAAGCGCTTCACCCCGGCACCAGGCCGATTCGGATACGCAGCTCGCGGTGCAGGCCAAGGGTTTATCGCTCACCTTTGAAACCGCCGACGGGCCAGTACACGCGCTGAGTGACATCAACCTGAGCTTCGACAAGGGGGAGTTTGTCTCCTTTATCGGGCCCAGTGGCTGTGGCAAGACTACCCTGATGCGGGTGATTGCCGACTTAGAACAACCCACCGCGGGCAGTGTTTTGGTCAACGGGGTCTCGCCGCAGCAGGCGCGTATGGCCCGTGATTACGGTTATGTGTTTCAGGCGGCGGCCCTGTATCCCTGGCGTAACATCGCCGACAACGTCGGTCTGCCACTGGAGATCATGGGCCTCGGCGCGGCTGAGCGCCGTGAGCGTGTGGCCAAAAATTTAGCGTTGGTGGAGCTGACAGGATTTGAACGCAAGTTCCCCTGGCAGTTGTCCGGTGGCATGCAGCAGCGCGCCTCTATCGCGCGAGCACTGGCGGTAGAGCCCGACCTGCTGCTGATGGACGAGCCCTTCGGCGCGCTGGACGAGATCGTGCGCGACCACCTCAATCAACAGATATTGCAGCTTTGGAACAAGACCAAAAAAACCATCGTCTTCGTCACGCACAGCATCCCCGAGTCAGTCTACCTGTCCACCAAAATCGTGGTCATGTCACCGCGGCCAGGGCGCATTCACAGCATCATCGATTGTGATTTGCCACGCGAGCGAGACCTGAGCATCCGCGAGACGCCCGAATTTCTAGAGATAGCGCGGCGGGTGCGCGAAGGCTTGCGCGGTGGGAACAGCGATGAGCGCTGACTCGCAGCCTTTGCTTGCGCGTATGGGGCCGGTGTTGGCCGTATTGGCTGTGCTGTTTGTTGTCTGGTACGGTTCGGCGATGGCGCTGAACGCGCCCTTTGAACACGACCAAAACCAACGCAACGGCGTGGAAGATTTGAGCGGCATGGCGTGGGTGGGGGCAGTGCTCAATCAAAAGCGCCCAGTCTTGCCAGCCCCACACCAGGTGGCTGAGGAGCTCTACGCCACCACGGTCAAAAAGAAAATAACCTCCAAGCGCAGCTTGGTACACCACGCCTTGATCACCCTTAAAACCACCTTATTGGGTTTTGGCCTCGGCACGGTGATCGGTATTTTGTTGGCGGTCGCCATCCTGCACAATCTGGCGCTGGAACGCGCGCTGATGCCCTGGATCATCGCCTCGCAGACGGTGCCTATCTTGGCAATTGCGCCGATGATCATCGTGGTACTCAACGCCATTGGCGTGCAGGGGCTGTTGCCCAAAGCCTTTATCTCCACCTACTTGGCGTTTTTCCCCATCGTGGTGGGCATGGTCAAGGGCCTGCGTGCCGCCGACCCACAGTTGTTTGATTTGATGCGCACCTACAGCGCTAGCAATTGGCAATTGTTCTGGAAGCTGCGTCTGCCCGCATCCTTACCGTATTTGACCACCAGCATGAAAATTGCCGTCGCGATTGCCTTGGTGGGCGCGATTGTCGCCGAGCTGCCCACCGGTGCAGTGGCTGGCTTGGGTGCGCGCCTGTTGGCGGGCTCCTATTACGGCCAGACCATTCAAATCTGGTCGGCGCTGGTGATGGCGTCGGTGCTGGCCGCTTGTCTGGTGGCGTTGCTGGGCTTAGTGGACAGCTGGGCGCGCAGGCGCATGGGGCAGCAAACATGAGCCGCCTGCAGCAGTTGTTGTTAGTGCTCGCCGGCCTGTCGAGCGCCGCTGTGTTTATCCTGCCGTTCAGCGTGCTGCAGGACGGGGCGGCAGTGAGTGCGCCCTTCAGTGTCTGGCTGTTGTCGCTGGTAAGCTTGGTGTTGTGTTTCAGTTGGCGCAGATGGCAGGCGCAGTTGCCGGTGGGCAGTGCGCTGTGCGTCGCCGCTTCACTGCTGGGTGCTCTTGTATTGTTGGCGCAGCTCGAAACCTTGCCAGATGAGGCCCGGTTTGCTGGGGGTTATGGCGCTGCAGTGGTGGCAGCCTGGTTGTTGGCCTGGTTGGCGGTGGAACTACTGACTGCCTGTCCGCCGCAACCCGGTGTGCTGCACAGGCTCTGGTCGCTCAGCATTCCCTTTCTTTTTGGTTTGTGGCTGTTATTGCTGTGGGAGTTCGCGGTGCGGGCCCTACAGGTGCCTGCGGTGTTACTGCCAGCGCCCAGCGCTGTAGGCGTGCGTTTTGTGGCGTCGCTGGACATCCTCTGGGTGGACTTCATGCAAACTTTCGTCAAATCCGTGCTCAGTGGTTACGTGATGGGTTGTGCAGCTGGTTTTGGCGTCGCTGTGCTGATCGACCGATCGCCCTTTTTACAGCGCGGCCTGCTGCCACTGGGCAACCTCGCCTCGGCCCTGCCCATTGTCGGTGTCGCGCCGATCATGGTCATGTGGTTTGGTTTTGACTGGCAGAGCAAAGCCGCTGTCGTGGTGGTGATGACCTTCTTCCCGATGCTGGTGAATACCGTCGAGGGCCTCGCCGCCAGCAGCGCTATGCAGCGCGATCTGATGCGCAGCTACGGGGCCAGCTATTGGCAATCGTTGTTCAAACTGCGTTTGCCCGCAGCTATGCCCATGGTGTTTAACGCACTCAAAATCAATTCAACGCTGGCGCTGATAGGCGCCATTGTGGCCGAGTTTTTCGGCACCCCCATTGTCGGCATGGGCTTTCGTATCTCCACCGAAGTCGGGCGCATGAACCTCGACATGGTGTGGGCGGAAATCACTGTCGCAGCCATTGCAGGATCCTTGTTCTACTGGGCTGTGTCCCAGGTGGAGCGGTGGGTCGCGCACTGGCACCCTTCGATCCGTCGACCTTGACGGAAACCGCGCTCGCGCGGAACCATTGGAGCTCATCAGGAGGTCTCCCCATGAAGTACCGTTCAACGTCATCTAATAGATCAAAGAGAACACGGGGCCTGCAGTTCGGCTTGGTATTGGGAGCCGCGTTGCTGGCATCACCTTTCGCCAGCGCAGCCGATCAGGTCAATCTGCAACTCAAGTGGGTAACGCAGGCGCAATTCGCCGGTTATTACGTCGCGCAAGATCAAGGCTTTTATGCCGATGAGGGCCTGGAGGTCAACATCAAACCCGGCGGTCCCGATATAGCACCACCGCAGGTCATCGCCGGCGGCGGCGCCGACGTGGTGGTGGACTGGATGCCCTCGGCCTTGGCCAGTCGTGAAAAGGGTGTGGCACTGGTCAACATCGCGCAGCCTTTCAAACGCTCAGGCATGATGCTCACCTGCCGCAAAGAGACCGGCATCAGCACGCCAGCCGATTTTAAAGGCAAAACGCTCGGCGTCTGGTTTTTCGGCAACGAATACCCTTTCCTCAGCTGGATGGGCAAGCTCGGCCTGTCCATCGACGGCAGCGCTGATGGCGTGAAAGTGCTGAAGCAGGGTTTCAACGTCGATCCACTGCTGCAAAAGCAAGCCGACTGCGTCTCCACCATGACCTACAACGAGTACTGGCAGGTCATTGACGCGGGCCTCACGCCCGAGCAATTGGTGGTCTTTCCCTACCAAGAGCAGGGCGTAGCCACCATGGAAGACGGTCTCTACGTGTTGGAGAAAAACCTCGAAGATCCTGCTTTTGCCGATCGCATGGTGCGCTTTGTTCGCGCCTCCATGAAGGGCTGGGCTTGGGCGCGTGAGAACTCCGACGCCGCCGCAGATATCGTGCTTGAGAACGACGCATCAGGTGCGCAGACAGAGCACCACCAGCGCCGCATGATGGGTGAGATCAACAAGCTCACCGAAGGCTCTGATGGCCGTCTGGACCCCGCCGATTACGAGCGCACCGTACAGACACTCTTGTCCGGTGGCTCTGATCCAGTGATCTCCGAGGCGCCAACAGGCGCGTGGACACACCAGATCGTCGACGCTCTCTGAGAAAAACCAAGGTAAAAAAAGCCAGAGTAGTTCTGAGCGTCTCTAAGAAAGAGGAAAGTCTGGCGAGCCCACCCAGGGTTCGCCAGATTCGGGAGCATTGCTTGCTCGGTTTTTAGTGGTACATCCCTGTTCCGTGGGGAGCCCAATAATTCTGCCGCTTCCTCAGATATTCTGCGAGCACCGCCGCAGGCTGGTGCTTGTCCTTTTATGTTATCGCAAGAGGATATATCAAATGAAAATCGCTTTTAAGCTGCCGCGCGCAGCAACACTGTGTGTCGCAGCTCTGTCGCTGCTCGGCGCCAGTCAGGTGGCCGCCGAACTCAAGGTCGCTGCAATCTACACGGTCCCCGTGGAGCAACAATGGGTGGGTCGCATCCACCAGGCGCTAAACAAGGCGGTTGAAAAGGGCCAAATCAGTTACGAATTTTCGGAGAATGTCGCCAACACCGATTACGAGCGTGTGATGCGCGAGTACGCGGAGAAGGGCGTTGATCTGATCGTGGGTGAATCATTCGCGGTGGAACGCGCCGCGCGCAAAGTGGCGGCGGGTTATCCCGAGGTGGCGATGTTGATGGGCTCTTCTTTTGGCCCCGAAGCACCCAACTACTCAGTGTTTGATAACTTCATTCACGAGCCAAGTTATCTCAGCGGCATGATCGCCGGCTCCAAGACCGAGAGCAATCTGATCGGCATGGTCGGTGGTTTCGCCATCCCCGAAGTCAACCGCCTGATGAACGCCTTCAGGGCGGGTGCAGAGTCTGTCAACCCGGACGTGAAGTTTTTGGTCACCTTTATCAACTCGTGGTATGACCCACCAAAAGCCAAAGAATCTGCTTTCGCCATGATCGACAAGGGCGCTGATCTACTCTACGCCGAGCGCTTTGGCGTGTCTGATGCGGCGGTAGAGCGCGGTGTGCTGGCGGTGGGCAACGTGATTGACACAGCGGCGGACTACCCTGGCACCGTCGTCGCCAGTGCCCTCTGGCACATGGAAACCACCATCCAAAATGCCATCGCAGCCGTCGCTGGCGGCAGTTATGAAGCGGCCGACTACAGCGAGTTCAGCTACATGGCGCACAACGGCGGCAGCTTGGTGTTCGACGCCGAACTGGTATCGCCCGAGATGGCGGCGAAAGTCACGGCCAAGCAGGCTGAAATCCTCTCCGGCGTCTTCACCGTCGAAGTCGACGACAACGAGCCCAAGTCCAACAACTAGAAAAGACAAGTCAGGCCCGTGGGCATTTTACGGGTCTGGCTACGTGGACTGCCTTGTCCAGTTTAAGCCGAACCCACAGGGATTTCGTGATGTTGGTCTGACCGCGTAGTTTCTGTAGGTTCGGCTTCAGCCGGACAAATGCCGCTGCAGACGCACACAAAAGTGGCGCTATCAAATCGCCTGGAATTCTCGCCGCGACTCAAAATTTGTCCTAACCCCAAACAAAACCCCGACTGGTGGAACCATGCACTCCGACTCCAACGGCGAAAAACCCCCATCCGCCTCAACACGTTCCGGTGTCCGGCTAAAGCCGAACCTACAGGAAAATAATGGAGCATCGGTCGGCGCCGCACATGTAGCTTCAGCTGGACTGCATTCCTTACCAACAGAAAACACACCCAAGCTGCTCCAATTACAAAACATCAGCAAACGCTTCGGTGACACCCTGGCCAATGAAGATATCAGCCTCAGCCTGCACAAGGGCGAGGTCGTGGCGCTGCTCGGCGAAAACGGCGCCGGCAAAACAACACTCATGAGCATCCTGTTCGGCCACTACGTCGCGGAGCAAGGCACGATCCATTACGCCGATGCACAGGGCGTGCTGCAGCTGCTGCAACCGGGCAACCCGCAGGCTGCCCTGGCCGCACGCATCGGCATGGTGCACCAGCACTTCACCTTGGCCGAAAACCTCACGGGTTTTGAAAATATCTTATTGGGCAGCGAGAATTTGCTGTTGCCCGCGAGAGGGCGTGCCGCGCTACGCGCGCGGGTGGAGGCGCAAATGACAGAGAGCGGCTTGCAGGTATCCCTTGACGAGCGTGTATCGGCCCTGACCGTGGGCGAGCGCCAGCGCATCGAGATTTTAAAAGCGCTGGCGCATGACACACAGGTATTGGTGCTGGACGAGCCAACCGCGGTGCTCACACCACAAGAGGCCGAAGGCCTGTATCAAACAGTCGCGCTGCTGGCTCAGCGTGGCCTGGCCATTATTTTTATCTCGCACAAACTGCACGAAGTCATGGCCGCCTCGGATCGGGTGGTCGTGCTGCGCCACGGCAAACTGGTGGGCGAGTTGACGACAGCTGAAGCGTCTCAACAGCAGATCGCCGAGCTGATGGTGGGCAGAGAAGTGCCGCCTAATAAACACGAGCATGTGGAACGTGGCGAGCCGGTGTTGCAGTTGTCAGCTGTCAATGTGGACAGCACCCAACTGCGGCACAGATTGCGGGATGTCAGCCTCACGGTACACAGCGGAGAGATCGTCGGCGTGGCCGGGGTATCGGGCAATGGCCAGGCGGGACTGGCAGATCTGATCTCCGGTCTGCTGCAGCCCAGCAGTGGCGAGATGCGGATCGGCGGTACGCCCGCCAGCGGCGCAGGACCACGACAGCTGATGGCGCGCGGTGTAGCGCGCATCCCCGAAGACCGCCACCACCAGGGCGTGGTGGCGGCCATGAACATCAGCGAAAACCTCATCATCGAATCACTGGACGACCCTCGCTTTCAGCGTTTCGGTGTGGTGCGCAGTGGCGCTGCTCGCGCCCACGCCGAACAGCAAATCGAGGAATACGATATCCGCTGCGAAGGTCCAGACGCCACGGTGGGCTTGTTATCGGGAGGCAATATGCAAAAGCTCATACTGGCGCGCGCGCTGGACAAAGCACCGCTGTTGATTCTCGCCAGCCAGCCCGCGCGTGGGCTCGATATAGGCGCACAGACTGACGTCTATCAGCGCTTGTTGGACGCGCGCAAGCGCGGGGCAGGGGTGCTGTTAATATCCGAAGATCTGGACGAGTTGTTCTCCCTCGCGGATCGCCTCGTGGTGTTGCACGAAGGTGAGCTAATTGACGCCGGTGATAGCGACAAGGTGGACCGCAGCAGCATCGGCTTGATGATGGCGGGCCAGCACAAGGACGTGGCTGAGCCACAGGAGGCACAGCGATGATACGCCTAGAACCCCGTTCCCAGTCATCGCGCTGGCTCTCGCTAATGGCGCCTGTGCTGGCGGCGTTGTTTGCCATGTTGCTCGCCGCTATCCCGCTGCTGGCCGCCGGGCAAAACCCCTTCATTGCCTATGGGCTGATCGTCAAAGGCGCTTTTGGCAACCTCTTTGCTCTCACCGAAACCCTGACCCGCGCTACGCCGCTGATACTGACCGGTCTAGCGGCGGCAGTCGCCTTCAGGGCCAAGCTCTGGAACATCGGTCTGGAAGGGCAGTTGTATTTGGGCGCCGTGGGCGCTGTGGTGGTCGGCACGGGTGCTATCGATGCGCCGCCCGCGGTGTTGATCCCGCTGGTGCTCATCGCAGGTGCTGCAGCCGGCGCGCTCGCCATGATCGGGCCCGCGTGGCTCAAGACGCGCTTCCAAACCGACGAAGTGGTGACCACGCTGCTGTTGAATTTCATCATCTTGTTGCTGGTGCAAATGCTGCTCGAGGGCATGCTCAAAGACCCCATGGCCTTGGGCTGGCCGCAGTCTGAACCCATTGTCGACGAGGCCCTGCTACCCGCTGTTATCAGTCCCCGCTACCGCTTGCACATGGGCTTGTATTTGGCCATGGCGGCGTCTGTGCTGGTGTTCTTCATCATGCGCTACACCACCTTCGGCTTTGCGCTGCGCGCGGTGGGCGAAAACCCGGCCGCAGCACGTCACGCGGGCATCTCCATAACAGGTGCTACCCTCGGCGCCGCCGCGCTATCGGGCGCACTCGCTGGGCTGGCGGGTGTCAGTGAGGTCGCCGGCCTCAAGGGTTATCTCACCGCTGATATGTCTCCGGGTTTTGGTTACGCCGGCATCGTGGTCGCCATGCTCGCCGGCCTCTCGCCGCTGGGGGTGGTGCTTGCCGCGGTGTTTGTCGCAGCAGTGTTCGTCGGCGCCGATTTCATGAGCCGCGCTTTGAGTGTCTCCAATTATCTCGCGGATCTGATGGTCGCACTGGCGCTGTTGTGTGTGCTGATCGGTGGTTTTCTGCGGCGCTTTAAAGTGAGCTGGATCAGCGCATCAAACACTGCCAAGGGAGCAAACACCTGATGGAATTCTTCGATATATTGCTCTCGGAAAATTTCTGGGCGGCCACCTTGCGCATCGCCACACCGCTGATCTTTGGCACCCTGGGTGCGTTGATCTGTGAGCGTGCCGGTGTGCTCAACCTCGGCATCGAAGGCATCTTCACCGTCGGCGCCATGGCCGGTTGGATGGCCGTGTGGATGGGCAGCGGCCTCTGGGGTGGGGTGCTGGTGGCGATGCTGGTGGGCGCGTTGTTCGGTGCACTGCATGCCTTTCTGACCGTGCCGCTGGGTTTGTCGCAGCATGTCTCCGGCCTGGGGGTCACCATGCTCGCCACCAGCGGCGCGTATTTCTTTTACCGCACGGCGCTGCCAGATGTCAGCTCGCCGCCGCGCATCACACCCTTTCAGCCGCTGGATATTCCGGTGTTGTCCGAGCTGCCCTTTGTAGGGCCCGCGCTGTTCCAGCAGACCGCCATGACCTACCTGGCTATCGCCTTAGTGATCGTGGTCGGCTGGGTGTTGGCGCGCACACCGCTGGGCCTGGCAATACGCGCAGTGGGCGACAACCCCGACGCAGTCGACAGCCAAGGACTCTCGGTCTATGCACTGCGCAGCGGCGCGGTGATAGTGGGCTCGGCCATCATGGCGATGGGCGGTGCTTTCCTCACACTGTCCGCCTTCAACGCCTTCTTCTTCGGCATGGCGGGCGGCCGCGGCTGGGTGTGCATTGCGCTCACGGTGTTTGCATCGTGGCAGCCGCGCAAAGCGCTGCTGGGCGCGCTATTGTTCGGCGCTTTTGATGCCTATCAAGTACGGCTGCAAACCGAAGTGGGTGCCTTTTTGCCCGCGCAGTTCTTTTTGATGCTGCCGTATATACTGTCCATCGTGGCACTGGTGGTCGCCGCGCGCGGCGCCGACTACCCGCGCGCTTTATTACAGCCTTGGTTCAAGGGGCAACGCTAAGGGATATTTGCCGGGTATGCCGCCGATGCGGCAGGGTCTTATCAGCCCTTCAGGACTGCTGCCCACTCGAAGTTGTAGGGCGTATAAGCGAAGCGCATCCGCGGCGGTGCTGGGGGCTAGGTGAATTACCAATTTGCACAGTGGCTGACATCTTGAAGCTTGTTTTTGATGCTTCTCGCACAGCACTTCATTGTGGCTTGTGGCTGCGGTGGTGTTCTACGTTGTAGTGGATGGGCACTGGATATTAAAGGAAAAGACATGGATTTAATCGTACGTAACGCCACCTTGGTGGGTGCAACTGATACCGTCGACGTGGGCTGCGTTGACGGCAAGATAACCGCCATCGAAGCAAACTTAGCCGCCACCGCTGGCGCGGAGATAGACGCCCAGGGGCAGCTGCTGATTCCGCCCTTTGTGGATGTGCACTTCCACATGGACGCCACCTTATCACTGGGCCGGCCGCGCATGAACGTCAGCGGCACCCTGCTGGAGGGCATCGCCCTGTGGAACGAACTCAAGCCAATTCAAACCGTCGAAGAAATCCACGAGCGCGCCATGCGCTATTGCGATTTGGCGGTGGCGCAGGGCCTGCTCGCGGTGCGCAGCCACGTCGACATCTGTGACGATGAGTTAAAAGGCGTGGACGCGCTGCTGCAAGTGCAAAAGGATGTCGCGCCGTATTTGGATTTACAACTGGTGGCCTTTCCGCAGGACGGCTTCTACAGAGACCCAACAGCCCGCGCCAACCTGCTGCGCGCATTGGACAAGGGCGTGGACGTGGTCGGCGGCATCCCGCACTTCGAGCGCAGCATGGCCCAAGGGGATGAGAGTGTAAAAGAGCTCTGCGAGATAGCCGCCGAGCGCGGCCTGCGCGTGGACATGCACTGCGACGAGAGCGACGACCCGCACTCACGGCACATAGAGGCACTGGCCCTGCACACCCAGCGCTTGGGCCTGCAGGGCAGGGTAGCGGGCTCGCACCTCACCTCCATGCACAGCATGGACAACTACTACGTCTCCAAGCTATTACCCCTGATCGCCGAGGCGGAAGTCGCCGCCATCCCCAACCCGCTGATCAACATCACCTTACAAGGCCGGCACGATACCTACCCCAAACGCCGCGGCCTCACCCGCGTGCGCGAAATGCGCGAACACGGCATCGACGTCGCCTTCGGCGCCGACTGCGTGATGGACCCGTGGTATTCATTGGGCCGCGCTGACATGTTAGACGTCGCCAGCATGGGCCTGCACGTCGGCCAGCTCACCAGCCGCGCCGACATGGCCTGGTGCCTAGAAGCCGTCACCACCGCCCCGGCCAAAATCATGGGCATTGAAGGCTACGGCATCGCTATCGGCAACAACGCCGACATGGTGTTGCTGCAAGCCGACAACCCCGTCGAAGCCGTTCGATTAAAGCCGAACCGCCTGCAGGTTGTCCGCCGCGGCAAAGTGATCGCCAGCACCCCACGCCAAGTGGCGACGATGGACTTACCGGGCAGGGACGCAGAGCTGGATATTAGTCGGGTGCAGCCCTTCTGATTAAAGTTCAAACTTTGGAAGTAGCTTGCTTTTTTCTTAATATTTGTAAATGCTTCTTGGAGCCTTTGATTCCCTCTTAAAAGATGACTGGCTAATTATGACAGCTTATGTATTTCTTCCGGCGATTTTCGCAATCGAAAACATCGTTTTTTCTAGACTGAAGGTTTCGCGCTTTCGTGACATGAACGACCCCTATGAACTCTTTGCGGCGAGCCACGATAGCGCTGCTGCCGAAGTAGCGTACCGAATGACGAAGGGCCAGTATGATGATTCCTTTGGTGCTTTGTGTTTCTCTAAATCGGCTGAAGATCCCGTCATGTGGGCGCACTACGCAGATAAGCATCAAGGGATCGTGTTGGGCTTCGACATTCCTGAAGACGGGAGCGAGTGTCACATTACGTATACTCCCGATCGGCTTTCATACGACATTATCGAAGGGAATGTGATGTGGAGTGAAGCTGGCTCAACTGAAATTAGTCTTGCAGGTACCAAATTCGCGAGCTGGGCGTATGAAAAAGAGGTCAGATTGTGGGTGACGCTTGAAGGGCTTCACGAGGAAGGGGGGCTGTATTTTCATCCGTTTAATGAAACTGTAGCGTTGCGTGAAGTGATTCTAGGCCCTTTTTGTCTAAAACCGGTTGAGGTGATTAGGAAGCTGGTAGACCAACTGCAGCCCGATGTTGAAGTTATAAAGACGCGATTGGATACGAAAACATACCGTGTGATCGCCGACGACTGATTCTTGGAGGATTCGAGAAAGCGGAGGCGTCAGTTTCTATCATAAGAATTCGAGGCAGATACGTTGCGCTTATACCCTCTTAGAGAAGCTTCACCAGTGCCGCCCTTTTTGGTGATGCGAATAGGCAATAGAACGCGCCGAATCCTCGCGCCCCTTTCGCCAGAGTCGAGCATCGCAGTGGACAGAGGAAACAGGGCATTGGGTGTCTGAGGAGCCTGCGACGAGTTTCCAATGCTCCCTCTGGCCGTGAGAAGCGCAGTTGCACCACGAAGTGGTGTCGATGGTGAGGGAAGACCTTTTGCTTACTTTTGGGTTCAAAAGTACGTCGCCCGCCCGGCGATAGAGGGCATCGAAGCCAAAGAACCCACAAACTGACACAACCAAACCAAGGAGCACAACCCCAAGCGGCATTGCCCGAATGAATTCTGCCCTACTTTAAGGTTCGGTGCCTGACGAGAGATCAAGTTTGCTGCACAAACCCGGATACCGCTCCGCTTCTTCCGGGCTACACCAGACCCAACCTAGCCGAAGTCCCTGACATCACCGAAATATGCAAAATCACCACACCCCGTAGCCCGTCATGAAGCGGAGCGCAATGCGGGAGCGCAGCGCAGCAAGCTTCAAGTTGTAGAAGCCAGTGCAATCCGGTGAGCAACGCATCTTGGCCTACATCGCCGCAGCGATCACGCGCGTAGCGCCAATAACCCACAAGCGCACAAAATATCAAAACCCCCGCAGGGCCTTCACCTACAGTGATCACCCAATCACTGATGAGCCAAAGCCCATGTCCAAGATTCTGGTTGTAAGTTATACGCCGCGCACCCGTTCCAATACCGAGAAATTGCTGGACAGCTATTTGGCCTGTCTGCCGGATGACGCCGAGGTGGATTTTCTTGATCTGGTGCAAACACCAGTGCCGCAGCACAGCCGGGTCGTTGTCGATGCCTTGCTGAAGCGAAATTTCGCTGGCCAGACATTGAACACTGAAGAGCAGCGGGTGGTAGCGGACAGCGACGCGCTGATGCAGCGCTTGCTCGACGCCGACACGGTGGTTTTTGCTTTTCCGCTCTATAACTTCTGTGTGCCAGCGGCAATCAAAGCTTGGTTAGATGCGGTGGTGCAAAAGGGTCGCACTTTTGATATCACCGAGCAGGGCGAGTACGTGGGATTGTGTGGCGGCAAGCGCGCATTGGTGCTGATGAGCAGCGGCGGTGATTACAGTGAGGCGCCCATGAGCGCGATGAACCTAGCCACGCCGCTGATGCGGAACTGCCTCGGTTTTATGGGCATTGAGACACACGCGGTCTCGGCTTTTGGCTTGGATCAATACGCGGACAGGGCGGGGGAAATCGTGGCGGCAGCGCAAGCTGAAATAACTGCTTACGTGGCCGAAGCTGTCTAAACTGTGCTGATATCCTTGGGGGAATTGCGATGAGTTATCTGCAGCAGGTTCAGGCGGCTGTTGAATATGTCGAGCTGAATCTTGATGACGAGCTCAGCTTAGCGAGTGTCTCGGCGCAGGCGGGGCTGAGTCAGTGGCATTTTCAGCGCATCTTTAAGGCGCTCACCAACGAGACATTAAAAACCTACATTCGCTCCCGCCGCCTGGCCGAAGCGCTGCGCAAGCTGACCAGCACGGACGAGCGCATCATCGACATAGCGCTCGGTGCGGGTTTCGAATCTCAGGAGAGCTTTAGCCGGGCATTTAAAAGTGCCTTTGGCATGACGCCGATGGCGAGCAGAAAACAGGATGCGCGGAATTTTATGTTTCGCAAGGTGGAGATAGACGCGGGTTATCTGCAGCATATCCACCAGAGCATTTCGCTTGAGCCAGAGATCTATCTGCAACCGCGGCGCTTGTTTGTCGGTTTGCACACTACGTTCTACAGTGTGGATTCCGAGAAAAACAACATAGCCGACCGGCTGCCAGCGCTGTGGGGTGAATTTGTGCCGCGGATGGGGGAGATTGGCAATGCGGTGCCTGGCCTGGCCTACGGCATTGTGCAGCAAACGGAGGAGAAGACCGATCTATTGCAGTATCTGGCTGCCTGCGAGGTGCCAGATAACAGCGCCGTGCCTGAGGGGATGCAGCTGCTGGAAATCCCAGAGACGCGCTACGCACGCTTTAAGCACGTGGGAAACACCAAGATGCTCGACACCACCGTCAACTACATCTATTCCAGTTGGTTGCTGCAGTCAAAGCACCAGCACAGCTTCTGCGCGGATATAGAAGAATACGGCGATGAATTTATCGCCGACTCTGAGGAATCGGTGATCTACTATCAGATTCCGCTAGCAGCGTAGTTGGCTCAGAATCAACGCTTGTATTCTGAAATATATAACAGCGCAGTAGGACCGGAAAAATGGCAGAGTTTCCTTTTTTATTCTGTTCTGCAATCGATTTTTGGTAACGCAAATAAGAAATTGTATTGGCGCTTTTTCGGCGAGCACTGCAGTTACTGACAGTAATCAATTCTATGTGCCGTTTTTGGGAATGCGAACAATCGGATTTAATTCAGGGGGATTTGTTGTTATAAATGTGTCTTCTGTCTCGGAAATGGCATTGAAGCATGAACGATAAAATTGAACCTTTGGTTGATTTCGCTAAAGAGCTGACGGGCTTGTTTGATTTGAGTGGAAAAGTCGCTTTTGTCCCTGGCGGTTATGGTGGCATCGGTGAGGCCATAGCCTGGGGCCTGGCCGTGTCAGGGGCCCAGGTGGCCATTGCTGGTCGCAGTGCTGAAAAAGCCAACAAGCTCGCGCTGGAACTCAGCAACGCTGGCTTCGATGCCGCTGGCTTTGCCGTAGACGTGAAATCGGTTGCGGCAATTAACCGTACTGTCAATGCTGTAGTAGAGCGGTTTGGGCGAGTGGATATCCTGATGAATTGTGTGGGTATTCAGCGTGAGCAAACGCTTCTGGAAGTCACGGAAGAAGCGTTTGACGAGGTGTATGAAGTCAATTTGAAGGCCTCTATGTTTTTGGCGCAGGCCATTGCTCGGCATCAAATCGAAAGCGCGAGTGGCGGCAAACAGGTGCACCTTCTTTCGGTTCGCTCTCAGCTCGGCCTGCGTGACAGAGGGTACTCGGCCTATTGTGCGAGCAAAGGGGGCTTGGTTATGTTGATTAAACAACACGCGATGGAATTGGCACCGCATGGCATCACGGTGAACGGTGTTGCGCCGACTTTTGTCTACACCGAGATGATCCGGCATGTCATGGAAAATCCCGAATTCAGAAAGGGCCTGCTCGACAGGATTCCTCTGGGGCGCATTGCCGATCCCAAGGATATTGTGGGGCCAGCCAATTTTTTCTGCTCTTCTGCGTCTGATTTCGTGACTGGGCAAACCCTCTATGTGGACGGTGGAATTACTGCGGGCCAGTGAACCCGCTCCCGGCTTTCTACAGCGCCAAGGGTTGCGAAGCATGGCGTAGTTGCCAGGTGATAGTGGTCTCTGCGTGTGGGATAAAGCAAATCAAATAGTTCTGGGACTATTTGTTGAAATTAGCGACAAAATGGCGTGATATCGGATTAGTAGCTGCAAAAGCAGTGCTTAATTAAATCATGTTTTTGATTTTTTTGGAATTTCCCTATACTCGTTGCATGGACATCAATGCGTTGAATGAAAGCTGAGAGGAATGCCGGTGAAGAAAGTAGAGACACTTGTGGTGGGTGCAGGGCAAGCAGGCTTGGCCATGAGTGAACACCTGAGAAACAACGGTATTTCGCACCTTTTACTGGAGAAAGAGCGTATTGCGGAGCAATGGCGCACAGGTCGATGGGATTCCTTGGTGGCCAACGGGCCTGCATGGCACGACCGTTTTCCCAGCATGGATTTCAATGTTGTCGGCGTTGACGGGGAGGCGTTTGCCCCCAAGGAAAAGGTGGCGGATTACTTCGAGGCTTTTGCCCAGCAGATTCAAGCACCTGTTCGCTGTGGCGTGGAGGTGTTGCAGGTGCAAAAGCTTGAGGGGCGTGTTGGCTTTCACATTGACTCCAGCAAAGGTGTTATCGAAGCAGACAATATTGTCTGCGCCACGGGGCCTTTTCAACGACCGATCATTCCGCCCTTGGTACCCGTAGACGCGGCGGTAGAGCAGTTGCATTCCGCTGCTTACCGCAAGCCATCACAACTGGTCGACGGCGCTGTGCTGGTGGTGGGTGCCGGATCTTCGGGATCACAGATTGCGGAGGAGCTGATGCTTTCGGGCAGAGAGGTCTACCTGTCCGTGGGGCCGCACGAGCGTCCGCCGCGTAGCTACCGAGGCCGAGACTTTTGCTGGTGGCTGGGGGTGCTAGGCAAGTGGGATGCGGCTGCACAAGATCCAGGGGCGGAGCACGTCACGATCGCTGTGAGCGGCGCCAACGGCGGTCACACGGTTGATTTCCGAGAGTTAGCGGTGCAGGGTATGAAGCTGGTGGGGCGCACCGAATCCTATAAAGATGGCGTGCTGAGTTTCGCCGCGGATGTTGCGACGAACATTGCCGCAGGCGATGCCAGTTTCCTAGCGATGTTGGATGAAGCCGATGCCTACGTTGCGCGCAATGGGCTGGACCTGCCCGAAGAGCCCGAGGCCCGCGCCTTTGAGCCGAGCCCCGCCTGCGTGCTCGAACCGCTGCGTACACTTGAGCTCGCGTGTGCTGGTGTGAAAACCATCATTTGGGCCACCGGGTTTGAGTCGGATTACAGTTGGTTGAAGGTGGATGCTTTTGACCCGCACGGCAGGCCCCAGCACCAGCGCGGCGTCTCCAGTGAGCCCGGTATCTATTTTCTGGGTTTGCCGTGGCAGTCACGACGGGGCTCGTCGTTTATCTGGGGGGTGTGGCATGACGCCAGATACCTCGCAGACCACATCTGCACCCAACGGCAGTACAGGGTCTACCACGAACAAGCGCTGCAGTAGGTGCGGGGGGCTGTCTCTGTGCCTCTCTGCGGGCTTGAATTGATCGCTTGCCTCGGCTTATTGACGCGATAGAGCAGCCGGCATGAAGCACTGTCAGTGATGATCTGACATTACTCGCGCAGGCTGCCTACGATCCGCTTCATCATGGCGTCGCAGGCGCTGAGCTGATCCAGCATCAGGTATTCATCAGGCTTGTGGCCTTGCTCAGCCATGTTGCCCGGGCCGCACACCACCGTGGCTATGCCCAGAGCATCAAAGTACCCCGCCTCGGTGCCGAAGCCGACCTTGGAGATGGCATTGCTCTGCGCAAAGTGCTGCACTTGTGAGATCACGTCGCTGTCGGCGGAGATGTCCAAACCCGGATAAATGTTGTAGCGATTGAGCTCGATGGCTGCGCCGGCGAATTGGCTTCGATGCGCTACGACCACTTGTTCCGCCGCGGCGTTGATCCGCGCCATGATGTCTTCGCTGTTGTCCGCCGCAAGGTGCCTGTATTCAAAATCTATCAGCGCCGTGTCTGGCACGATGTTAAGTGCAAGCCCGCTCTGGATCTTGCCCACGTGCAAGGTGGAGTAGGGGATGTCGTAGGCATAGTCGCGCGCACCGTTCGTTGCGATGTCGCTTTGCACGGCGCGCAGTGCCAGCACAAAATCAGTCGCCAGGTGAATCGCGTTGAGAAAGTTGGGCGCGAGCGCCGAGTGCCCGCTCTGGCCGATGCATCTCGCCTGAATAGCCGCCTTGCCTTTGTGGCCAATGGCAACTTGCATGGAGGTGGGCTCGCCGACAATGGCGATGTCCGGCAGGCCGATGGTGGATTCCAATTGCCCGATCATTTGCTGAATGCCGACACAGCCAATCTCCTCGTCAAAGGAGAACGCCAGTTTCAGAGGGCGTCTCAAAGGCTGTTTCGACGCGAGGTCTGCGGCGAACAACATGCTGGCCAAAAAGCCTTTCATGTCGGTTGTGCCGCGCCCGTAGACGCGGTCTGATTCCTGGCTGAGCTCGAAGTCGGGGCGGCTCCAAGCTTGCCCTTTGGTGGGCACGACATCGGTGTGGCCGGAGAGCAATATGCCGCCGGGGCTGGAGGGCCCTAGGCTAGCAAACAAGCCCGTTTTTTGCCCCGTTGCATCGTCTATCTGGTGCAGCTCGAAACCGCGCTCTGTCAGATAGTCGCGCAGATATGCGATCATCGGTAGATTGCTCTCTGCGCTGACGGTGGGGAATGCGATCAGCTTTTCCAGCAGGTCGAGGGTCTGTGTCATGTCAGTCGCTGGCTCGTTCTGTGATCAATGGGACGCAGGAAGAAATCACTGCAGCTGCTCGCCGATGGCCGCGCCGCCGAGCGTTGAACTTTGGCTGAGGGTCTCTCGGCAGTACTGCACAAATCGCTGCACGGTCAGAACATTCGCGATTTCGTCGACTAGCGCGATGCCCAAATTCATCGGCCGCACCTGGCCTGTCAAGGGCAAAAAACACAGTGCGCGCCCATCGGGCGCCAGATCGTTCAAGGGCCGGATGTTGGCAATCGAATACCCGAAGCCATTGGCGACGAGGCTGCGCAAGACAGCCATGTCTTTGGTGCGCTCGACGATCTGAGGCTGAACACCGGAGACCGTCATGAGGCCGAGAAAGTAGTCTGTGCTGTGGGGCAGATCCAGCAGCACCATCTTGTGCCCCTTCAGGTCTTCGGCTGACAGCGAGGGCCGCTGGGCGAGGGGGTGATCTGCAGCCAACATCACGTAGGGTGGCAGTTCGATGAGCGGTATGAAGGTGATATCGTTGGGGATGTTCAGGTCGTAGCTGAGTGCCACGTCAATCGAAGCGGAGCGCAGCCTGTCGAAAATCTCCAGTTGATCGAGCTCTGTTTGGCTCACGTACACCCGCGGGTATTGCTGCTCGAAGCCGCGGCGCAAGCTCGGCACGATCAGCTGGGCAAAAGTGAGCAGGCAGCCTACCTTGAGCTGGCCTTGCACATTGCCGGACAGCTCATCGGCGAGCCGGTTCATCTCTGCGGCTTCATGCAATACGCGGCGCGCCTGCACCATAAACTGCTGCCCCGAGGGGGTTAAGGTCAGTCCGTGTGCGTGTTTTCTGATGAACAGGCGCAGGCCAAATTGATCCTCCAACTGGGTAACCGCGGCAGAAATCGAAGGGGAGCTGACATTCACCTTGCGCGACGCTTTGACAATGCTGCCCTCGTCGCCCACGGCGATGAAGTATTCGAGCTGTCGGAGCGTGTAGTGCAGTGCCATGGGCGGTGATCTCTTTTATAGCGGGGCAGTGGTGCTCAGTTTGCTTGTAGTCGCGTGCAATTTCCTAGGGCGACAGGCACTCCCATTCTACTCGTCGCCGGGCACCCCGTAGGCCGGTGCCTCTCGGGGGTCGTGGGCCCGCTGTAAATAGGCTTGCAGTTGTGGTTTGTAGACGGCCCAGGCCGTGGCGATGTTTTCGATGGGGCAGTGCTCTGTCCAGTCGCAGCGCAGATCGGCGATGGGCCAGCTGACGCGGTGCACAATTTTCATGCCTGCAGAATGCACCGGTCCCGCCTCGCCACCCGCGGCGAGTCCGGTTTGCAACGCGGCCAATAGGCGGTCGCCCAAGTGACCACTGGATGCCACAAAACCGTCGACGATGGCTTGCGGCACCTGCGCATTGGCCAGTAGATTTCCGCCCGAGGCGACGTCTTGGGCCTGGGCTTGGGTCCAGATCCCCAGCGCATGCGTGCCGGAGTGAACAGCCGTTGCTCCGGTGGCATCGACCGCGAGCAACTGGCGGTAATCCATGAATTCACCCTGGCGTTGAATCTCTGCAATCGCTTCTCCCGCTGACATTCCTTGTGCCATCAGGTCCAGTGTCAGCGGGCCAAGCCGGGGATCGGTGATGTTTTGCGTGGCGACGGCTCCGACGCCGGCACGGGCGAAAGAGCAGCGTGCGGCGACGGCGGGGGATGATGAGCAGATGGCGAGGCCGAACATGCCTGTGTCCTTGCAGCGGGCGACCAGTGAGAATGTCATGGGCTCAGTCCGGAATGACGGCTGTGCCGTCAATCTCCACCAGCCACTCGGGGCGGGCGAGTGCCTGCACCACCAAGCCCGTCGACACAGGGTGCACATCTTTGATGTATTCGCCCATGGTGCGGTAGATGGCTTCGCGGTGGCGCACATCGGTGATGTAGACGACCACCTTGACCAGGTGGCTCATGTCGCCGCCCGCCTCCTCGATCAGTTGCCGGATGTTCTGCATGACCTTGTGCGTCTGTTCGGCTGGGTCGTGGCTGTCGATGTTCTTTGCGTCATCCAGTTCTTGAGGGCACTGACCGCGCAGATAGACCGTCTTTCCCCCGCGGGTCACCACCGCTTGGCAGAGATCGTTGTCGAGTTTTTGCTCGGGGTAGGTCTGCGCGGTGTTGAACTTGCGGATGCGGTGATGTGTGGTCATGGCTGTGATTTCCGGGGTTATTGCATTGGCCTAATGCCTAACGATTTAGTGGGCTGCCCATTGCTCAGGTGTTGCCACGAGCGCGTAGGCTGAGCCACTTGTCCGTGTATCGTGCTAGACAAACACCTGCGGGAGGCGTTGCCCGCGCTCATTGTCGGCACCCTCTGTCGGCGCACACTGTAAGTTTCGCTGTATTGTCCTTTAGATCAACACCGTTAAAAACAACTGTTTGCTTCAGGTCGTATTAGCTTTCTACTAAGCGCCTAATTCGAGTGTTGTTGCTGGGCGTCCTGGGCGGTGTCACGCCTAGGTCTCGAGGTGGGCTTAAATCGGCCGGCGCTTTTTTGTCCCCGCAATGAAATGCTGTGAATTGCTGAGTAAAGCTTCACAAAATGGGCAGTAAAATAGCGCTGCGTCTACCGCTTCACATATACCCAAACGTGTCAGTAGTTTGCGTCAAGTATGTAATACAGAGCACCGATAATCAGGCTGTCTTTCATTATAGTGCGAACGAATTCGCCGCCGCAGCGGACCTGATGGAACATTCATGTGCATTCCCCCGTTCTATCAGTGATCTCTGTCATTATGGCGTCATTGGCAATTAAATAGTTTGGAGAAGTTGAGTGAGTCGTTCCAGGGTCTACGGTATTTGGCTTGCTGCGCTGTTTATAATCGCGCTGCTCATTTTCTCTAGGCCTATTTTTGCCGCAGACGTGCCCTATAGCGACGGTATTTTAAGCCTGACCCGGCCCGTGGTTGAAAAACCCGAATTGCAGATCCCCTATGTGGATCCGCTGGGAGGCAGCGTGACGCGGCTCAGCAACAGCCGCGATTATGTCTCGCACAACGAAGGCTACCCCTTGATCAAAGGGGAATATGCGCGGGTTCCCATAGAGAATGCTGACGGCAGCAAGCTGCTCGTTTACGGCGTCTGGCAAGGCACGGGTAATTTCATCACCTCTTACGCGCTCATGGACAGTGCGGGCGGCGATATCACCTTGGTCGAATTCGAGTCCAGCGACAACCCTGCGCGTTTTGATCGTCTGCACGATGAGATGGAGGCGCGCTGGCACCCCACCGACCCAGATCTGATTCGTTTCATCGGGGGCAGTAACAGCGCACGGGGCTCGCTCAAGCTGTTCGAATACCGGGTTTCGGATGGTGAGATCACGGTTCTGTCGGATTTGAGCGCTAAGCTGCCGGCGCACTGGGGCACACAGTTATATGGCATGACGCATCTGGAGGGGGACTTCAGTGCCGATGGCAACCGCCTGGCGTGGGCCATAGAGAACGGCGACGAGCAGACGGTGGGTTTTGTGGCCTTCGATGTGCGCAACGGCGGTGTCGTCTTAGGTACGCTGGATTACACGGATCAGAACCACGACAACATATCCATTACGCCGTCCGGCAATTACGTGGTGATCTCGGGCCACCAAGAGACCGCCTCATACTCGGTGGATTTCGAGGCTAAGCGTGTGTTGATGGATGAGACACAGCATGGAGACAGCTGCACCAATGCGCTGGGCCATGACTGTTATGTGTCGGTGATCTTCAATGACTCCAGCCATGCGCAGATAGGCAAGGTCTTCATGACGGACCTGGTCACTGGGCAAGTGGACAGCTTGATCGACGTGTATGGCTACGGCAATACATCCTTGCATTTGTCGGGTCGGGGCCATGATGTGCCCGGCTGGGCGCTGATGTCCACCTACAACTGCTTGGGCAATGGCATCGACACCAGCACCAAGCCAACCTCACTTTGCGATCGAATGACGCTGGTGGAACTGGCGCCCAATCCACGCTTGTATCAGCTTGCCTGGACCCACAGCTCGGGCAGTACTTATAACGCCGAGCCCCACGGCACCCTGAGCCGCGATGGCTTGCGCGCGTATTTCTCGTCAGATTGGTACAGCATCGTGACCGACGATGCCAATGAAATAGACCTGTACCGCGTGGACATCAGCGCGGCCGTCTATGAAGACCTGCCCACTTTTCCTCCAGCGCCGAGCGCGCCGCTGGATTTGCTGCCCGCGACGGGCTCTCGCTTGCTGGACACCGAGCCGCTGAGCTTGACGTGGCGCGACAGCAGCCCTGCGAGGACCCAGTCCTTTTTGCTGGTCGCCAGAGACCTGCAGACAGGCAACCCGATTGCGCAGCAGCTCTTGCAGCAGGCGAGCGCCTGTGATGCAGAGGGCCTCTGTTCCTTCGCTGTGGACACCAGCAGCTTGCCGGTCAATACCAAGATATCCTTCGCTCTGGTCGCCAACGGCCTGCGCGGCAGCTCGGCGTGGGTCAGTGCCGAGTACGCCTGGCTGCACAGCCTTACACCCGGCGCCCCTGAAATAGTCGCCCCGGACAACGGTGTGAAAATAGACACGGGGCTCGCACCGCTGTTTCGTTGGCAGAAGCCGGAACACCCAGATGCGGTCATCAGCTTTGACGTCGTCATTGAAAACACAGCATTGGATGTGCCGCTGTTGCATTTGCAAGATTATTCGGCGGCCACTCACTGCAGTGACAATCGCTGCAGCATGATCGACAGAGATCTTGTGCTGCCCGAGTCCAGCGATTACCGCTTCAGAGTCAGGGCGAAGAACATCAGCGGCTTCAGCGAGTGGACGTCTTTAGATTTTGAGATCGAAGCGGGAGCTATTGGTTATATTCCCTATGCTGAAGGCATCCAGAGCTTGCAGCGACCCACCATAGTCAAGCCTGAGTTCGGTGAATCTTACATTGACCAGAGTTTTTTTAGCACGGTGAAAAGTCTCACAGCTGCGTCCACATCAGAGGCCGTTTACGGTATCACGGTTGCCAAAAATGACTACTCACGCGTGCAAGTGGAAAACGCAGACGGCAGTCTGATTATGCTGCTCGCCATGCATCCAGAGCAGGGGGTTTTGAGTTATGCACTGGCGAACCCAGACGGCAATGCCATGGAGTTCATCGCTTTCTCCAGTGGCTCTCCCACCACGCGTCCTTGGATGCACGATGAAAGCGAGCCGCGTTGGCATCCGACTGATTCAGATATTATTCGCTTCATTGCCGGTCAAAACTCCTATGTGGGCACGCTGAAGTTATTCGAATACCGGGTTTCCACCGGGGCGGTGACTGTGCTGGCCAACCTAGAGGGAAAGTTGCCCGAGGCGTGGGGCGATCAACTCTACGGCATGACCCTGTATGAAGGCGGCGCCAGCGCTGACGGCAATCGCTACGCTTGGGCGATAGAAAACGGCCGTGAAGACAGCGTGGGATTCGTCAGCTTTGATGTGCGCGAGGGTGGAATCGTGCTGGGCACACTCGACTATAACAACCATCAACACGACAACGTTGCTATCAGCCATTCGGGCAACTACGTGGTGGTTTCCGGTGCCGATGAAACAGCGTCGTACTCTATAGACTTCAGTGAAAAGCGCGTGCTGATGAACGAGGGCCAGCACGCTGATCTGTGCCGCATGGCAAATGGCGACGATTGTTATGTGTCGATCTCCTTTGATGACCCCAGCAGTGAGAATTACGGCAAAGTTTTTGTCATCAACCTCGTGAACGGAGAGGTCACGACGCTGTTTGATGTGTTCGGCCAGGGCAATACATCGCTGCATTTTTCCGGTCGCGGCTACGATGTGCCCGGCTGGGTTTTGGTTTCCACCTACAACTGCTCGGCTGGGGTGACGGCCACGGATTCAACTTCTCTTTGCGATCGCATCTTCTTGGTTGAGCTCGCCGAGAACCCGAAAATATACAACATCGCTTGGGCGCACAGCTCTGGTTCACCTTACTACGCCGAGCCACACGCCTCGCTGAGCCGAGACGGCGAGCGTATTTACTTCGGCTCTGATTGGTACAGCGGCAGCGCTGTAGAGCTCTACCGGGTGGACATCAACCCAGCGCTGTACGGCGTTGCTGCAGATCATCCGCCGAGTGCAGTTAGCCCAACGGCCTTGTCACCGAAGAACAAAGCGCCGCGCACAGCAGGTGCCGATGTTGTGTTTGAGTGGAGTGTT
>JAWSVD010000092.1:0-2674 GCA_033852095.1 Granulosicoccaceae bacterium | reverse complement strand
TGCATCGCCGCACTGGATGGACTGCACAAAAACGGACTGGAAACCGAGCACTTTCAGCGCAGTTTAAACGCGCTCTACCCGCCGGAGCTGCTGCGCCTGGCGCGCTCTCTGATCGACACCAGCGTGCGTTTCCCCGGCTTGCACGACCCGGGCGAAACACTGGACGACATGAAACAACACCAGTCCCTAATTGCCGTCCTTGCCAAGCTGCGCAAGACCATGGCACGCCACCATCAAGACCCCTCCGACTCAACATAAGAACTCAGCGCGGCCACGCCGCCGCACAAAGCAACCCTGACCCTGCCTCAACAACAATGGCGCTAAAGGCGTCAATCACGCCCGCCGAAGCCCGTGCGCCACAGCGTCACACCACTTACTGGTCCAGCTTACAGAGCCGCCGCTCCCCAATACTGACCCGAGAGACCCAAATAAGCCGCAGCACCTGTGAATGCACAAATACCCATTGCATATCACAAGCTTTAGGCGCAAAAATTGAAGCCCAATCGCAGGCACTTCAAACCCTTGCAGCGCCGCAATTGCTGGCCTCTGCAGCGGCTTGTTTTTGCCACGCTCAACGGAAGCCACGGAGGCACCGATGATTAGCTTTGATGAATTCGACGAACAGCGCTCCCCACGCCCTGATCACAACGATTTCAGTCGCCTGCTGCAACGCGCAGTCAGCCGGCGGGGATTTCTCAAGACCGGCGCCGCATTTGGAGTCTCAGCCTTTGTCTCAGGCACAGCAATGCACAGTGGCGCGGCGCGCGGCGACGAAGCCAAGAGCTTGCTGGGATTCAGTTCAGTGGCTGCCAACAGCGAGGACACCATCACCGTGCCCGCCGGCTACCAATGGCACGCTGTCGCGTCCTGGGGTGATCCGCTGTTCTCCGACGGCGCAGCCTTTGATCACAAAACACGCGGCAGCGGCGCCTCCCAGGAGCGCGCCGTCGGCGACAACACCGACGGCATGAAACTCTTTCACCTCAGCGAAGATGAAGGCGTGCTGGCCACCAACAACGAATACGTCAACCGCGGCATCATCCACCCCGACGGCGTGAACAACGCCGACGACGTGCGCAAAAGCAAAGCCGGGCACGGCGTCAGCGTGTATCACATCAAAAGAAACAACGGCAAATGGTCGCCCGTGATCGACGGTAAATACAACCGCCGCATCACCGCCGACACGCCCATGGAAATCACCGGACCAGCGCGCGGCCATGCGCTGCTGAAAACAAAAACCGACGCCACCGGCACCACGAGCAAAGGCACCTGGAACAACTGCGGCAACGGCTGGACCCCCTGGGGCACCTACCTCGCCTGCGAGGAAAACTTCAACGGCTATTATGCTTCCTCCGACCCCGAACTCAGCCTAACCGCGGAGCAACAACGTTACGGCATCGGCCACTCAGATTGGGGTTATGACTGGTACAAATTCGACGACCGTTTTGATCTGGCCAAGGACCCGCAGGAGAGCAACCGCAGCGGCTACGTGGTGGAGATTGACCTCATGGACCCGAACAGCACGCCGAAAAAACGCTCGGCGCTGGGCCGCTTCAAACACGAAAATGCCGAGCTGGTCATCGCCGACAGCGGCCAGGTGGTGGTGTACATGGGCGACGACGAGCGCGGGGAATTTCTGTACCGTTTCATCTCCCGAGCAAGATACAAGCCCGACAACATGCGTGAAAACCGCGAGCTGCTGGCCGAGGGCAGGCTCTACGTCGCGCGCTTTGGCGAAGCCGATGAGCAGCTGGCTGGCAACGGCAAGTGGATAGAACTCACGGCGGGCAAGAACGGCCTGGACGCTGACAACGGCTTCGCCACTCAGGCGGAAATCTGCATCCACTCCCGCGTGGCCGCCAGCCTGGTCGGCGCCACCACCATGGACCGACCGGAGTGGGTGGCGGCGCACCCGCACAAAGCAGAGATCTACTGCTGCCTGACCAACAACAAGAACCGTGGCCTACAACCCAACAGGGGCGGTGACGACACCCCCGTCGGCGGTCCCAACCCACGAGAAGCCAATCTCTACGGCCAGATTGTGCGCTGGCGCCCGCACAACGGTGACCACATCTCCGACAGTTTCGACTGGGATCTGTTTGTCCTGGCCGGCAACCCCGCGGTGCACAGCGAAGGGCTCAAGGCGGGCAGCGACAACATCACAGCTGACAACCTCTTCAACTCCCCCGACGGCATCAGCTTCGACCCGGACGGTCGGCTCTGGATTCAGACCGACGGCAAATACACGGACGAAGGCGACTTCGCCGGCATGGGCAACAACCAAATGCTCTGCGGCGACACCGGCAGCGGTGAAGTGCGGCGATTCTTGGTCGGCCCCAAAGCCTGCGAGATCACCGGCATCACCTGGTCGCAGGATTACCGCACGATGTTCGTCGGCGTGCAGCACCCCGGGGAGAACGACAACTACCCCTCGAGTTTTCCCGGTGGCCCCGGCAGCACGCCCCGCTCCACAGTGGTGGCTATTAGCCGCATCGACGGCGGCGTGATCGGCAGCTAAAGTCAGCACCAGCGGGCCGGCAAGTGACCGGCTCGCAGCACTGCCCAGCGCCGCCACGCTCTGTCGCGCTTCCGCCCGACACCCAGCAGATGGTCAGGCAGCCTCGCTGCACGTGAACAGCCCAAACGCGCCCAAGACGCGCCACAGCGCATTTTC
>JAWSVD010000557.1:0-946 GCA_033852095.1 Granulosicoccaceae bacterium | reverse complement strand
GCGGCCCGGGACTGCAATTCTTCTGGCGACACGTACTCAAACGCGAGTGGGATTGGGTGTCCATTGTACGCCCTCCCAAAGTCACCACTCTACCCGATGTGTTTACCCTCGATGAGGTCAATAACCTCATCGCCAGCACCGAACAACTACGCTACCGCGTCTCTATCCTCACCACCTATTCACTTGGCCTGCGCCTGAGCGAAACGCTCAATCTGTAAGTTGGCGATATCGACGCCAAACGTCTCACGATGCACATCCGCCGAGGCAAGGGCCACAAAGATCGTCTGTTACCGCTGCCAGCTCTCACCTTGCAGGCACTGCGCCACTTGTGGTCTCGCCATCGCAACCCTGTGTGGCTTTTCCCCAGCGCCGTCGGTTCACCTGAGCGTATCCGCTCGGCCTCCAGCCCCATGGGTCGCGGTGGCACACAAAGCGCTTTTAAAGCAATCATCCAGTCTTGCCGCATCAAAAAAAGTGTCGATACACTCCCTGCGCCACAGCTTTGCCACCCATTTGCTAGAAGCTGGTTTAAGCACGCGCCAGATACAACACCTGCTCGGTCACAGCGACCCGCGTACCACGGAAATCTACACCCGCCTGACCACCGTCAGTGAACAGCACAGCCGTCAGACCATCAACCACCTCGTCGACCCGCTGCGCTCTGCGTTGTGCAAACGATGAACGCCGCCATCTCCTTGCAATCCCTTATTCGTCAGTACCAGCCCGTTCTTGAACAACGTTACGCCTCGCGATTGCTACCCAGCCATCACCGGGCCCTGAACGCTATGTTGCGTTGCCACACCCCAGACAGCGGCCAATCGTTGCTCCATTGCCCCGACTGCGATCAGCACCACTGGATCGCCCACGGCTTCGGCCATCGCCACTGCCCGCTGTGCCAAAACGACCTCGCCACCGCGTGGCTCGAACGACAAAAACGCAAGCTAAT
>JAWSVD010000556.1:0-842 GCA_033852095.1 Granulosicoccaceae bacterium | reverse complement strand
TAGAAAATGGGGGTCAGTTCTAACAAACCAACATTGTGATACTCTGATATTTAGTCAAACGCACTGGGCCGGTAACAGGCAGCTGCGTTGAATTGAATGCTTGGGAATTGGAGGCATTGTGATGGAATTTGGCGATCTCTTGCGTGACCTTGAGAAGGCGAGTGCTTTTGAGTTGTTCCGGCTGAACGTTGCGATTGATCGGGCGTTGGAAGATCCGCAGCGTTTGTTGGCCGTTAAGACGGCTTTGCATCTGGGCATGGAGACGACGTATTTTGATACGCCCGCCTGGCGCGAGTTTCCCTGCCGGATCGAGCAGATTAAGCGTACTTCTGTGGTGGTGTTGGATTTGGAACGGGGCAAGCGTTTTAAACTGCCGTATTACATGCTCAACCTGAATCAAGTCGACACGGTGATTCGAGAGAATCAACAGCGCAAGGGCATGAGCCGTCAGGAGCTGGGGGTGGGTGATCAGGTTGGCTTTGTCCACAGCAACACCGGTGAGCAGATCACGGGCACGGTGTTGCGACTCAATGCCAAGACGGTTTCCATCAAGACAGCGGACGGCCGTTGGCGGGTGGGTTATGGCGTTTTGTTCCCCTTGATAGACGGGGATGCCGAGTCGGTTGTGGCGCAGCAGGTGCTTGCAAGTGACCTCCCTATAGATCACGAGTAGGTCGCTGTTATGGCCAGACCCCTTCGGCTTGAGTTTGCAGGTGCGCTTTACCATGTCACGTCTCGCGGGGATCGCCGTGAAGATATCTATCTGGATGATGAAGACCGTGAGCGCTGGTTAGAGGTGCTGGGGGAGGTGACCGTTCACGCCCAAATCTCTGCACTCTAGC
>JAWSVD010000555.1:0-998 GCA_033852095.1 Granulosicoccaceae bacterium | reverse complement strand
GACGGTTTCCATCAAGACAGCGAAATAGGGGTCAGTTCTAACAATCCAACATTGTGATACTCTGATATTCAATCAAGCGCACTGGGCCGGTAACCGCCAGCGGCGTTGAATTGAATGCTTGGGAATTGGAGGCATAGTGATGGAATTTGGCGATCTCTTGCGTGACCTTGAGAAGGCGAGTGCTTTTGAGTTGTTCCGGCTGAACGTTGCGATTGATCGGGCGTTGGAGGATCCTCAGCGTTTGTTGGCGGTGAAGACAGCTTTGCATCTGGGCATGGAGACGACGTATTTTGATACGCCTGCCTGGCGTGAGTTTCCCTGCCGGATCGAGCAGATTAAACGCACTTCTGTGGTGGTGCTGGATTTGGAGCGCGACAAGCGTTTTAAACTGCCTTACTACATGCTCAACCTGAATCAAGTCGACACGGTGATTCGAGAGAATCAACACCGCAAAGGCATGAGCCGTCAGGAGCTGGGGGTGGGTGATCAAGTTGGTTTTGTCCACAGCAACACCGGTGAGCAGATCACGGGCACGGTGTTGCGACTCAATCCTAAGACGGTTTCCATCAAGACAGCGGAGGGGCGTTGGCGGGTGGGTTATGGCGTTTTGTTCCCCTTGATAGATGGGGACGCTGAGTCGGCTGTAGCACAGCAGGCGCTTGCAAGTGACCTCCCCATAAATCACGAGTAGGTTGTAGTTATGGCCAGACCCCTTCGATTGGAATATTCAGGTGCGCTTTACCATGTCACGTCTCGCGGGGATCGCCGTGAAGATATCTATGTGGATGATGAGGACCGTGGGCGCTGGTTAGATGTGCTGGGGGAGGTTTGCGAGCGCTTTAACTGGACTGTGCATGCCTATTGCCAGATGACGAATCACTACCATTTGCTGGTTGAGACGGTGGACGGCAATCTCTCGCGCGGCATGCGTCACCTGAACGGGCAGTACACACAGAGTATTAATCGACGGCACGGGCTGGTGGGGCATTTGTTCCAGG
>JAWSVD010000554.1:0-4905 GCA_033852095.1 Granulosicoccaceae bacterium | reverse complement strand
GAGTGTATAGCCGCCGTCCTGAGCAGTGATCTGCTGCACGCTGCAGCGAGTGCGCAGCTGGGTTTTGCCTTGTTCACATTCATCGAGCAGCAGCTTGACGATGTCTTTGGCGCTGTTGTCGCAAAACAGCTGGCCGTGTTCGCGTTCATGCCATGGGATCTGGTGTTTGTCCACCCACTCGATGAAATGCCAGGGGCTGTAGCGCGAGAGGGCGCTTTTCACAAAGTGGGCATTGGCGCAGAGAAAGTTGTGCGGCTCTACCGAGAGGTTGGTGAAATTGCAGCGACCGCCGCCGGACATGAGGATCTTGCGGCCCACTTTGTTCGCGTGCTCGATGATGAGCACGCGCGCGCCGCCTTGACCGGCAACAGCGGCGCACATCAGACCGGCCGCGCCGCCGCCAATCACTACCGCATCAAAATCCATCATGCCCCGTATCTACACTTGTCGCCCGTCGAGAGTGCGGATTTTAGCTTTCGCGGCCGTAGCCTAACAAGCGCTTTTCGATGATCATCTCGGCAATTTCCTCAGGAACACTGTCTTCCCAGTCGCCGCGGCCCTTTTTCAGGCTGTCCAGCAGGTCTCGGGAAAAGATATTGAACAGATCATCGCTGCTGTGCTCGAGCGCGCTGAAGAACTTATTGTCCATCAGGTGCTTGTACAGACTGAGCAGATTCTCCGGGATATCAGGGTTTTCGATGGTGCGCAGCAGCCCGGTTTCGCTGTCGAGCTCGGGGTAGACAAACATCTGAGTGTGATCGGGAAAGAGCTTGCCGAAGGCTTCCAGAATGCCGCCCTCGAGGCCCTTGTAAAAATTGAGGTCAAAAATGGTGCGCAGATTGGCCATGCCGACGACGATGCCGATGTTCAGCTGGGTGTAGCGTCTGAAGAAGGCGCGCAGTCGAAAGTAACGCACGTAATCCGATACCATCACGCTGTAGCCGAGCTTATTGAGCATGTCCACACGGGTAAGGAAGTCGGCCGGATCGATGCTCTCAGCGTTCTCATCGATCAAGCTGGACATGGTGATCTCAGCTAAGGTGATGCAGTTCTCGGCTTTGACATCGCAGTTGCTGATGAATTTCTTACAGCCCTGCTCGATCATGTCCACATTGAGATTGGTCACGGGTCTGAAGCTGCCCCGAATTGCCAGTACATTTTTCTTGCGCAGCAATTCACCTGGCACGGCCACACTGCCGTCCGGGGTGAAGATGATCGAGCGGGTGTGCCAGGCGTGGATCAACTCGAGGTTCATCAAGCGGTTGTCGATCTCTTCGAAGTAGGGGCCGTCGAAGTTGATCAGATCAATCTCGATGCGGTCCTGCTGCAAATTATCGGTGAGCTGAGAGATCAGCGCCTTGGGGTTGGTGTGGCTGTTGAAGGCGGCGTGGATCAGATTGACCCCGACAATGCCCAGCGCCTCTTGTTGATTGGTGGCGTCTTCGTCGTTCATGCGCACGTGCAAGATAATACGGCTGGCGGAGGCACCGGGGTAGAGCTGCGCTTGCACACTCAGCCAGGCGTGGCACTCGGAGTCACGGCCGTAGCTCTTGGCCGCAACGGTGGCTGCGTAGGCGAAAAATGTGGAGTTCTTGGGTCGGTAGTCGGTGACGCGCTCAACCACCAGGTTGTATTCGTGGTTCACCATGGATTCCACCCGCGAGCGGGAGACGTAGCGGCCACTGGTCTCGACGCCGTAGATCGCGTCGGAGAACTGCATGTCGTAGGCTGACATGGTTTTTGCCACTGTGCCGGCAGCGGCGCCTGCGCGGAAGAAGTTTCTGGCCACTTCTTGGCCTGCGCCAATCTCGGCGATGGTGCCGTAGATCAGGGGATTGAGGTTCAGTTCTAGCGCTTTTTGATCGGTGGTGAGCGCTCGGTCTTTGCTGTCGATTTTGTTATTACTCATGTGTTGTGAACTCTCTTCTAGTTCGTCTCAGGGCAGGCCGAGGTCGCAGGCGCTGCGTCCTACACAGTTGCAAGAATGCCGCCCAATGGCGCGAAATATGGTCAATTGCGGCAATCGGCTTAGGTGAGCACGAACGGTTGTTTTCCCCGCGCGAGATTGTAGCGCGTTGCGGCCAGTTCGCGCGTACTTGAGGGCATTTTTTTATCAGTGTGCTTATCGGTGTGCTTATCGGTGGGCGGGCAAAAACAGCGCGGGGTCGATCCACTTGCCGTTGAGCGCGACTGACCAATGCAGGTGCGGGCCGGTAACGCGGCCGGTCGACCCCACCTCGCCGAGCTTGGCGCCTTGGCGCACAAAGTCACCCACGGCTACGTCGATCTTGCTCAGGTGGGCGTAGAGACTGACCAGCCCTTGACCGTGGTCCAGGTAGATCAGATTGCCGGAAAAGAAAAAGTCACCCAGCTCGCGCACGATGCCGTCCGCGGGCGCGATGATCGCCTGACCCTCGGGGGCGGCTATGTCCATGCCACTGTGCGGGTTGCGCGCCTGGCCGTTAAAAAAGCGGCGCAGGCCAAAGGACGAGCTGCGCCTCCCCGGTGTCGGCTCTATAAAGTCCGCGCCCAGTAGCGCGGGGCTGTAGAAGCGTTTCGCGTTCAGCTTGCGGCTGCGCTCGGCGTTGATGCGGATCACGTCGTCGGCGTTGGGGTTGACCTTGCGCTTGTTCTTGATCGTCAGGTGCTGCGCTTCGTACGTCTTATCCGCCACGCTAAAACGCAGCGCCTCGCCGTCGACCAGCAGCTGATGGGCGCCGGACTGCGCACTGAGCGGGATGCCAATGTAGGCGTACCATCCGTCGGCATGGGCAAAGCCAAACACCGGTCGCCCCTTGTATTGCAATGCTGGCAGCGGGTGATCAGCGGGGATATCCAGTGGGATCACCGCGACCCCGCCGGGTGTGCTCTGCGCGCGAGGCAGGGCCAGCGCGAGACGGGGTTGCACAAAACTGAGCAGCACCAAGCCGGGCACTATGAGTGCGAGCAGCAAGCCGACGCGCCTCATCGTTTTTTATCCTCACTGATACCCTGCAGCGCGGTCTCTCGCAATCGCTCGTGCCACATGGCGGTCGCACCCGCCACGGCGCAGGGCATGGCGATCAAGTTGAGCAGCGGGATACTGGTCATCAGCGTGACCGCACCACCAAAGCCCAGTGCACTGGGGCGGTGCTGCTTCATCAATCGCCGCACCTTGGGGAAGGTCAAGCCGTGGTTGCCGGCCGGGTAATCGACGTACTCCAGCGACAACAGCCAAGCGCCAAACCACAGCCAAGCGGCAGTGGAGAGCAGGCCGAAGAAGGGGATCCACCAAGTAAACAGCCACAGCAAGGTCAACGGGATCATCCACAAGATCAAATACAGTAACTTGTAAACTTCGGACAACATCACGTGGGGGATGCTTTTCAGCGCGTGCGCCCAGCTCTCGCCGCCCTGTTTCAGCTCACCTGTCAGGTGCTTCTCTACTTTCTCCGCAAGCAGGCTGTTAAAGGGGGCGGCTAAGAAGTTAGCCACCAGCGAGAAGGTGTAAAACACACCGGCCAGCAGCCCCACGCTCAGCACCATCCAGATCAACGCCTGCACAACCCAGAAAATGCTTTGCACAATCGCCCAATCGGCCAAAAAACCGAGGTTCGTCCATCCTGTCGCCCAACTCATCAAGGCGCCTGTGGCCGAGATCAACCACGCGATCAAGGATCCAAAAATAACGATGTTGATGCACAGCGGCACCACCACAAAGCGGCGCAGACCGGGCTGGCGGATCAACTGAAAGCCGCGCAGCAAGTAGCTGAAGCCGGAGGCGGTCTGAGTGGCCATGTTGGCGCTGTTGTTTTCGCTCATAGGTGTAGGGTTGTCGGTGCAGCCGCTGTGGCTGATTGTTGGGGGTGAGCGGTGATTATAGCCTTGAAGCATTGCGCGTGGTTGTCTGGCTCTGTCAGTTAGATAGCATGAAATGTGCATTGGAAAGGAGTGGGGAGGCGGGGGCTACGCCCGTGCAAGACGATCCAGGGGTGAGACAACAGCCCCGCCGCCGCGCTTAATAATGTGCGTGTAAATTTCGGTCGTCTTAACATCGCTGTGCCCAAGCTGGTCTTGCACGGTGCGTATATCTGCACCTGATTGCAAAAGGTGTGTGGCGAAGCTGTGCCTAAAGGTGTGGCAAGTCACGCGCTTGTGCAGGCGCTGACGCTTACAGGCTGCTGCTATGGCTTTGCGCACGGTGTCTGGGTGACGATGGAAGCGCACCACCTCTCCGCTTTCAGGTATGGCGCATCGAGTGGTCGATGGAAAAACAAACTGCCAGCCCGGGCGGGTGATGGAATTGCCAAGCTTTCGGCGTAACGCGGCCGGAAGCGGTGCCGCCCCATAACCTAATGCCAAATCTTGATCATGCAGTGACAGGGCGTGTTCTACCTGATCTTGCAGCGGTTGAAGTAGCGCGGAAGCCAAGGTTACAATGCGATCTTTCCTGCCTTTGCCGAAACGCACTTGTAAGCACTGCGCACTGAAGTCGATGTCCTGGATTCGTAATGAAAGCGCCTCATTCACACGCAGTCCGGAGCCGTATAATAAGCTGACAATCAAATGGTGCGGGTGAGGAAGGTCTTTCAGCACACGCGCTACTTCATGAGCGTCTAGCACCACTGGTATGCGTGGTTTTCGTTTGGTGAACTGAATGCCGTCAATGCGTTGAAGTTCTTTATCTAGCACATGGCGATATAAAAATACCAGGGCGCACAAGGCGAGGTTTTGAGTGGCGGAGCTGCACAGCCGGTCTGAGGCAAGCCAAGTGATAAACTGGGATACTTCAGACTCACTCATTTCACTGGGGTGGCGCTTTTGATGAAACAGAATGAAGCGTTTAATCCAGTGAATGTAGGTCTTTTCCGTTTTATAGGCCAAATTACGGGCGCGCATGCGGGTGCGGCAATCATCCAAGAAGGC
>JAWSVD010000091.1:0-11946 GCA_033852095.1 Granulosicoccaceae bacterium | reverse complement strand
TGCTCATCTTCGAGCACAAGACAGGCACCGCGGGCATCAGCTGGCAACCGGGTGTGCTGCTGGCCAACGAGCCCAAGGGGCTGTCCATTTTTGGCGCCGATACGCAGACGCCCTACAGTCCCATGGACCTGGGACCCGCGCTGGCGGAGACCGCCGAAACCCTCGCCCGCTCCAAGCGCTACCCGATGATCACCTACCGCACGTGGCAGCAACCAGGTCTGCCGATCGGCGAAGCCGAGGCCATCCGTATCAACGTGGGCAAGCGCATCGACGTCTGGGACACAGGCGAATTGCCGCCGCGCGCGGCTGCCCAGCACGGCATCGGAGACGATTACCAAGATTACACACTCGCGACATTCGACCCTGCCTTTGGCGGCGCACAGCGGCGCACCCACGCCCTCAACGGCACAGTCACGGTGACACTGGGCCGCTACTTGCACCTCTACAGCGAGCTGGTCTACACCGACGTGCGCAACGGCCGCAGCACCTTGCAGAAGTCACACCGCCGCATGCGCAGCAAACGCAGCCACTACATCGACAACCCGGCCTTCGGCATCATCGCGCACATCACCCCGGTGGAAGAGCCGGACAGCAGCACGCTAGAGCCCGATACAGTGCAGGGCAACGGAACCAGCGCCATGGGAAATGAGTCAAAACAGTAAATACATGAATATCGGCAGCGTTTTAAACCGTGACGCGCAGTAAAGGTTAAACATAGTACCGTAGCGGTATGCGAAGTTGCCCCAAGCTGATCTACTCCCGTGCGCAAGGATTATATGCCGGCACGAACAGCGCTGTTATTGATGTTTGTTTGCACTGTTTTTTGGCGATTCTCGTGATTTCCAACAAACTGTTGCCTCTGTTTTCGCAAGCAACTACGAGAGACGTTTGTGGATAGCCATCTTTCCGGCGGCAAACCGCTGTGAACACCGTGCACTAAGCCATTGAGGATAATCGATTGAGCACTTCCAAAATAAAACTACTTTGGATGATTTTCACGCTGCTCCTTATCTGGCCATTTAAATCGCAAGCGTTGACGCAAGCAGAAACGACTCACCTGCTCAATCGCACCGCATTTGGCCCAAACACACCTCAGCTGCAATTCAATTGGAGGGCGCTATCACGTGAGGCCGCCATTGAAAAGCTGCTGGCAACGAGCACATCCAGTATTTCTGTGTCACCACCCCTTTGGCTATTTAACACCGGCAATAGAGCTGCCTTAAAGAAACTCGATATTGAACCTAGGCTAAAACGTAAGCTTGAAAATCAGTACGATCGGAATCGCAGAGTTCAACGTAAAGAAGCAAAGGATTGGTGGCTAGAACAGATTGACAGAGGGGAATCCCCCTTGACTGAACGTTTGGTATTGTTTTGGCACAACCATTTCAGTGTAGAAATCGCAGAGCTTCCCGCCCCCCAACTGGCATTGATGCAGCAACTGACGCTGCGCAAACACGTGATGGGAAACTACCGCGACCTGCTGAAAGCCGTGAACCGAGATCCGGCCATGTTGATCTACCTCAACAACAATAAAAACAACAAGGTAAAACCAAACGAAAACTACGCTCGAGAGCTTTTGGAACTGTTCACACTGGGTGAAGGACACTACAGCGAAGACGACATAAAAGAGCTGTCTCGGGCCATGACAGGTGCTGGCACGGGCCCGGGCTTCCACTACCGTTTCCATGCCAAAAAGCACGACAAGGGGCAGAAAGTAATTTTTGGCCAACGCGCAAAATTCAATCCAAATAAAGTCATCGATTTGATTCTCAAACAACCGCGCGCCGCAGAGTTTCTAGTCGAGAAACTCTGGGCAGAGTTTGTCAGCAACCCAGTGGGTGAGCACGCAGTAAAAGAACTGGCAACACTGTTCAGAGAAGCTGACTATGAAATAAGGCCATTGCTCAGTGCGCTGTTTAATCGCCCTGAGTTCTGGGCCGATGAGAACAGATCCAAACTGGTCAAATCTCCCATCGAGCTGGTCCTGGCAGAGCACTACCGGCTGAACATTGGCATTGAAGATTATAAAAAATTAAGACGCCAAGTTGCGGGCATGGGCCAAGACCTTTTGGACCCGCCGAATGTGGCAGGTTGGCCACAACATCAGGCGTGGATAAACAGCGACTCACTGATCAAACGTTCGCGCTATTTACTCAAACTACGGCGACAACATAACGCTGCATCAGTTACCAAACCATCATTTGAGGATCAACTGAAATGAACCGTCGCCAATTTCTAACCGCAGTTGGGCTCGCACTCACACCGGCGCTGAGAGGCTTGTCTGCTACGCCCCATAAACAGCGTCGCTTGATCCTCGTTGAATTGGCCGGAGGCAATGACGGCCTTAACACCGTACTGCCTTTCAAAGACCCTCTCTATAGCCAACTGCGGCCCACACTCAAACTGGAAAGTGACGGGCTAATCCAACTGGACGAACGGCGCGCACTGCATGCTTCACTTCGCCCGCTGCACTCGTTGTGGCTTGAAAAGGAACTTGCCATTGTTGAAGGGCTCGGTTATGACGAACCCAATCGTTCTCATTTCAGAAGCCGAGATATTTGGAGCTCCGGCAGTGATGCCAGCCAATTGAAGAAAACAGGATGGCTTGCTGATGCGCTGCAGCAACAGACTAAAGAGCGAGAGATAAACGCAGTGGTGTTTGGTGGCCGCACCCATCCATTCGCCGGAAAAACTGCCAATCACATCAACATCGACAGCTTGGCGGACTTTCTAGCTGCGCCCTTAGCAGCACCCCATTCAGCTCCTACGAAAAATAATGCAGCCCAATGGATAAACGCTGTGCAGTCGACAACCGCCAAGTATCAAAAGCAACTGATTGACGCTGACATCGCGCTGCAAGATGAACGCTACGGTGACAATAAATTTGGCGCTCAATTGCGGGACGCTTCGCTGTTGATCCGATCTGGACTCGCCCCATCCGTTCTAAAGCTGCATCTAAAAGGCTTCGACACACACGCCAACCAGCTCGAGCGGCACGCGAAGTTAATGAAGATAATGGCGACAGGCTTGAAGACCTTTGCCGCCGATCTGAGAGAACAAGGACAATGGAAAAACACCTTGGTTGCCACCTATTCTGAATTTGGACGCCGTGCTAAAGAAAATGCCAGTGGTGGCACCGACCACGGCACCGCCGCGCCTCATTTGGTACTGGGGGGGGCAGTCAAAGGTGGTTTTTATGGGCAGACGCCCAGCCTCAAAAACCTACAGAACAATGATTTGGTACACACATTAGATTACCGAAGCCTGTACGTTACTCTGCTCAGGGACTGGCTTAAGCTCACCGACAGCCGTGTAAATCGACGCGAATTTCCGACCATAGATTTTATTTGAATAATAAATATTGGACAGAGACACTCCCTACTCGGCCTATAACAACACGCGAGTGTTAACATGGGCCAGTCAGCTTGGCCTCGCAGTGCTTGGTCAGCAAGTGCAATATATTAGAGCGCCACCACACAGCGAAAACCGACAAAGTCGTTGTTGTATTCAAGCTCAACTTGATCGCGGTAACTGGCGCGCAGTTTTTTTGGTCCGTCGCGCCAGGAGCCGCCGCGCGCGCACTTCACATCATTTGCCGCATTGCCCACAGGATCTGCCAGCTCCCCTTCTTCAGCACCGTATTTGCGCATGCTGTCGCCGCACCACTCCCAGACATTGCCCAACATGTCGTGCAGCCCCCAGGGGTTGGCGTCCTTCAGGCCCACGGGGTGTGTGCCCGCGAGATTGCCCGTGTGCTGGCACAGCTCCCAGTCCGAGCTGTCCACGCCGTCCGCGGATTTAAAGGCAACACTGGAATTGCCCGCATACCAGCAGATGGTGTTCAGTACTGGCGCTTGATTGGCACCCTGCAGCTCGTGATCACCCATCCAGGTTGCCGTCTGGGTGCCTGCCCGGCAGGCGTACTCCCACTGCGCCTCGGTGGGCAGCAGCAGTTGCAATTCGGGGCACATCACGCCGACTCGGGCCTGAAAGGCCTCAATGTCATGAAAGGACACCCGCTCTACCGGGCGGGACGGCCCGCGGAATCGGCTGGGGTTGTCTTTCATTACCGCCAGCCAAAGGGCTTGGGTGACGGGGGTATCGAACAACCAAAAGCCACGGTTTATCTGCACCTTGTCCCGTGGCCCCTCGTCTGGGGTACGGCCCAGCTCCTGCTCCGGGCTGCCCATAGAAAAGGTGCCTGCGGGGATCCAGCGCAACAAACACTCTACACCGGCAATGCTGATGCGAATCCACTCCCCATAAACATCGTGTCCAGACTCCAGAACAGCAGAACTCGTGCGCAAGTTATTCGATGCGGCCATGTGCGGGTCTCGTCGTTTTTATTGTTGCCCTTTATATCGGCAATCGACGCGAGAATCTGGAGACGTCACCCTACATACACCCTGTTTGGAGCACCTGAATAACAACTCACTACCCGCCCTGTTCAATGCGCAAGACTTAGAACATGCAGAGCGCTATCGCACCATACCGTGCCTGTGCAGCCAATATCGGCCGCCCTTCATGTCGTAGCACATCCCTGTGCTGCGATGAAGTTCTAAGGCGCGTGAATCATCCCTGAGCGGCTGCTGTGTAGTCTACTGCCCCGCCTGCACAGCGGCGGTGATTTGTTGATTGCCCGCAGCAGCTTTTTTCAGGGGATACACGGCGCTGGACTGCAGCTTCATGCCGTAGTCCAGGTGCTGCAAAGAGCCGCCGACGAAAACGGGGATCAAACCGTCCACGTCATTCTCCTGCATCAACTGCTGCGGTGTTTTGCCACCCATGCGGTCCGAAAACAACATCGCCACACGCAGCGAATCGAGCGCGTAGCTGAACAGGCTCACTGTGGTTTTTGGCGCAGCCGCCATAGCCGCGACCGACGCCGTGGCCCGCTCGCCCTTGTACACGTTGATTGAATGCGGGTAGACCGCCAATTGTACCGGCTCGCCCATCGGTGTATCGATCGTCACCGGTGTGCCGTCTTCGGGGATTGAGGCCGGCAGGCTCAGCATGCTGCGCATCATCAGCAGCAACAGGCTCGGGCTGTCAGTCAGCACGCTCAGCTGCGCGTCCACACTGGCTGGGTCCGGATTAGATTGCTGATCCAGGGCGAAGTCAAAGACCTGAGCCGACAAGCCTTTGACGCTGCTGAACATGCCCGACATGGAGCTCGCCATGGCGAGACTGAGACCGGTATTAGCGGCCTGCTCGCGCCAGATCGGGCACTGCATCGCGGCGAAATCAGCGGCCACGTACTGCACAAATCCGGGCACGCCCGCACCACTGAAACCCAGACTCAATTGCAACGGCGCGTCGCTGTTCTGCGTGTCCAGCACCTGCCCCTGCAAACCCTGCCATGCCTTGCGTGCAGCTGGCTCAGTTTGCGGCCACACTAAGGCGGATTGCAACGTGCGCAGATCGCCCTGCTCGCTGTGCTCCACAGCACCCACCACGTGCGGCGTGTTTTTGATGAAGCGCGACACGTCCCCCTGACAGTCCGGGCTCAAGAAGGTCTGCCACTGCTCTTTGTCCACTGCGCTCGTCGCGCTCTCAGCTATCTGCAGGTGCACCGGATGTTCCGGATCGACCACGTTGCGCTGCAGCTGCTGCAAATCAAACCAGCTCACTAGAGCACCTGACATGTCGTAGCGATTCATCGCGGGTAACAGCCTCACAGTGGGGTCAAAACCAGCGCCACCCGTTATAAGCGCCGCAACCGCGTCATCACCGCCTTTATCGAGATTCGTCGCCAGCAGCAAATCATCGCCGTCCACCGCTGCAAACCATTCAGTGCTGTCCGTCGCCACTTGCCAAGTACGATGACCCGCCACGTCGATGGCAGCGAATCCGGCACCCGGTTTTTTTGCCGCCAATTGCATCGCTGTTTCAAAAGCGGATCCGCTGCGCAGGGAGAGCCGCAGCACCGGATTGAGCCCCTGCACGTAGAACTGCAAGCGGCCCGGCTGCGCAATCAGCGCACGCTGCCCGTCATCTGCGCCCAGCAAAGCATCTGCGATCGCCTGCAGCAGCGCTTCTGAGGCGGCCCCATCGGCGCCTGCGGCGGCCAAGGCACGGAATTGCAGCAGTGAGCTCTTCAAGGCGTCTTGACTGCCCAGCCCCAAATCACGGATCCACTCGGAATCCACTGTGGTACCCAGGTACACGGGGGTATCAGCCGGCACCTTGGCAAAATGCGGTGCAGCCGCTGCGCTGCTCTGCGCCCCACATAAAACGGCCGCAAACAGCAGGGCTTTGCTCATTCGGGGATAGCTCATGAAATTTCTCTTTGTATTAAATAGACGTTTGTCTCGGCCGGCGGCTCGCGCTCGCCAGAACTTGCAGCTCGACTTGCAGCCCAACGATGAATCAGTGACCATAAGGCCTGTCTTTGTCTGTAGACCTGTTCATGTCACGATTGATCCTTTTAATGGCCATCGCCGCGGTGGCTTATTTGCTCTATCTGCGCTTTAAAAATAGCTGGCGTGATTTGGACCGCGCCACCTTATGGCGTTACGGTTTGATTATCGGCGGCGTTTTTTTAGTCGCTGCAGTTGTGACAGGTCGAGCACACGGTTTGTTCGCACTGATTGGCGCGGCGCTCGCCGGTGGCGCCCGCTTGTTGCCGCAATTGATGCGTTATTTTCCGCTGCTGCAAAAACTCTACGGCCAGGTGGCCGGTGCCTCGCAGATGCAGGCACAGTGGCTGCGGCTGGAGATGGACCCCCAGAGCGGCCGTTTGGACGGCGTCGTGCTCGCGGGCTCGCTGCAGGGCGAGAAACTCTCGTCTCTCTCCGGCGAGCAATTGCAATCACTGTGGCAGGACTGCGGCCAAGACCCGGAGAGCCAGCGCTTGTTACACGCCTACCTGCAGCGCGAGCGCGAAGGCAGCCAGACAAAACCACCCGGCGGCACACGCGGCAGTGACATCGCCTCTCGGTCGGAGGCGCTCGCTGTATTGGGGCTGGAAGACGGGGCGGACAAGGACGAGATCGTGCTGGCCCATCGCCGGCTGATGTCACGGCTGCACCCGGACAAGGGGGGCAGCGACTACCTCGCCTCGCGCATCAACCAGGCCAAGGATTACCTGATCGGCTGATCAGCCCGCCGCCTGCCAATCCACCACGTCGAAGCTGTGCTCTTGGGCGTGCTCGGCCATGTAGTGGGTGGGGTTGACAGCCACGCCGCGGTCCGCCCATTGCAACAACGGCAAATCAGAGTGGTGATCGCTGTAGGCGATGCGCTGGCCTTCGCCTTCGCCTTCGTTTTTATCGCCAAGCAACAGGTTCAAGAGACGAATTTTCTCGTCGGCAAAACAATTGATGCCCTCGATATAACCTGTCAGGCGGTCATTTTTCCAGGCCGCCTTGGTGCAGATCACGTGATCAAAGCCGAGCGCGTCACCGATGGCGTGCACATAAAAGTCAAAGCTCGCCGAGCACAGCACCAGGGTGTCGCCGCGCTGCTTGTGCTGCTGTATCTGAGCGCGCGCGGCGTCAGTGACCTGCTCTTGCAGCATCTGCTGCGCAAATTCGGCGCAAAAGCTAGTGAGTTCGCTGCGCTCTGCACCGCCGACCACACAGCGCAAGGTCTGCTGTTTCAGCCAGACGTGGTCGCGCATGCCCTTGCGCGCCATCAGGTAGGCAAAGGGCAAGGGTGCGCAGGTGATCGCGCGCCAGGGACGCGCGCGCATGCGCCGCTTGAGGAATATCTTGAAGGTGTCTTGACGGGTGATGGTGCCGTCAAGATCAAATACTGCAACGTCTGAGCTCATGTCCGTGAATGCGCCTTGATGTGGTTACCAGCTTCGCCAAACATATCCAGCGGCTGATTATCCCCTGCATCCCTGAAGGTCACCAAACGGTTGGCTGTAAAATTGAACATAAACACCACAGCGATCGCAAAGGCTGCTGCGACAAGGTAGTGCAGCGCGAGGTCTTCGCGCCCATGGGAGTAGACAAAACGGTTGATGCCGAGACCAATCACGGCAAAACCAATGAACAGCGGGAACTGCTGCCAGTGGTCACCGGCAGAATTGCGGAAGGTCACGAAGTATTGGAACAGGTAATTGACGATCACACCGACCACAAAGCCAATGGAATTGGCGTTGTCCATATGATAACCGTACATTTCGACCAGGCCGGCGACAATGGCGATGTGGATGCACGCTGCACCGCCACCGCCCATGATATAAAGCACCAATGTGTTTTTCAAAAGCGCCTTTAGCAGGCCCTCGGACTGTTCCCAAGTGGTCATCAATGACTCCGTTAATGGGTGCTTAGCACCTCTGCCCACAAGTCATAGTGATCGGCGCCGGTTATTCGAACTGAAGCGAATTGACCCTGGCTCAGTGGAATTTCAGAACTCAGGTGTACAACGCCGTCAATCCCGGGCGCGTCACCGCGCGTTCTCGCCACAGCACCGTCTTCATGTACTTGATCTATCAGCACTTCCAGCGTTTTACCGATTTTTAATTGCAGTCGTTCGGCGCTGATTTGTGCCGCCAGCTCCATGAAACGATCAAGGCGCTGCTGTTTGACTTCTTCGGGCACCGAATCGGGCAAGTCATTGGCCTTGGCCCCCTCGACGGGCGAATAGGCAAAAGCCCCCACGCGGTCGAGCTGAGCTTCTTCGATGAAATTCAGCAGCTCTTGGAATTCGGCTTCGGTCTCACCGGGAAAACCGACAATAAAGGTGCTGCGGATGGTCAGCTCCGGACAGACTGCGCGCCAAGACTTGACCCGTTCGAGCACGCGATCACTGCTGCCGGGGCGCTTCATCAGCTTCAAAATACGTGGGCTTGCGTGTTGGAAAGGTATGTCCAGATAGGGCAGCACCTTGCCCGCCGCCATCAGCGGGATCACATCGTCCACGTGTGGGTAGGGGTAGACGTAGTGCAGCCGCACCCAGACCCCCAGCTCGCCCAGCGCCTCGGCAATGTCGTAGAATTTGGCACGGATGGACTTGCCGCCAACGTCAGTGGCGTTGTATTTGATATCAACGCCGTAGGCACTGGTGTCCTGCGACACCACCAACAGCTCGCGCACCCCTGCGTTCACCAGGCGCCGCGCCTCGCCCATCACGCTCACCGCCTCGCGGCTCACCAATTTGCCGCGCATGTCGGGGATGATGCAAAAGGTGCACTTGTGATTGCAGCCCTCAGAAATCTTCAGATAGGCGTAGTGCCGCGGTGTGAGCTTGACGCCCTGCTCTGGCACCAGATCAAGCAGCGGGTTACTGGCGGGTGGCGGCAGGTGCTCTCGCACCGCGGCCACCACTTCTTCGTAGGCGTGCGCCCCGCTGATCGCCAGTAGCTGCGGGAACTCGGCCATGATTTCATCGGCTTTGATGCCCAGGCAACCGGTGACTATCACGCGGCCATTCTCCGCCAGTGCCTCACCGATGGTGTCCAGTGATTCCACCACCGCGCTGTCGATAAAGCCGCAGGTGTTGACGATCACCAGACCGGCGTCGTCGTACTCTGGCGTGATCTCGTAGCCGTCAATGCGCAACTGAGTGAGAATCTGCTCAGAATCCACCAAGTTTTTGGGACAGCCGAGACTGATAAAACCGACGCGCGGCGCTGAATTGTTCATGTGCTACCTATTTTTTCGACCCAGCGCCAACACGCACCTAAGCTACCCATTCTAGGCTTGCTTTGGTGTTTTCGCTGGATGGGTGTCGCTTGAAATGTGTACTGGAGGGCTCGACATCTGCCGCAGTCAATGACGTGCTGTTGCGCCCACTGAGCAGCGAAGCGTCATACACGCCCGCGATAGAGGCGCATTGTATTACTTTTGACCGGCTGGTCGCAGGACTAATGTGCACAATTCGCAGCAGAGCGCACGCGGTCGCTTTGAAAATTCAAACAGTTGTTTGATCCGGCCCTTCTTTAAGGGGGTGACAGCGACTCTTAGACTCATTTCACGAGTCGCCGCATCAGCGGTGGCCGCTTTGCAGCACAGCACGGTGGGATGGAGAGATCCCCCCTTCCACAACAAGCAGCCATCCTGGTTAAAATCACCGTTTAGCGAAGCACTTGTTTTAAGGGCTGAAATTCGACCACCAAAGGCTTGCCGTCATCGTCGAAAACACTGCACTCAGGTGTCTTGTGCTCACACTGACTCGCCACCTCATGATCACAATAACCGCACAGCGACAGCGGCCTCTCCACGGTCACTAAATTGCGGTTGACGAAAACCCCCTGCTGGCGAAATGACTTTAAGATTCTTGAGAAGGTCTCAGGTGTCATGTCCAGATAAGAGGCGATGGTGGCTTTGTTGAACGGCAACGTGATGCGCAGTGGCTCGTCGATCGGCGCACCCAGCATTTCTGTTTTTAAAGACAACAAAAACCACCCCACGCGTTCTTGCGCGCTTTTCAATCGCGTGCGCTCAATGTGCTGCAGCTGGCGTTGCGAGCGCAGCGACAAGCGTTGCAGCGCGTTGGTTTTAAAGCGGTCGTCCTCAGCCAGGCAATCGCGAACGGTCTGCGCAGGAATCAAAAGCATTTCAGTTTTTTGCTCCACAAGGGCCTGCACGCTCGCTTCAACATCTTGGTAGATAGCCGCGTCGGCCACGCAATCACCGGGGCCAATCATTTGCAAAATTGCCTGATCGCCGTTTCTGTTGCTGCTGCATATTTTCACCCAACCGCTCAATACCAGCTGCAAATGGGTGGGCCGCTTGCCAATCGATTGCACCGTGTGGGCGGCGGTGTAGCGACGAACACGCGCCTGGGCCAAGAGCGCCCCTCGCACGCGCAGCGGAATGTTAGCTAGCAGAGGGAGTTGCGCTATCTGTTCACGGTAAGGCTCTAAATTTGTGGGCAATACGGCCTGCTCCGCCCTATCAAACGGTGAGTCAAGCGGCGAGTCAACTTCGCTCAAGTGAGCAATCAAACGCTGCTCAATTCGGTACATTTCATCGATGCGTTTGCTCAGCAGATCGTACCAACCCGCCAAGGTCAGCGGAGCCAGCGCCGCCGACCCGGCGGCAGATTCCACCAAAGAGTGCGTGAGCTCGATAACAGCACTGAGCTCAGAACTTCCGTGCTGCACATAACGCAATTGTTCGGCGTCAGCCATCGCACAAAAAGCGCGCTCAAACTCCTTTTGCTTGCGAATCAGCGCTCGCAGTACTTCGGTGTCTTGAACTTCGTCCGAGTTCTCGCAATAGCTTTTTACCCCGTAGGCACGCTCAAGCGCCATGCGTTCTTTCCATTGCACAAAATGCTGGAAAGCAATGCGTTGGCCATTGTCGGCACCGCAACTGGAAGACAGCGAGACGTTCAGAGAGATCAACGGCGCAATGACCTGTTGCGAGAAACAGTCAATAACTGACGTTACATCGGCAGAGCACATAAAGTGCCCACGCTGTTCGCGCAGATGGCTCTCGACGGATTTCAACGCCCTGCGTGTTTCAGCCGTGTCTATGACGGACAAGTGCCTGCCATCAGCGTGCTTCAGCTGTTCGAACGTGGTGTCCACCACTTGCCGCTGTTGCAGCAAGCGCTCGACAAACAACGCCCCATCACTCTGCGCCACCGCCGCAGAACAGCCGCGCTCACATTGCAGTGCATGCACCGCAGCACTGACCAGTTTTATCGCATCAGACATACAGAAATCTCAATCAAAAACAAATTTATTTTTTTCAAATTTCCACCGCCACTTGATCCAGCTCAAGGCCGCGCGTGCCGAGTCGCCGCAAACTGAGCGCACTACTCCACAAAACTGAAGAACTAACTCATGCTAGCCGAAGAACTTCAACTCAAACAATCCAGACAAGCACTGCTCTATAGCACGCTTGCCTTTGTGGTCTGCTTTGCCGTGTGGACAATATTTTCCATCATCGGCGTCAAAATCAAACAGGAATTCAGTTTAACCGATACACAGTTTGGGATCTTGGTTGCAACGCCCATTCTAACCGGTTCGCTGTCGCGTTTGTT
>JAWSVD010000553.1:0-819 GCA_033852095.1 Granulosicoccaceae bacterium | reverse complement strand
TTAAGGGAGCGGTTGAAAAAAAACAAATTCTAGTCTCGAGCTCAGAATTTACCCAGAGGAAAATATTTTGTGTTGAGAATAGAAATAGGGAGAGAAGGTATATAATTAGCCAACTCGAACTTGGGGTAGGCTGCTGTAAGACAAGTCGCAGACACCCATGCATTTATAACTAAGGAAGAGAAAAGGGGTCAGGTATATTTAATCAAGCCTAACCTGAAATAGAGTACTGCTATGCCTAGAACAGACAGAATTCAGTCCGAGCAGGCCTTCTTCCGTGTCATGAACCGTGGTCGAGGGGGCGGCAGATACATCACGGGCTAAACTACTACTGAAGACTGCCTGGAATCTATAAGTGGGTTGACCTCTAGGGTTCATAAAATAGGCTTGCCCCTGCATTCCCCACATTCACACACTGCTGATTTTCCCTGCCGCCTAGCTCGAAGCTCATGGCGCGGTCACGCGGTCATCACCCACGGCAAAGTTCATGATTCATCTTTTACAATCCTTAAGTCAGTTTTGGCCTCTGTCTTGGTTGCCCGCGCCGCGCAACGTGGTGATCAGCAATGCGCTCAACCACTACTTGCTGGAGAACGCAGTGCGCGATACGGAGCTGTTGCGCAGGCTGCGAGCGGAGACCCAGGAACTGAGCGCGGCGATCATGCAGGTGGGCCCCGAGCAGGGTCAGCTGCTGGCGTTTTTGGTCCGGCTGATCGGTGCGCAACAGACGCTTGAAATTGGGGTGTTCACCGGCTATTCGTCGCTGTGCACGGCGCTGGCCTTGCCAGAGGCGGGCCGGGTGATCGCCTGCGACACGGATGA
>JAWSVD010000552.1:0-1029 GCA_033852095.1 Granulosicoccaceae bacterium | reverse complement strand
TTAAGGGAGCGGTTGAAAAAAACAAATTCTAGTCTCGAGCTCAGAATTCACCCAGAGGAAAATATTTTGTGTTGAGAATAGAAATAGGGAGAGAAGGTATATAATTAGCCAGCTCGAACTTGGGGTAGGCTGCTGTAAGACAAGTCGCAGACACCCAGTGCGCCGGGATAAGCCGGTAATAGGTTGGAGGTGAAATTCCTCTGTTTCGGTAAGGGTGAGCAGCCCGCCGAAACCCCGAGTCATGGGCGGTTGATCGTGAGGTCAATGGCTAAGTGTTGACAGGGGAAGCTGTAGGCTCAGTAATGAGCTCCGAAAACAACATCGCAGGTGCTGACCACGTTGGGTGATTGGGAAAGCAACACGAGTTATCACGCTAAAGCTAGTGAGCGCTTGGCCTGCCGGAGTCAAAGACCTGGTGCATGCAGTGATGCCTAATACGCGGAACCCGGGAGGTCTCAACAGTAGCAAAGGAGTGCGCACCCGGATGAAAGTGAAAAACATAAATCGGGGTGATAAGTTGTTGAGAAGTCGGATGGGCTCATAGTAGTGAAGAAGCAAGCGAACAAAGCACCGGCCGGCGTGGCGGAGCCTGTGGAGCGAAGGGGTCCAGCGAAAGGAAACTCGTCCACCAAACCCGTGGTCAGCACTCAGTGGCTGGCAGAACCGGAGGGCGGCTTGGCACGAGTGCGTGCAGCAGCACGCAAGGGTAAGAAAGAGCGGTTAACCAGTCTATTCCATCACCTGAGCACCGATCTCTTGGAGCGCGCCTACGGCGCGCTGAAGAAGAAGGCGGCTCCGGGCGTGGACGGGCTGGACTGGCATGCTTACGGAGAGGATCTAGCCACTCGGTTAACCCAACTACACGAGCGTCTGCACAGCGGGCGCTACCGTGCTCAGCCGGTACGTCGAGTGTGGATAGAGAAGTCCGACGGGGGAAGACGCCCGTTAGGTGTGGCTTGTGTGGAGGACAAAGTCGTCCAACAAGCGATGGTGTGGGTGATGGAGTCGATTTACGAGGTGGATTTCTTG
>JAWSVD010000551.1:0-4002 GCA_033852095.1 Granulosicoccaceae bacterium | reverse complement strand
TCTACGCAAGCGCTCGTCGCGCTGGGGCCCTGGCCCTGCTGCTGGCGGTGAGCCCCTTTGTGCTTGCGGCTTTTGCCCTGCAGCAGAGCGACTACGCCCCGCTCTACACGGCTGTGCTGCTCTATCTGGCCCTGGGTTGGCGCAGCTTGGGGCAACACACGCTGCCCATCGCCACCGCGCTGCGGGCCGGCGACATCGACGGCGCCAGGCGCCGGCTCTCTTATATAGTGAGCCGCGACACCGCTGACATTGACGAGCAGGGCATCGCCAAGGCCACCGTGGAATCGGTGCTGGAGAACGGCTCAGATGCGATATTTGCCGCGATATTTTGGGCAGTCGTGGCCGGTGCACCCGGCGTGGTGCTGTACCGACTGGCCAATACTCTGGACGCCATGTGGGGATATAGGAATGAGCGCTACTTGCAGTTCGGCTGGGCGGCGGCGCGGCTCGATGACGTGCTCAATTACATCCCCGCTCGACTGACCGCACTGAGCTACGCGCTGCTGGGTAATTGCAAACTGGCGCTGCGCTGCTGGCGCCGCCAAGGTGACGGCTGGAAGAGCCCCAACGCGGGGCCGGTAATGGCTTCTGGAGCGGGCAGTCTGGGCCTGCTGCTGGGCGGCAGCGCGCAGTACCACGGAGAGATGCAGCACCGCCCCCCACTGGGCGAAGGCAAACAAGCTGAAACCGTGGACATAGAGCGCAGCATGTCATTGATCAACCGCGTGGTGCTGCTCTGGGTGGCGCTGCTGTTTGCCGCCGCAGCCATCGCCGCCCCGCCCTTTTAAAAGGTCTAAACATGTTACATCACGGTGGCCGGCTGAAGGCCGCAGCCCTGCAACACGGCATCCCGCTGGAGCAGTGGCTGGATCTCTCCACAGGCATCAACCTCGCCGGCTGGCCGGTGCCCACGGTACCCGCCGCCTGCTGGCTGCGCCTGCCCGAGGACGAGGACGATCTGGAAGCCGCCGCGCGTGACTACTACGGCGCGCCGCAGCTGCTGCCCGTGGCCGGCAGCCAGGCCGCCATCCAGGCGCTGCCGCAGCTGCGCGCTAAATCGCGGGTGGTGGTGCTGAGCCCCGGCTACGCCGAGCACGCCGCGGCCTGGGCCAAGGCCGGGCACCGTGTCACGGCTATCTGCGCCGACGATATCGAAGCCGCCCTGCCAGCCCATGATGTGCTGATATTGATCCACCCTTGCAACCCCAGCGGACAGTGTTTTGCCCCTGAGCAACTGCTGAGCTGGCACCGCCAATTGGCCTCACGCGGCGGCTGGCTGGTGGTTGACGAAGCCTTTATGGACGTCACCCCGGCGCAGAGTATCTGCGCCCACAGCGAGCTGCCGGGGCTTATCGTGCTGCGCTCGCTGGGCAAGTTTTTTGGTATGGCGGGGGCGCGGGTGGGTTTTGTCTGCGCGGAGCGCGCCCTGCTCGATCGATTGCAAGCGCTGCTCGGCCCCTGGAGCATCAACGCGCCGGCGCGCTGGGCCGCTAGCCTGGCACTGCGCGACAACGACTGGCAGGCACAGACCCGTGCGCGCCTGCTGATCGATGAGCGACGCATGGTGCAGCTGCTGCAGCAGCATCATATTGAACCCACGGGCGGCAGCGCGCTGTTTCAGTGGTATTGCAGCGAGACGGCGGAAGCATGGCACCAGGCCCTGGCTGGGCAAGCGGTGTTCACGCGCTTGTTCAGCGAGCCTGCGGCGATTCGTTTTGGTTTACCCGCCACTGAGGCGCAGTGGCAGCAACTGGAACAGGCACTGGCCGCCGCTGAAGCGCTTATAGAGCGAAACAAATGAGCGTATTAGGCGCACACAGCTGCAGCGCCAAGGCCTACACTGATCCTGACTCAGCTACCCATTGGAAGCGCCATGTCCATCTTTGATCTGTACCAGAAATTTCAGCAATACCCGCTAGGTAATTACCTCTTCAGCCGCCTGGTGTGTTTCAAAGCACCCTACTTTGGTACCGTCTCGCCCCAGCTGCAGAGCATGGAGCCGGGCCGCGCGGTGGTGACCTTCAAGCGCCGCCGCGGGGTGCAAAACCACATCGGCACGGTGCACGTGATCGCCATCTGCAACGCGCTGGAGATGGCGATGGGCATGGTGGCCGAGGCGACGATTCCCACGCACCTGCGCTGGCTGCCCAAGGCCATGTCGGTCAGCTACCCGGCCAAATCCACCACGCGGGTCATCACCGCTGTCGCCACCGTGGACCCAGCCGCCTTTGTCGCCGACAGCGAAGTGGCGATCACCGTGGTGGCCACCCGCGATGACGGCACGGTTGTGGTCGAGGGCACCATCACCCTATGGGTCACGGCCAAACCGCAGCGCTGACACCTGCAAGCAATCGAGAACAGAGAAAGCACCATGATCAAAGGCACACTGATGGTGCAGGGCACCACCTCCGACGCGGGCAAGAGCGCGCTGGTAACGGCCCTGTGCCGTTGGCTACGGCGTGAGGGCGTCAGCGTGGTGCCCTTCAAACCGCAGAACATGGCGCTCAACAGCGCCGTCACCGCAGATGGCGGCGAGATAGGCCGTGCCCAAGCATTACAAGCCCAGGCCTGCGGTCTTCTTACTCACACCGACATGAACCCGGTGCTGCTCAAACCCAACTCGGATGTCGGCGCGCAGGTGATCATCCACGGCAAGGCCATCGGCACCATGGACGCGGTGGCCTACCACCAGTACAAGCGCATCAGCAAAGAGGCGGTGATGGAATCCCATGCGCGGCTCAGCACGCAATACGAGGCGGTGATCGTCGAGGGCGCCGGCAGCCCCGCGGAGATCAACCTGCGCGAGAACGACATCGCCAACATGGGCTTCGCTGAGAGCGCCGACTGCCCGGTGATCATCGTCGCGGACATCGACCGCGGCGGTGTGTTTGCCCACCTCTACGGCACCCTCGCCCTGCTCAGCGAGAGCGAACAGGCGCGGGTGAAAGGCTTTGTCATCAACCGGTTTCGCGGCGACATCGCACTGCTGCAATCGGGGCTCGATTGGCTGGAGCAGAAGACCGGCAAGCCAGTCATCGGTGTATTGCCCTACCTCATGGGCCTGCATTTAGATTCGGAGGATTCGGTTGCCCTGGCAAGCGCCAGCAGCAAGGATGACGGCAGCGACAAGCTGCGCATCGTGGTGCCGGTGCTGCCGCGCATCAGCAACCACACCGACTTCGACCCCCTGCTCGATCACCCACAAGTCAGCATCACCCTAGTCGGCCCCAATGACACCCCACCACCCTGTGATCTGATCATTCTGCCAGGTAGCAAGAGCGTGCGCGCCGATCTGGGCTGGCTGCGAGAGAACGGCTGGGGCACGGCGATCGAGCGCCACCTACGCTACGGCGGCAAAGTGCTGGGCATCTGCGGTGGATATCAAATGCTGGGCCAGCAGATCCACGACCCGCTCGGGCTGGAAGGCAGGAGCGGCAGCAGCGCTGGGCTTGGCTTGTTCGAGATGGAAACCACCCTGCAAGCGCAGAAACAGCTGCGCAATACAAGCGGCGAGCTCTTCGATGGCTCCTCCATTTGCGGCTATGAAATACACGCTGGCGAGAGCACGGGCGGTGCCCTGAACAAGCCCGCCATGACACTCGACACAGGCCCTGACGGCGCACTCAGCGCAGACAATCAAATCATGGGCACCTACCTGCACGGACTCTTTGAAGACCCACAGGCCTGCCAATCCCTGCTGACATGGGCAGGTGTTAAAAACACCGTGCGCATCGACCACAACGCCCGCCGCGAGCAGTCCATCAAGGCCCTGGCCGACGCGGTGGAAGAGCACCTGGACACCGAGCTGTTGATGGGACTTTTGCAGCGAACAGGTGGTTAAATGTCATTAATTGTCGACATAAAACACAAAGCCACCCAGACCGTTTGTCCGCCCTACGGGGTGCTGTAATTTCCGGGGCCGCCACGGTATTTGTAGGGCGCTTAAGCGCAGCGCATCCGCGGCGGTGGTGACATGGAGGCGTGGCCCTGCATGGCGCTGCG
>JAWSVD010000090.1:0-10514 GCA_033852095.1 Granulosicoccaceae bacterium | reverse complement strand
GACACCCTGGTGTACTCAGAACGTTCTGATCGCTGCATTTGCTCGACCCCTGGCAGCAACGCTTCGCCAGCGAATTGTAAAGCGGGCTGCAAACTCGCTTGACGCTTTCTGGGCTGAATACGGCGAGGACGGCGCCTGCCCTGAGGGGGCGTACTACTACGGCCACGCCGCACTGAGCTTGTTTAGCTCCATGCAAGTGATCAATGCTGTCAGTGGGGGGGCGGTGCAGCCGGTGTTGCACAGTGCTAAGTTCCAGAACATCGCTGAATATATTCTCTACGCGCATGTCGGCAATAACACCTACGCCAATTTCGGCGATTGCGCCGCGAGCATGGCTGCACCCGATGCACGGGTGTACGCCCTCGCTGCAGCGATCGACTCCCCGCAGTTGAAAGCCTACAGTGGCCGTGCTGCATTCGGTTTAGGCTCTGATCCTGTGCAGTTCAATCTGTATGGCCACTTGCAGGCGCTGTTTCTTGAGCGTGATAAAACAAGCTTGGAGCCAAGCGAGAAGCGCGAAGGTTATCTGCCGAGCACGGGCCTCTTTGTCGCCCGCGACAATCGCTTCTACCTGGCGGCAAATGCGGGCCACAACGGGGTTGATCACAATCACAACGACCTGGGCAGTGTCATCGTCTACCTCGACGGGCAGCCACTGCTGATCGACATCGGTGTGGAGACCTACACGGCCAAGACATTTTCCGCCGAGCGCTACGGTATCTGGACCATGCAATCATCCTTTCACAACGTGGCTGAGTTTGGCGGCGTGATGCAGTCTGTGGGTATTGATTTCTCGGTGCGTGAGCAGCGGGTGCATTTTGATCACAACGAAGCACGCATCGACATGCAATTGGCGGGGGCTTATCCCGAGCAAGCGCAAGTGCGCAGTTACCGTCGTTCTGTGTGTTTGCAGCGGGGCAGGCGGGTCATCATCAGTGACCGCTTTGAATCATCGTCGCCGGTGGTGGCGAATTTTATCTTTGCTCAGCAGCCCGTACTGGACGGGGCAACGCTCCGCGTGGGCCGGCTTGCTGATATTCAGCTCAGTGGACACGCCCACATCGCGATAGAAAGCCTTGCAGTAGAGGATGCGCGCCTGCGTCAATCCTGGCCCGAAACCCTGTATCGCGTGCGTATCAGCCCAGCAGCCGACACATTAGAATTGCAGATCGAAGGAATCGTGGCATGACAGATAGAAGCCCCGCCAAACAGCCCGCAAAGCAGCCCGCAAAGCAGCCCGCCAAGCTGCCCAAAGTGCGCGTCAGCGCGAAACAGCGCCGACGCAAAGAGGCGCTGGTTGCCTATTCGTTTATCGCGCCCAATTTCATCGGTTTTGCGGTGTTTACTCTTGGCCCAATTATCTTCGCTTTTGTACTGGCCTTTATGCACTGGGACGGCTCAAACCCGGTCGAATTTGCGGGTCTGGATAACTTCTGGAAGCTGTTTAAAGACCGGGCATTTAAAGAGGCCTTTTGGAATACGATCGTCTTCACCGCCTTTGTGGTGCCGCTGACATTGGTGTGTTCTTTGGGATTGGCGATATTGCTCAATCAAAAAATATTCGGTCGGAATTTCTTCAGAACCGTGGCCTTCTTTCCCTACGTGGCGTCCTTGGTTGCGATCGCCGTGGTGTGGAACATGATTTTCAACCCCGAATTCGGCCCGGTCAACATGGTGCTTTATCAACTGGGGGTGGACCCCAAGGACCTGCCGGGTTGGGCGGCGGACAAACACTGGGCCATGGTCACGGTGATCATGTTTTCGGTCTGGAAGAGCATGGGTTATTTTATGGTGATCTACCTCGCGGGCCTGCAGGGCATCAGCGCGGAACTCTATGAGGCGGCGGACATCGACGGCGCCAGCGCCTGGCAAAAGTTTTGGCGCATCACTTTGCCGCAGCTCGGGCCCACAACATTTTTCGTCTCCATCATGCTGACCATTCAGTCCTTCAAGGTCTTTGACCAGATCTTCATGCTCACCCAGGGCGGGCCGGGCACCTCGACGCTGGTGCTGGTCTACCACATCTACAACGAGGCCTTTATCTCCTGGGATCTGGGTTATTCCAGCATGGTTGCGCTGGTGTTGTTCCTGCTGGTGCTGTCGATCACCGTGGCGCAGTTCTACTTCTCGGAGGAAAGGGAATGAACGCGACTGTGATAAGGGCGCCGAAACGCCGCAAAAAATCCCGCTTCAACTGGGGCAAAATAGCCACCTATGCCTTGGTCTTGCTGGTGACAGCGACCATGCTGGCGCCCTTTGTGTGGATGCTGTCCGCCTCGCTGAAGTTAGACCGCGATGTGTTTGCCTTCCCCATCGAGTGGATACCCACCGAGCCGCGCTGGCTCAACTACGTTGAAATATGGGAGAAGATCCCGCTGGGGTTGTTCGTATTTAACACAGCCAAGTTGACGGTGATCGTCACCCTATTGCAGCTGCTGACCTCGAGTTTTGCCGCCTACGCCTTTGCCAAGCTGCGTTTTCCCTACCGCAATTTTCTGTTCCTCGCCTACATCGCCACCATCGCCATGCCCTGGCAGGTGTATATGGTGCCGCAGTTCTTGATGATGCGTGAGCTGGGCCTCAGCAACACTCACCTGGCGCTGATCTGCTTGCAGGCTTTCACCGCCTTTGGCGTGTTCTTGATGCGGCAGTTCTACCTGTCCATTCCCGATGAGCTCTGCGAGGCGGCGCGCATCGACGGCATGAGCGAATACGGCATCTGGTGGCGCATCATGTTGCCGCTGTCGATGCCGGCCCTGTCGACGCTGACCATTTTTACCTTCGTCAATACCTGGAATGATTTTCTAGGGCCGTTGATCTACTTGACCAAAACCGAACTCAAAACCATACAGATTGGGATCCGCATGTTCATCAGCCAATACTCGGCCGAATACGGCTTGATCATGGCCGCCTCAGTGGTGGCTCTGATACCGGTCCTGATCGTCTTCCTCGCCCTGCAGAAATATTTTGTAGAGGGCATTGCCTCCACCGGATTAAAGGGATGAGCGATTTGCAGCCCGATCTTTGCACCGCCGTCGCACCCATTGGTGCAAATGAACTCGCGTTGGCGATGGATAACGCCGTCTCGCAGATTCGTCGCTCTCTGCCGCTGTTCACTTTTTCCGCGCAAAACCACTCCAGCGAGGGCAACTTCTACCCAGCGGTGCAGAACAATCAATGGACCTCGGGTTTCTGGCCGGGCACTGTCTGGCTGGCCTTTGAGGCCACAGGGGATGCGGTGTTCAAGCATGCCGCACAGATCCAGGTACAGAGCCATCTGCACCGCATTGAAAATCGCATCGCCACCGATCACCACGACATGGGCTTTATGTACAACCCCACCTGTGTGGCTGCCTGGCAATTGGTGGGGGATGAGGACGGGCGCAAGGCGGCGCTGCTGGCGGCAGATCAGCTGAGTGAACGCTTCCATGAGAAGGGAGAGTTTATACAGGCTTGGGGTGCGCTCGACTCACCGGGCAACTACCGCTATATCATCGACTGCCTGCTCAACCTGCCGCTGCTGTACTGGGCCGCGCGGGAGAGCGGTGACAACAACTACCGAGACCTCGCACGCCGGCACATGGCGACCACGCTGCGCCATTCAATCCGCGAGGACTATTCCACTTACCACACCTTTCACTTGGACCCTGCGAGTGGTGCACCGCTGCACGGCGCCACCATGCAGGGTTACGCGGACGACAGCTCCTGGGCGCGGGGCCAGGCATGGGCAATTGCCGGCATCGCCTTTCTGCACCGCTTGGACCCCGACCCCGAACTGCCCGAACTGTTCGCGCAGCTGCTCGCCTATTACTTGGAACGGCTGCCGGAGGATCTGGTGCCCTATTGGGATTTGATCTTCACCAGTGGCGATGAGCCGCGCGACAGCTCCTCTGCAGCGATTGTTGCCTGTGGTCTGTTGGAAATGGCAGGGCAAGTAGACGGGGCATTGGCAGAGCGCTACCGCGACTTGGCCAATCGCATGCTGGCGAGTCTGAGCAGGGCTTATGCGGTCAGTGACCCCGCCGTGTCCAACGGCCTGTTGCTGCACGCGACCTATTCCAAAGAGACCCCGTACAACGGCTGCAACGGTGAGGGCGTGGACGAATGCGTCAGCTGGGGTGACTACTTCTATTTTGAAGCACTCACGCGCCTCTCGCGCGATTGGATACCTTATTGGTAGGCCCGCTTTGTCAGAGCCGCACTGATAAAGCCCACGTGGCTTTGTCAGATTTTATGCAGGATTCGCACACATTGAAAGACGGATTATGGCTGAGATATCGCTTAGAAAATTGAACAAGTCCTACGGCGACATCACCGTGGTGCACGACATTGATCTGGAGATTGCCGACAAGGAATTCATCATTCTCGTCGGCCCTTCCGGCTGCGGCAAATCCACCACCCTGCGCATGATCGCCGGGCTGGAGGAAATAAGCAGTGGTGATCTGATCATCGGTGACGAGATCGTCAACGAGGTCGCGCCCAAGGATCGTGACATCGCCATGGTGTTTCAAAACTACGCGCTCTACCCGCACATGACCGTCTACAAGAACATGGCGTTTGGCCTGGAGCTGCGACGCGCCCCGCGCGAGGAAGTGGACAAAAAGGTGCGGGACGCGGCGGACATACTCGGCATCAAACACCTGCTGAACCGCAAGCCCAAGGCGCTGTCAGGGGGGCAGCGGCAGCGGGTGGCGCTGGGCCGGGCGATGGTGCGTTCCCCCGAGGTGTTCCTGCTGGACGAACCCCTGTCCAACCTCGACGCCAAGTTGCGCTCAACCATGCGCTTTGAAATCAGCAAACTGCACCAGCGGCTGGACGCGACTTTCATCTACGTCACGCACGATCAGGTCGAAGCCATGACCATGGCCGACCGCATCGTGGTGATGAAGGACGGCCATATCCAGCAGGTCGACACACCGCAGTCGCTCTACAACAACCCGGTCAATACTTTCGTCGCCAGTTTTATAGGTGCGCCGCAGATGAACCTCTTCGAGGCGACACTATCATGTGAAGGTGAGCAGTACCTTGCCGATTTTCAGGGCCTGGTATTGCCGCTGCCGGAGCGCCTGTGTGGGCATTGGCTGGCGGGGCGGGTGGGCGAGACAGTCACACTGGGACTGCGTCCCGAGGCATTTTTTGACGGTGAAACCGGCCCCGACGGTGTCAGCGCGAGTGCGCGGCTGAACGGGCGAGTGGAGTTGGTCGAGCCGATGGGGGCAGAGGTGCACCTCACCTTCAGCTGTCACGATCACACCATGGTCGCGCGCCTGTCGCCACGCTTCAATGCGGCCACCGGCAGCACTGTCAGCTTGGGCATAGATATGTCGACCGCGCATCTCTTTGATGCGCAGAGCGGACTGTCGCTGCTGCCCGAGAGCGAAGGCACATGAACTGGTGGCTGAACTTCTATTTTGCCGAGGGGCCGGGCATAGAGCCCGGGCAGCCCAAGCCCAGAGGCTGGCGCCTGCTGCTCTCTACCCTGAGCCGCGAGTGGTGGAACCTGATCGTCTTGAACCTGCTGTTTGTCGCCGCTTGTTTGCCGCTGGTCACCGCGCCGGCAGCAGTGGCCGCTCTGTTCAGGGTGACTGAGCGCATCGCGGGTGATCAGCCTTGCGATATCTTCAGGGAGTTCAGGCTGGCGTTTATCTCAGCCTTTGGCCGCGCCACGATTGTAGCTGCTCTGATGGCTGCTCTGCTGTCGCTGGGCGGCCTCGCGGTGATGACATATGCCAAGGCCGCCAACGGTCATTTGCTGTTTGTCTTGCCGCTGGCCATGGCTATTGCGGTGGAAAGTCTGCTGCTGATTTTCGGTTGTAACTTGTTTTATCTGCTGGCCAATAAGCAGGGCGGGCTTGCGCAGTTGATCAAAGCCGCGGCGCTCAGCGTGTTTGTGCGGCCTCTCGCGGTGTTCGCGGCTTTGGCCGCCAATGCCGTTATCTGGCTGCTGCACGTGGCCGGCTACCCCTCGACAGTGTTGTTTGCTGTCCTGGCCAATTTTTCTTTCGGCGCTTTGTTGCTGGTATTCGCTCTGCGCGAGCCGGTGAGCCAAGTGCTTGATCTCCAATTGCACGGGGGCGCAGCGGTGCGGCCCCAGCATGTTAACCGGCCGTGGGCCGGGCAAGACTTCTAGCAAAGGAGCAAATGATGAAGTCAATATTTAGAAAACTGGCCCTTGCCAGTGCAACTCTCGCAGCCCTGGCCGCAGCGCCGGTGCAGGCCGAAGACACCACCCTGAATTGGGCGCTTTGGGATTGGAACAACGTCTCCTATTACCAGCCACTGATCTCAGCCTATGAAGCGGCCAATCCCGGGGTGAAAATCGACTACACCGATCTGGGATCGGCCGATTACAACCAGATGGTGATGACGCAGCTGACCGGTGGCGGCGACGAGCTGGACATCATCTCCATCAAAGACGTGCCCGGTTATGCGCAGATGGTCAGCACCGGGCGTCTGCTCAATCTCAGCGAGGCGGGCGCGGTGCCAGCCGATACCAGCCCCTACGGCGGTTTGGTGGAGACACTGGAGTTGAACGGCGCGGTGTTCGGCCTGCCAATGCGGACTGATTTCTGGATTCTCTATTACAACAAAAAAATATTTGACGACGCCGGCGTTGCCTATCCCAGCAATGACATGAGCTGGGCCGAGTTTGATGAAAAAGCGCGGGCTGTCACCAAAGGCTTTGGTGCGAACAAGATATACGGTGCGCACTTCCACACCTGGCGTTCGACAGTGCAAATGGCCGCCATTCAAGACGGCAAGCAAACCCTGATCGACGACGATTACGGCTTCCTGGCACCCGTCTATGATCGGGTGCTCGCGCTGCAAGAAGACGGCATCGTGCGCTCCTATGCGTCGCTGAAAACTTCACAGACGCATTATTCAGCGGCTTTCTACGGTGGCAACATCGCCATGCTGCCGATGGGTACTTGGCTTATCGGTTCGCAGATCGCCAAGGTGGCGAGTGAGGAGTCACTGGCAACAGAGTGGGGCGTGGTCAAATACCCGCATCCCGAAGGTGTAGCCGCTGGCTCCACCGCCGGTAATGTCACTGCGCTGGGCATCAACTCCAGTTCAAAACAGGCCGAGGCGGCTGCTGCATTTATCAAATGGGTATCTGGGCCAGAGGGCGCTCGTATCATCGCAGAGACCGGTACCATTCCGGCGCTGCGCGATGATTCGGTGATGAAAACCATCACTTCACGTGACGGTTTCCCCAGTGATGCAGAGAGCGCGCAGGCGCTGGTTACGTCTGGTGTTTACCTGGAGCTGCCGGTGCACCCCAAGGCGGCCAAATATGAGTTGGTACTGAACCGCGTGCACGACGCGCTGATGACCAACAATATTTCGGTGACGGACGCGATCGCTGAAATGAACGCTGACGTGGCTGAGATAGACTAGGATCGGATGACAGTCGATTGAGCATTGCCGGGCGACACGCTGTTGCCCGGTATCGCAGGGATCACAGAGGCAAGATGAAAAATCAGTTCAGAGGCAATTCCTTTTCAGATCGTGACGACGTCGCGGCGGCAGTTCATGCGCTAGTAGAACCGCTGATCGAACATTTTTCACCCGGCCGAGCGGGGATAGTGCTTGGCGCGACGGGTGCGCGCCACGATCAAGTGTCTGCGGATATGGAGGCTTTTGCCCGTCCACTGTGGGGCATAGTGCCCTTGGCAGCCGGTGGTTTTGATTTCCAGTACTGGCCATTGTGGCGAGAAGGGCTGAGCAACGGTTGTGATCCGGAGCATCTGGAATTTTGGGGCTACCCACAAGACAGCGATCAGCGTCTGGTTGAGCTGGCCGCAGTTGGCTTTGCACTCGCTTTGGTGCCCGAGCATATCTGGGATCCGCTGGACAGTGCTGCACAAAAAAACATCTCCAGTTTTTTAGACAGAGCGTTTGTTTGCAATTACCCGGTTTGTAATTGGAAGTTTTTCCGTTTGATGATCGGGCTCGGCCTACAGCGTACTGGCCATGCCATCGATACGCAGTTGCAAAAAAATTATTTGCAAGAGATTGACAGTTATTACCTGGGCAACGGCTGGTACAACGACGGCAAGCCCCAACAGGTAGATCACTACATCCCTTTCGCCTTCCACTATTACGGCCTGATCTTGGCGAAGCTCAGCGATGACAGTGATCTGGCCAACAAATTTCACCAGCGGGCAGGGGCCTTAGCGCCGCAGCTCAGCCACTGGTACGCCGACGACGGGGCGGCTTTGCCCTTTGGTCGCTCGCTCAGTTACCGCTTCTCCCACGCGGGCTTTTGGGGCGCTTTGGCCTTCAGCGGCGAAGAAGCATTGCCGTGGTCACAGATCAAGGGCCTCTACCTGCGCAATTTGCGCTGGTGGGCGCGGCAACCCATTTTCGACGCCGGCGGTCACTTGAGCATTGGTTATGCCTATCCCAATTTGCTGATGAGCGAGGGCTACAATGCGCCCGGTTCGCCCTACTGGGCGATGAAGGCCTTCCTGCCGCTCGCGCTGCCACCGGAGCACGCCTTTTGGGCGGCTGAAGAGGCGCCGGTGTCCCGCACAGAGGCGCCACTGCCGCTGCCCGAGGCCGCCATGGTGATGCAGACTTTGCCCGGTCACCAAGTGGCGCTCGCCAGTGGCCAACAACTCGACAACATGCGGCACGGGGCAGAGAAGTACGCCAAGTTTGCCTACTCAACCCGCTACGGTTTTTCGATCGAGGTCGATGAGCGGCAATTTGATGAAGTGGCGGCGGACAACATGATTGCCTTCTCCGATGACGGCCGTCACTTTCGCGTGCGCGAGAGCAACGTGCGCGCGCTGATCGCCGGTGACTTGCTCTACAGCCAGTGGCGTCCCTTTGCAGATGTGACGGTAGACACCTGGCTGTTACCGCAGGGGCGATGGCACATCCGCGTGCACCAGATCCACACCCCACGTAGATTGCAGACTATTGAAGGGGGCTTTGCCATCGCCCGGCCGGGGCGCGATGATTGGCAGCAGCAAATCGACGGGGCCAGCTGCACCCTGAGCACGGCGAGTGATGTGAGTACCTTGCTGGGCAATGATCACCGCCGCGCTCGTGCCCACCAGGCACTGCCCAACAGCAATCTCATCAACGCGCGCACACTGCTGCCGCAGCTGTGCGGGTCTATCGAAGCTGGGCAGAGCACGTTGGCCTGCGCTGTCGCTGCAGCGCCTGCAGGCTGTGATTCGCCGCCTGCACCGCTGTTCCCCACGGTGGATGAGTTGAGGCGCAGGATTGAGCAAAGCGGCCAGCCGGTGCTGACTCCACGTGTTGCAGAGCACTAAGCACAGCATTGGCGTTGACCTAGACAGGGCAAAATTAGACAATTGCTGCACTGCCTTTTGAGCCAAGACTGTCATGCCGCAACGCCTCGGTATTCTCGATATTATTGCCAACTTTATCGCTGCCAAACTGACAGCGCAAAGTTCGGGTTATGAGCCCTATACCCCCTCCGACCCCGAGACGCTACACGCAACGCTTGAGCCCGGTGATATAGTGTTGGTGGAGGGCAACCAGAAAGTGTCCTCGGCGATCAAGTACCTCACTCAGTCCACCTGGTCTCACGCGGCGATCTACGTGGGTGATGCGCTGCCGCTGGACATGCAGAAGGGCAACCGGCCGCAGCTGGTAGAGGTGAATCTTGGGGAGGGCTGTGTGGCCGTGCCGCTGCTGAAATACCAGAGTTTCAATACACGCATTTGTAGGGCACACAGGCTCAGTGCGGAGGACAGGGCTGCCGTGGTGCAGTTCATGGTGAGCAGCTTGGGCACTAGATATGACATGCGCAATATCATAGATCTGGTGCGCTACTTGTTCCCGACGCCGCCGGTACCTGTTCGCTGGCGCCGCAAAATGCTCGCTTTTGGCTCGGGAGATCCAACGCGCGCTATCTGCTCTACGCTGATTGCTGAAGCCTACCAGTCGATCGGCTACCCAATTTTGCCCGCCATTGAAGAGCTGCCAGGCAGCGATAGCTACAGAGCCGGGGCCTATGCTCGCCGCGAGCAGCTGCACATCCGCCATCACTCCTTGTTCGCACCCCGAGATTTTGATCTGTCGCCTTACTTTGAAATCGTGAAGCCCACGCTCGAAGGCATTTTTGACTACAAAAAATTGTGCTGGTCCGATGACGAGGGCACAGGGGTTTAAAGCCTCTGCTCTGTGACGGGGCGGCTGCACCGGGACACAGGAAAACACGACTCCGAGCGGCATTGCCCGAATAAATTCGGTCCCACAGGGACAGAGATATTGTCTGAGTTGGGTGCCAGACGTGAGATTAAGATTGCTGCGCAATCCCGGATACCGCTGCGCTAATTCCGGGCTACACTGGAGCCAACATCGGCACCGCCATGTGCGATCACCGGCCTCGTAGGGCGGACAAGCCGCAGGCGCCTCCGCGGCATGCCTCGCCATCACGCTCCGTGTAACGCGGATGCGCTTCGCTTATGCCGCCCTACAGCTACAAACCACTTTGCCTCAGGGCTCGCTTCTGCTGCTCAGAAGTCGCA
>JAWSVD010000550.1:0-1390 GCA_033852095.1 Granulosicoccaceae bacterium | reverse complement strand
ACAAAAAGGTCTGGGTGTAGCGACTGATCACCTCCACCAGACCGCGGCTTTCGTCGTGGCTGATGTTCTCGGCGCTGGACGCCTTCTTGATCAGGGCCAGCGCCTGCTCAAGCTCGTGGGCGCTGTGCTCGAAGCGTTGTCGGTTGAGCGTATAACCACGCGTCAGATGCTCTTTTAGGCGCTGAGTGGCCCAGATGCGAAACTGCGTTCCCTTTTTTGAGCTGACACGATACCCAACAGAAATAATCGCATCCAGATTGTAGAGTTTGATCTTACGGCGGACTTGCCGCTCACCCTCTTGCCGAGCTACCGAGGAATCCTCGGTAGTTGCTTCCACCTGAAGCTCTCCCTCCTTGAAGATGTTTCTCAAGTGAAGACCAATGGTGTCGGAGTCCCTCTCGAACAGCTCCCCCATTTGCGCCTGCGAAAGCCACAAGGTGTTGCTGGCAAGCCGTACCTCGACCTGCACATCACCGTCTTCACTCTGGTAAAACTCAAATTGCGGCTCATCCATCACGACATCCTTGGGAATCACTGACCTAATTACTGTTCATAATAACAGCGATTGCAGTCATAAATATTACACCCACTCAGAGAAGTGCAACCAGCAACAACAGCCCCGTAGCCCGCCATAAAACGAAACTGAACACCACTCGACCAATGTCGACTGGAGCCGCACCAATCTATTTTCCGGCAAAAGCCGAACACGGCCCGACCGAACGCGGCCCGACCGAACCCACGGGGACCTCGCCAGCCCTATTGATCCCGGATGGGATTTCACCCACCCAGCTGTAGCTTCTGCTTCAGCTGGACAACACCGCGCCGCGAAACACGCCCCACGCGGCATTGCCCGAATGAATTCGGCCCCACAGCGACAGAGATCTTGTCGAGGCCCTGTGCATGAGGTTAATTTAAGTTGCTTCGCAACCCTGATACCGCTCCGCTACTTCCGGGCTACACCGGACCCAAAATCGCGACCGCCGCGACACCCCGGTGCTCGCACCATCTCCGGCCCCGTAGCCCGTCATGGAGCGGAGCGTAATGCGGGGAGCTCTCGCACCCAACAACCAACTCCGCTGCCGGCCCATCGCAAAACCCCGCAATCAATCGCCACCCTGCTTTGACTCTGTGCATGACGTGAGATCAAGTGTGCTGCGCACACTCGGATACCACTGCGCTACTTCCGGGCTACGCCAGACCCAAAATCGCGACCGCCGCGACACCCCGGTGCTCGCACCATCTCCGGCCCCGTAGCCCGTCATGGGGCTTCGCTGCATGCGGGGAGCTCTCGCACCCAACAACCAACTCCGCTGCCGGCCCATCGCAAGACGCCGCAAACAATCGTCACCCGGTTTTGGCTCTGTGCATGACGTGAGATCAAGTGTGCTGC
>JAWSVD010000549.1:0-1640 GCA_033852095.1 Granulosicoccaceae bacterium | reverse complement strand
CGCTGCAGCTGGTACTGATCCCCCAGCAGCGCCAGCATGTCCATCCACAGCAGGGCTGTCATCTCGGCGTCGGCGAGTGCACGGTGAAAGACGCCGTCGTTATCGAGCTGGCGCAAGCGCACCAAGGTGCCCAACTGGTGGTTCGGCGCGTCGGGGTAGAGCCTGCGTGCGGCCAGCATGGAGCAGGCAAAAGTGCCGCCGTAACTGCTGCCGGCGTATTCCATCTCCGCATCGAGAAAGCGGCGATCAAATGAAGCGTTGTGAGCCACGAGATTGTGGTTTCCGATAAAATCCGCAAAATCTCGAGTGGCGGACTCGCAGCTGCCCGCCGTGCGCAGCATGGTGTTGCTGATACCGGTGTAGTTCTCAATGAAACTACTCACCCTGAATCCCGGATTCATCAGCTGCTGAAAGCGATCAGTGACTCGGCCGCCTTCCAGCAGCACGGCACCGATCTCAATGCCGCGGTCGCCTTGGTCAGGTGACAGACCCGTTGTCTCGTAATCGAGCACCACCAGGGTGTCGGCGTTTCGGTTTTTCAAAGCACTGCTCGTCCGGTGGCGTTGGAGCTGTATCTTAGCAAAGTTTCGCCGGGATCAGCGGCGCTCGTCACAGCGGGAGCGACCATTGTGGGGCGGCGCTGTGTATCAGTTTTCAGCGGCTGTACCGGCATGTGGGCTACGGCTCAGGTTAAATCGGATAACGCAGCCGAGCAGTAACAAGGCCATACCGAACCACTGCGCCGCATAACCATAGTTAACGGCGGGTCCGCGCCTGACGGGTTGCCATACGCGGCTGTAGCCAAAGTCGATGGCGTCGGGCTGCAGGACGCGGGGCACCAGCTCAAGGCCAAGCAGTTCGGACATCTTGGCGAAGTCCTCCTCTTGTATCAGCACTGGCCAATCCACATCGCCAGCGACGTCAACTGCGGTGCTCGGTGTTGTTCGGCTCGCCATGATCATCTTTTGTGTGGCCGTCAGGCGTGGCGGTGGCACAACAGCGAGCCCCGTGACAAGGGTGCTCTCTGAGCTAAAGGGCTTCGGTGGCGAGAGATCAGGTTTTTTCCCGAGTGTGGGTGGCAGCCACCCTCGGCTGAGCAGCATCGCACGTCCGGGGGCGAAGACAACAGGCGTTAAAACTTCATAACCGGCGACTGTGTTGTGCACCTGGTTGTCGAGCAGAAACTGGCGCGACCAATCGATGTTGCCCTCTATCTGAATGCGGATGTAGCGTTCGTCAGCGTCATTTAAGCGGCTGTCCGTCGCCGGAACGTGGGGGCCTTGTCTGATCGTTTCAACGGTGTCCAAAGCTTGTTGGCGCTGCGCTGCACGATCCAGTTGCCAGATGCCGAGCTTTATCAGCAAAGGGAAAAGCAGCAACAGCGCTAATATCGGGATCAAAGAGAGGGATAATTCCCATCCTGCCAATCGAAATCGCAGCAGCTGTTTTCGCCAGAGTGCCAACGCCATAATAATCCCCGCCCAGATCAAACCGCCTGTGAGAAGGAAGTTTCACTGGTTTGAGACCGTTGGTCAATGCACAAGGTGCGGCCGAGTTCGGTACTGTTTTAACTAGTGGGAAGAGATGGTGTTTAGCGCAAAGCAGGCGGCTTAGCGAGCGCGATTATCACACCGTGGAAA
>JAWSVD010000548.1:0-1108 GCA_033852095.1 Granulosicoccaceae bacterium | reverse complement strand
CAATCCCGGATACCGCTGCGCAACGATCGGGCTACAACGACCCAGACATCGGTGACCCCGCGAAGCCGAAGCTCGGCATGGAGTATCGCAACATGCCGGGCGTCAGCAGCTCCAAAAAGCCTTTCGCAGCGGGGTTATTAGTTCTGGCCCAAGCTGCTGGTGCCGAATTGCGTGCTCTGTTCTCAGTAAGAGCCGTTGAGCAGAAATTCCACCAGCGCTTTTTGCGCGTGCAGGCGGTTGCCGGCTTGTTCCCAGACGATGCTGCGTTCGCCGTCGATCACCGAGGCACTGACTTCTTCGCCGCGGTGTGCGGGCAGGCAGTGCATGAAGAGGGCGTCTTTGTTGGATTCGGCCATCACTGCGTCATCCACACAGTAGCTGCCCAGAGCGGCGTTGCGCGCCTTCGCGTCATCTTCCTGGCCCATGCTGGCCCAGACGTCAGTGGCGATCAGGTCGGCGCCTTTGGCTGCTTCGCGCGGATCACGCACCACGGTGATGCGGTTGCCGTCGCTCTCTTGTATCTCCGGCGGTTCGAAGCCCTCGGGGCAGGCGACCACGAGGTTGAAGTCCAGCAGGCGTGCCGCTCTTATATAAGAGTTGCACATGTTGTTGCCGTCACCGACCCAAGCCACGGTGGCACCCTGGATGTCGCCGCGGTTGTCAAACCAGGTCTGCATGTCCGCGATTAACTGGCAGGGGTGGAAGTCATCGGTCAGGCCGTTGATCACCGGAATGGAGCCGGACGTTGCCAGTGTCTCCACTGTTTTGTGCGCGAAGGTGCGGATCATGACAATGTCCACCATCTCACTGAGCACGCGGGCGGTGTCTTCCACTGGCTCGCCGCGGCCCAGCTGGGTGTCGCGTGAGCTCAGGTACAGGGCATGGCCGCCGAGCTGGAACATGCCCGTCTCGAAGGAGATGCGCGTGCGCGTGGATGATTTTTCAAACACCATCGCCATGGCCTTGCCGGCGCAAGTGTGGTGCAGGGTGCCCGCTTTTTGCAGTTTCTTCAGCTCGCTGGCGCGCGCCAACAGTTGCTTGTATTCCGTGTTGCTCAGGTCGTCATCGACCAAAAAGTGTCTGTCTGTCACAGGATGTCCCTCAGGCA
>JAWSVD010000547.1:0-1803 GCA_033852095.1 Granulosicoccaceae bacterium | reverse complement strand
CTAGCTACTGCGATCTACATACGCCATTTGTATTCTGCTTAGAGCTTTTTGAGCGAGACTGAAGGGGCGGCCGAGAACAAAGTTGAAAAGTTTTTTCCAGACATGGTGGAGATGTTTTTCAATAACAATATGTATCGTAAGTGAGGTCACCAGTACAAGTGTTATTAACAGAGAATAGACGGTCATAATGTTGTCATCTGTTGCAAATTCACTTAAGAACATGTATCCAAAATGTGCATGGATTAAATATATAGGATATGTCAAGGCGCCTACCGTTCTTGACATAGGAAGCCGTAATGATAAGCCGTTTTTTGAGTTTTGATACAAAAATATAATAAAAAAAAGTGAAACAATAAAACCAATGGCTACAGATGAGTATTCTATCCCTGTAGATTCAGTGAGGTGATGAGTCTTTCCCGTGGAATAATGCATGCACAATGAATATGTGGTCAACAGGCTAAAAGCAGCCCGCCAGCTGAATTTATAAGATAAAATCGCAAAAATAGCACCAGCAGAAAAGTAGTAATAATATCCTCCAAGGTACGGAGTATTCTGTAATCCTAGTGCAAATGACATGCAGAATAAAGCAGGCCAATAAATAAAAATTGAATTTAGTTGCTTTTGGAGCCCGCATAATAATAAAAAGAATACGGCAATATAGAACGTGATTTCGTAAACTAGAGTCCAGTACACTCCATCTACGTGTCCAACTCCTACAAATGATTGAAGCATTGAAAAGTTTAAAATCACTTGAAATAGCGTAACTGACATCGAATCGCTTCCCCACAGCATTGCAAAAAAGGAAGTGAATAAAATTGCAATCCAATATGCGGGATATAGTCTAATGGCTCGGTTTATCGCGAATTCAGTGGCGGATCTGTTCTTTGCTGATATGAAAACAACATAGCCACTGATCATAAAGAATAGCTCAACGCCCAAATAACCATATTTTGTTACGTCTATCACTGATGGGATATGACTTATTGAGCTTATCTTTCCATTTGCGATTCCATTGAAAGTATAATGGAATGAAACTACGATAATTGCAGCAAAGAATCGTCCGTAGTCTAATAGTTCTAGCCGCTTCATCTTGATTCTTTCTCTGATTTGTATGGGATATGCATAAGCTGAATTGTCTAGCTAGAACTAGCGGGCTGCTATTAGCTCTTGAGTCTTAGCAAACACACGTTGGTGATCATCAGTGCCTATAGGGTATGAAGGGCTTCTGCGTCCGGCAATCGCACCGTTAAAAACCATTTGTATTTTTACGACCTCATGGTTTTCACCACCCCAATTTTCCAAGCCTATAGAGATTTTATAGAGGGTGTCTTTCGGGTGAGGTGGGCTCGCAGTAACATAAGAAAATTTAGCTGCGTGCGGGAAAAATGTTTTAGCCATCTTGAAAGATCGATCCTATATTTGCTATATCAACCATAGCACTCAGAGATACCAAAAGAAACTTATAGAATTCCAAAGGTTTCTTTTGGGCTTGGATGCGTGCTCTGAGAAATAGCCGATGATTCGATGTCTGGGGAGGGGCTGATTTATATGCCAATTTAAGCACCTCTGTGGTGCTTTGGCGGGCGTGCAGCAATTTAGGCTTAAAGCACAAGGCCTTGTAGACAACCCGTTAGTTGTTTCTCATATCATTTTGTTGAGACTTGGCGAGCCGGATAGGCTGACGCAGGGCGCGCGCTACGCCTCTGAGTTCAGCCAACCCTTTGAGCCGCCCAATCAAGGGGTAGCCTGGGTGGGTGTTGCCGCCGATGTCACTGAGCAGTTCGTGCCCGTGGTCGGGGCGCA
>JAWSVD010000546.1:0-4550 GCA_033852095.1 Granulosicoccaceae bacterium | reverse complement strand
TGAGTCACGTACGTAATCAGGTCATGTCTTGACAAGGCTACTCCGTATGAAGCCTCTGCCAATCTAGCCGCCTCAAATATTTTTGCGTTATTCATTGTTTAATCCTTTAATAAAAACCATGTTTCTAACTTCATAAATGCTTGGGAAATCTGCCCCTTCCGTACCTTTGCATGACAAGTGCATTAAAGTCCTATACATGAACGATAATCCAGGGAATTCTCTCGGCCACCAAGTTAACTTTGAATAGTTAAAGTGCTTGTTTTTAGGGTTTTCAGAATAGACTTCCACTTTGTATATTTTAATAGCAGAGCCATTATTGCTCGAAAGATCATCCGCTCTGTATGTAGTTCCATTAGCGACATATGTGTCATCGGCTGCAGCCCGGAATTTAAAAAACCTCGCCCTTCCTTTTTCGTCCCAATGCTCAGGCTCAAGTTCTACTGTTTTATATATGTTATAATAGTTTTCAGTACTACAAAGAGACACAAACTGGTAATAGGTGTAAGCAGGATAAACAACAGGTGGTATATTCAATATAAGAAAAGCGACTAAACCGCACCCGATCCGCCTGATCGGACGCCCATTAGAAAATTTAATAACGACAAGTGAAAAAAGCCCGGTAGCCAACCAGTAGAAAAAGTAAGAAAAAGCTTTTACAATAGCCCATCCAAAAACAATGATGTATTCGAGTCCAAACATCTTTCGCGTTCCGTGTCATTAATTCGAACAAAAAAACAGCGTTGATTAAGATCAACGCTCCCGCACACTCTCATCCTTCGCCCGCATCAGCGGCGCAAGCACAAATTCGATCAATCGTCGCGTGCCCGTCTTCACTTCAACTGTCACGTTCATGCCCGGTGATAGCTGCACCGGTTCGCCTTCAACGAGTACGCTGCTTTTGGCCAACGACACCTTGGCGGTATACAGCCACTGCCCCTGAGGATCCTGCACCGCGTCAGACGAGATACTGGTGATGGTGCCGTCAATCGCACCGTAGCGAGTGAACGGAAAGCTTTCGATTTTCACCACCGCTTCATGCCCCACTTTCACAAAGCCCTTGTCGCGGTTGAGCAGTTGTGCCTCAACTTCCAGCATCTGGCCCGCAGGCACCAGTAGCATCACCGGCTGTGCCGGTGTGACCACGGCCCCGATCGCGTGCACCGCCAGTTGTTGCACCACGCCGTCTACCGGCGCACGTAGGGTGTGCGCATCCAGTCGACTTTTGGCAGCGCTGAGCTGCTGCTCTAATTGACTCAGCCGCTGTTCTGCGGCCTGCAGCTCACTCTGGGCCGTTTCGCCGCGCTGCGCCAACAGCTGTTTGTGCTGTGCTTGTGATTTCTCTAAAGCCGCTTGCAGCTGTGTGGCGCTCGCTTGCGCTTCTATCAGGCTCTGTGCGATGTTGATGCGCTGCTGTTCGAGCTCGCGCCACGCGTCTTGCGCCACCAGTTTTTTGGCCAACAGCGCTTTTCGGCTGTTGGCTCGCTCAGTGGCTAAAGGCAGCTGCAGCGCCCACTTGTGCTGTTGTGCTTGAGTCGACAGCAATTCCGCTTCACGCTCACGGCTTTGCATGTCTAAGGTGTACAGCTCCGAGCGCAAGGCAGCCAACTGGCTGTCCAGCACCGCTTGCTCGGCCGCCATCAACGGCTCAGGCAGCTGTTGTGGCCTGGGGTTTGCGCGGCCCGTCAGCGTTTTTGTTTCTAAAAAAATCAGCATCGATTGCAGTCGCCACTGAGCAGCTTGCGAGGCCTGCCACTGGCTTTGCAGTTGCAGCCATCGACTGCGCGCTTCGCTGTCGTCCAGCCTCAACAATACCTGGCCTTGTTTTACCGCATCGCCATCGCGCACCGGCAACTCAACCACCGCGCGTGTTTCCAGTGCTTGTATGGTTTTGCTTTTGCCGGTAGGGATTATCTTGCCCTGTGCCACCGCCACTATGTCTACCTTGCCCAGCATGGCCCAAGCAACCGCAAAACTGAACAGCGCAATCAACACCCACATCAGCGAACGCCCCATGGGCGATGGAGGCCGTTTTTGTACCGCCAGTGCGGCGGGTAAAAAATCAACGGCGAGGGAATCCGTGACAGGTCCGTCTGGCCCCCGCAAAAGGGCCACGCGGGCCAACACCCACAGCGCTGTTTTTTGCACGATTTTCGATAGCGTATTGGCAATCACAGCTCCACCTCCACGGTTGTGTGCCCTGGCGCTCTGATGGGCGCTCTGATGGGTTTGGGCGGATCACTTTGCAATCGGTGCAGGTGCGCGTAATAACCTTTGTTGGCGAGCAGCTCTTCGTGCGGGCCCGATTCAATGATGCGGCCCTTGTCCATCACCAGTATGCGGTCGGCGTGGCGCACCGTGCTCAAGCGGTGCGCAATCACAAACACCGTGCGCCCGGCGCAGATATGCTGCATGTGGGATTGAATGATGCGCTCAGACTCGTAGTCCAGTGCACTGGTGGCCTCGTCGAAGATCAGCAAACTGGGCTTGCTCATCAGTGCGCGGGCTATCGCCATGCGCTGCCGCTGGCCACCCGAGAGGTTGCAGCCGCGCTCTTCGAGCTGGGTGTCGTAGCCCTCGGGCAGCTCACTGATAAATTCATGTGCACCCGCCAATGTGGCTGCTTGGATGACCTTGGCCATGGGCGCAGCGGGGTCTGCAAGGGCGATGTTGTCGCGGATACTGCGCTTGAACAAAAAGCTCTCCTGCTGCACCACACCGACCTGGCGTCGCAGCCAGCGGTTGTCCACGCTGTTGAGGTCCACGCCGTCAATGCGCACACGCCCGCCCTCGGGTGTGTACAGGCGTTGCAGCAGTTTGCCCAGCGTGCTCTTACCCGAGCCCGAACGCCCAACAATACCGATCACTTCACCCGCTTTGACGTGCAGGGACAGATCCTCGAGAATCAGCGGGCCATCGGAACGGTATCTAAAGCGCACGCGATCTAAAGACACCTGGCCGTGCAATTTGGGCAGCACGCTTTTGTTCGGATCAAAGCCCGGCTCTATCGGAGAATTCAAAATATCACCCAAACGCCGCACCGACAAACCCGCTTGCTGGAAGTCCTGCCAGAGCTGCACCAGCTTTAGAATAGGCCCTGTGACGCGACCAGCGATCATGTTAAAAGCCACCAACTGCCCCACACTGAGTGCACCCGCTATGACAAGTTTAGCGCCCAAAAAAATAATCGCCAATGTGGTCAGTTTGCTGAGCAGACCCGCAATTTGATTGGAGATGTTGCCGAGGTTCTGCGTTTTAAAGGAGGCGTTGACGTAGCGCGCCAACTGGTCTTCCCAGTGGCGCTGCATCTGCGGCTCTACCGCTTGGCTTTTGAGTGTTTCCATGCCACTGACAGATTCAACCAGAAAAGCTTGATTGGCCGCCCCTGCACTGAATTTCTCATCGAGCCGCTGGCGCAGCACGGGCGTGACAAGCAGAGACAGCAGCACATAGAGGGGGATTGTGGCCATCACCACTCCGGTGAGCAGCGGGCTGTAATGCCACATGACAGCAAAGAACACCACCGTGAAAGACAGGTCGATCACCAGCGTGAGGGCGGTGCCTGTGATGAAGGAGCGAATGGTCTCCAGCTCACGCACGCGGGCCACACTCTGCCCCACTTGGCGCGCCTCAAACCACGCCAGCGGCAGTTGCGTGAGGTGTTTGAATAACTTGGAGCCAAGCTCCACGTCCACGCGATTGGCGGTGTGAGCAAACAGGTAATTGCGCATCCCCCCAATGAGCGCATCAAACACCAACACAACGCACAGCCCAACCGCCAGCACATTAAGAGTTGTGTAACCCTGGTGTACCAGCACCTTGTCCATCACCACCTGGAAAAACAGAGGCGTCACCAGCGCAAACAGCTGCAGGAAAAAAGCAGCCACCATGACTTCGGCAAAGTGTTTTTTGTATTTCATCAGCGCCGGGATAAACCAACGGATATCAAAGCTGGCCTGCAGCTTTTCACTGAGCCGCAGCTTTTTGGCCAGCAATGTAATCTGACCGCTCCACAACGCACTGAAAGCCTGTTGGTCCAAGGTTCGCGGCGCGCCTACTAAAGGATCATGCACGAGATACTGCACGCCTCCATTCTCTAGGGGCTTAATACCGGCCAAGATAAACGCCTTTCCGTCAGGGGTCCAGGCCACAAGCGGCAGCGGCATTCGCACAAGCTGCTGGGATTCAACTTCTTTGCTTTCTACCTTGAGCCCAATATCTTGGGCAGCTCGCATAAAATCAGTGACATCGCAGGCGCTGCCATCCGCTTTCGCATGGGTATGCAAGAGCTGCGACTGCTCAACCGCCATCTGAAAATACTGAGCCACCAGCGCGAGGCAGCTGAGTGCGGTGTCAGTGAACTTTTTGTTTTCTTGTCTGTTGTGGATGGCTGCGGTTGCACTGCCCGTCCCTGTTGCATCTTGCAAGTTTCTATCTCCCTAAAGCCTGTACGGCGCGTTGTGCTTCAGTATCACTTTTTGTGCCCTAGCACACTTCCCTTTCACCGATTTAATTTAACGATCGGTAATAAGGTGACGGCCTGTATTCTATGG
>JAWSVD010000545.1:0-2529 GCA_033852095.1 Granulosicoccaceae bacterium | reverse complement strand
TCTGTGCTGCCTGCAGCGCAAGGTGCACTCGGTTACGGCCGTTGTTTTTAGCGGTATAGAGCGCGTCGTCAACACGCTGCAGGCAAGTTGAGAGCTTCTCTTCCGCTCTTTTCTGGCCAATACCCACGCTGACGGTGACCGCTATATCCCCGGCAGTTGCGGCAAAGGCGCTGTCGGCAACCGCCGCGCGCACCGCCTGCGCCACCTCCTGCGCCTCGGCCTCTGCGCAGGTCCGCAGCAACACACAAAACTCTTCCCCGCCCCAGCGACAGACACTGTCCGAGGCGCGCAGATTATTCTTCAGCGTATCGACCACGTGGCGGATCACCCGGTCGCCTACCAGGTGCCCGTGCTGATCATTGACCTGCTTGAAATGGTCGATGTCTATGAACAAAAACGAGGTGGCCTGGCCGCTGCGCTCGGCTTGCTCGAGCTCCAGCTCGGCGATTGATTCGAAGGCGTGCCGATTGTAAGCACCCGTGAGGTTATCCAGATGGGCGCTCTTTTCCAGATCACGCTGGTAAGAGAACAAAACCCGATGGGCCAAAGCCAGTACCGCCGCTGCGATTACAAGGCTGAGCAATAAATTAAATATTAGCGTGCGCGTGATGGGCTGCAACATTTGCCGCTCGCGCTGCTCCACCATCAGGTACCAATCGAGCTCATCAATGTAACGACTGTTGAGAAAAACTTCACCCTCACCGCCCTGATAGCTAAAGGCCCGCTGCTCTGTTGCGGATAATATATCAGCCGCGATATTTTGCAGGCCAGGGACTTGATGGATGTCGCTGACGCCGCCGTGCGGCATCGCACCCAATTGTGTGCGCCCGTCTCTGGAGACAAAATACACCACACGGTTGAAGGCGGCGTTGTAGTTTTCCAGCAAAAGCTTGACCGTGTCTATGGCCAGACCCACACCGATCGCGCCCAGAAATTGGCCCGAGCCGTCCAGCACCCGGTAATTTACGAAGACCGCCAGCTTGTCTTCATTAGCCGCGTCCGCGTCGACGTTTATCTCGAAATCCTGCGTGATGTCACGCACCCGAAAATACCAGGCATCGCTCGGATCCGCTTGATCGACGCGCTGCAGTATCCCGGTGGGGTGGTAATAATTTCGAGAGCTTTCAGAGATGAAAAAAACCGTGAAAGCACCGTAATCCTGACGTATTTTCTCCAGATAACGCGACATGCTGTCGACGTTTTGCTCGCCGCTTGCGACCCAGTCATGCACAAAAGTATTGCTGGCCATCACCGAAGAGATGAACACCGGGCGCAGCAGGTCGCGCTGGATCTCAGAATAGATGGTGTCACCGATTAACGGCAGGGTGCTGTCGGTCAGCTGCGTGCGGATGGACGCACGCGAGACCAGAAAGCTCGCGACACTGGTGACCAACATTCCGGCCAGCAATATCACAGCTATGGCGAACAGGACGCGTTTCTTGCGCTGTATCATCTAACAACACTCTCACAGTATTAAACACCGGCCGCAATAACCGTTGAGGTTAAGCCGGTGTCAGCAGGGCGCGCAGTTTTGCGGAAAGCGCAACAGCGCGCGCACTCAACAAAAGCATGCGAATTAACTCTTGCAAAGTATTGCACATAAAATCTCAGCTGCACGGCAAGCACCGCCGACTCGATAACTGTTGCGACAATTGCAAGTCAGTCTTGGCTTCGATTCTGTTGCCACAAATTCAAGGCAAAAAAAACTCCGGACCAGCCAGAGTTTCTCTTTCAGCTGATCAAGGCCACCTTAGACAATGGTCGCCTCAGTCGCGGCCCTGATCTCGTCTTCAGTGACACCGTCGGCGCACTCAACGATCTTGAGACCGCCCTCCACCACATCCAGCACACCGAGATTGGTGATGATGCGGTCAACGACTGCTTTGCCAGTCAGGGGCAACGTGCACTCTTTCAACAGCTTGCTCGCGCCGTGCTTGTTGGCGTGGTCCATGATGACGACCACGCGCCCTACGCCCGCCACCAGGTCCATCGCGCCGCCCATGCCCTTGACCAGTTTGCCGGGGATCATCCAGTTGGCCAGGTCGCCGTTCTCCGCCACTTCCATCGCGCCTAGAATCGCCATGGCGATCTTGCCACCGCGGATCATGCCGAAGGATTGAGCCGAGTCGAAATAGGACGTCTGCGGCAGCTCGGTGATGGTCTGCTTGCCGGCGTTGATCAGGTCGGCGTCGATTTCATCTTCGGTGGGGAAGGGCCCCATGCCCAACATGCCGTTCTCCGACTGCAGCGTGACTTCAACCCCTTCAGGGATGTAGTTGGACACCAACGTTGGGATGCCGATGCCGAGGTTCACGTACCAACCGTCTTGTAACTCTTGGCCCGCGCGAGCGGCCATTTGGTTTCTGTCCCATGCCATGATTCAGGCCTCCCGTACTGTGCGTTGTTCGATGCGCTTCTCGTGCACACCCTGGACGATCCGGTTCACGTAGATACCGGGCAAGTGAATGCTGTCTGGGTCCAATGAGCCGGTCGGTACGATCTCTTCCACTTCCGCCACACACACTTTGC
>JAWSVD010000544.1:0-913 GCA_033852095.1 Granulosicoccaceae bacterium | reverse complement strand
GGCGGTTCAGGTGAGATTCCCGATTTGAGTTTATTCCCAGTCATGACCTTGGCCAACTTGTACGAGAATGATTACACCTCATTTGTCGCCCCCGCTGGTAATACAAACTTAGTGACGCTAAACCTGCAAGACAACTCGAACTTGACAGGTGATTTAGGTGACTTCGTCAGTACTTCAGTAAATTTAAGCACCTTGAATAGCCTCAATACGCAGCTTTCAGGCGGGATTAATGGCATCCAAAATCTGCTGGTTGCCAAAGGCGTCGCTGGCGATACGCTTGATATCAGTTGGCAGGCACCCGCATCCGGCATGGTCCCAGACAATTATCGCGTGGCGATCTCCAGCGATGACGGTCAGACTTACGGCATGGAGTTGCCGATTGTGGCGGGGCTTAACACGGCAACCGGTGTGCTCGCCGATGGCAATTATATCGTGCGTGTTCATTCTGCGATGAGCTCTGGCCTTGTCACCAGTGATCCGGTGTATTTCGCGTCGGTTAGTATAAACACCAGTGGAGGTTCCGGTGGCGGAGGCACAGGCGGCGGTACTGGCGGAGGCACAAGCGGTGGCAGTGATTCAGGTGGCGGTGGTGCTGTCTTCTGGTTGCTGGCCTTGCCATTGTTCGGCTTCGCTCGACGCAGATAGGCAGTTTTAGAGACGCACTGAGGCCGGCTATTTAGTCGGCCTTTTTTGTGGCCATCTACAATTAATGCAGATGAGTATTACGCCGCTTGTAGTCGCTTGCTTTGGGCGGTTCAGTGCGTCGCTCGTCATCCAGGGTGATTGCCGCTTGTTGGTCTGTTCAGGTCGTTTTTTCGACCGTAAAGCGGCTGATTTTTTATTCTGATAAGCGCATAATTCGCCGGTTTTCTACGCAGGAGTTTCACCGGATGAACACCGCCTTGACGCCGCC
>JAWSVD010000089.1:0-22626 GCA_033852095.1 Granulosicoccaceae bacterium | reverse complement strand
ACTGGACATTGTCCTCCGTCTCGGGCCGGTCGCTGCCGCCACCGGGCGCCACGTCCGCCAAATAATGTGAGAAAGTTTCGGAGAAACCGCTCATCGGTCGCGCCAGCACCCAAAACCGCGCGCCCTGCCAGTGCGGCAATGCACTGGTGACGATGTCGCGCATCACCCCTTGCGGAATCAAGGCGTAGGCGGGGGTGAAGCAGGAGCGGTTGGTCATCAGCTCGCGCTGTGCCGGGTGCCCACCGGGGATGGGATGGTATTCACTCATGTATGTTGTCCGTTGACGAGCGCATTGCCCGCATAGGGATGGTGTTGATGCCAGTGCTGCGCAATGTCGGCACGGGTACAGATCCAGGCGTCGTCAAATTCAGCGACGTAATCGAGAAAACGCGCCACTGCCATTGCCCGCCCTGGGTGCCCGACCAGACGGCAGTGCAAACCCACTGACATCATCTTCGGTGCCTGCTCGCCCTCGGCGTGCAGAAAGTCAAAGCTGTCTTTGAGGTAGTGGTAGAACTGCAAGCCCGTGTTAAAACCCTGCGCAGTAGCAAAGCGCATGTCGTTCACGTCGAGCGTGTAGGGCACATTCAACTGCGCTCGGCCGTCGCTGTCATCCCAGTAGGGCAGGTCATCGGCGTAACTGTCGGCGTGGTAGAGAAACCCGCCCTGCTCACTCACCAGACGGTGGGTGTTCGGGCTCGCCTTGCCCAAGTACATGCCCAGCGGGCGGCTGCCCGTGATTTCCGTGTGCAGGGCGATGGCCTGCTCTAGGTGCTCACGCTCAATGGATTCAGCTGTGTGCTGGTAGTCCAGCCAACGCAGTCCGTGACTTGCAATTTCCCAGTCAGATTCCCGCATTGCAGCCACAGCTTCCGGGTTGCGCGCCATCGCCAGCGCCACGCCAAATACGGTGACCGGCATGGCCCGCTGCTCGAAGAGGCGATGCAGCCGCCAAAAACCGGCGCGGGAGCCGTATTCGTAGAGGGACTCCATGTTCCGGTGGCGCATGCCGGTGTAAGACTCAGCACCGATGATCTCCGAGAGCAATTTCTCGGAGCCCGCATCGCCGTCAAGCACACAGGACTCAGCGCCCTCTTCGTAGTTCAGCACAAACTGCAGCGCAATCCGCGCCCCGCCCGGCCAACGCACAGCCGGCGGCTTTCGCCCGTAACCGACTAGATCCCTTGGGTAGCTGCTCGTCATCTCACTCTCACTCCCCTCACCGAATAAGCGCGGGCCGCTGCCCGTGCTGCGTCGCCTGCGCTGTGCATCCTGCTCAGTCCTCCGCCAAGTGCTCTGGCAAAACGATGTTCAAAAATATTGCCAGTGCCGCTGCGGGCAACAGACCCGAGGCCATCAATATTTTCGCCGTATCGGGCAGGTGCTGCAGCGCCGTCGGCACCAACTGCAAGCCCAGACCCAGCGACAAGGAAACCGCAAAGATCACCATATTGCGGCGATTCCAATTCACGTCGGCCAGCATGCTGATGCCCGCAGAGGCCACCATGCCAAACATGATGATCACGCCACCGCCCAGCACCTCAATCGGCACTGTGGAGATCACCGCGCCCACCTTGGGCAACATGCCACAGAGGATCAAGAACAGCGCGCCAATAGTGACCACGTGGCGGCTCATCACACCGGTCATCGCGATCAAGCCCACGTTCTGGCTGAACGATGTATTGGGCAAGGCACCAAAAAACCCAGACACCGCAGTGCCGAGTCCGTCCGCGTAGGTGGCACCCGTGATCTCCGCCTCTGTGGCCTCACGCCCGGCCCCGCCCTTGGTGATGCCGGAGACATCGCCCACTGTCTCAATCGCCGAGATGATGCTCATCAAGATAAACCCGATCACCGCAGCACCGGTAAATTCCAACCCAAAATGCAGTGGATTAGGCAAGACAAAAGGCGCCGCCTTGGCCACGTTGGCAAAGCTCACCTCGCCCAACGTGAAAGCGTAGAGATATCCCGCGATCAGACCGATCAACACCGCTGCCACGGACAACAGCCCGCGGGTGAAAAATTTCAAACCGAGCGTGACCACGATCACCACCAAGGCCATGGACCAATTCTTGAGGCTACCAAAATCCGGTGCGTCCATTTGAAACGGTGCTGCGCCGCCCGCTGCGTATTTGATGCCCACCCCGACCAGCGACAAACCGATCATCAGCACCACCAGCCCCGTCACCAAGGGTGGCAACCAATGCCGGATGCGAGCAATCACCGAACCTAAAAAGAAGTGAAAGATACCACCGGCCACCACGCCACCCATCAGCACGGCCATGGCGTCCACGCCCTTGCCCGCCACCAGCGGGATCATGATCGGCAGAAAGGCAAAGCTTGTCCCCTGCACGATCGGCAGCTTGGCGCCCACTGGCCCCATGCCCACGGTCTGTATCAGGGTGGCCACGCCGGCAAAGAACATCGACATCTGGATCATGTAGATCATCTGCCCCATGTCGGGGCTGCCAAAACCAAAACCTGCGGCACCGGCGATGATGATCGCTGGCGTCACGTTGCTGACAAACATTGCCAACACATGTTGAATCCCCAGCGGGACGGCTTGCCCCAATGGCGGCATGTAATTCGGGTCTTTCCGTGTATCAGTCATGACTTCCCCTATCGATTGTCCAACGTTGAGGCCCTGCAACCGTCCCTCGATGGGCGGCGCCAGTGCCCAAGATCAATTCAAGTTCATTGCCCTGCGGTGTCTGCTTGTCCCTGCAACCATGCCCCTAGCAGCGCGCGGTCCTCCACCGTCATGCCGGTGGTATTGCCCAGTGGCATGCTCTGGGTATCGACCGCCCGCGCCTTGATTGTCAGGCCATGGCGCTGCACCTGCGCCAAGGTGTCGAAGACTACCCCGTTGGGCGCGACGCTGAAGATCGCATCCGTAGGCGTCGCGCTGTGACAACCCTGACAGTGCTGTTCCACCACGCCCATCATCTGTGCGTTACTGACCCCACCCGCGGGCATCTCGTGGGTATTCGGTGTGGCAAACCACGCCACCACCGCCAGTGCAAAGGCGGCCACCACCAGCATCCAGCTGGCGTGTTTGCCCTTGTGTTTGAGATTAAAATAGTGCCTAACCCCGACCCCGATGGGGATCAAGGCGGCGATGATCAGCCAGTTGTACTGGTGAGCAAAGGTGCTGGGAAAGTGGTTGCTGATCATCAAGAACAGCACCGGCAGGGTGATGTAGTTGTTTTGCCGCGAGCGAATCAGCGCCTGCTTGCCGTCGTTGGCGTCCGGTGTTTCACCTGCGATCAAGGCCGCCACCAGCCGCCGCTGCCCCGGCATGATGACCATCGCCACATTGGCCACCATGATCGTGCCCAACATGGCACCGACGTGTATATAAGCCGCCCGGCCACCGAGCACCTGCGACAACAAAAAGGCCGACAGCACCACCAGCAAGTAGCCGACCAGTGCCAGCACGCGGGGCTTATCCGCCAGTTTCGACTTGCACAGCTGGTCGTAGACCACCCAGCCAATGACAAGCGTGGCGAGCCCGATCAGCACCGCAGTGCCGCCCGAGATATCGGCGACCGCCGGGTCTACCATGTACACACTGGCGTTCAGGTAATAGACAAAGAACAGCATGAACATGCCGCTGATCCAGGTGGTGTAGGCCTCCCACTTGAACCAGTGCAAAGTCTCCGGCATTTTCGCAGGCGCCACCTCGTATTTCTGCGCGTGGTAAAAACCACCGCCGTGCACGCTCCAGATATCCCCCGCCACACCGGGCGGTTTCTCGCCGCTGCGGTCCAGGTGTCCCTCTATCCAGTTGAAATAAAACGAGGCCCCTATCCAGGCGACACCGACGATGAAATGAATCCATCGGGTCAATAAATTCAACCACTCAACAATGTGTGGATCCAGCATCATTTGTCTTCTCCTTGTGCCGCTGACCAAGCTTGTATTCTAAGTTCAGCAATGCGATGGACCTGCTCCAGCGCCGTGGCGAATTCCGCATCAAAACCGTGCTCAACTCGCTGTTCAAAGGCGGCGATTATCTGCGCTCGGTCACTGCCTGCAACCGCCATGATGAAGGGAAATTTGAACTTCTGCAGATACGCGGCATTGAGGATTTGAAAACGCTCAAACTGCTCAGGGCTGCACTGATGCAAACCCACCCCCGCCTGCTCCGCTGTCGATTCAGCGGTCAGCGCCCCCGACAGGGCCAGCTTGCCTGCGAGATCAGGGTGCGCACGCAGCAGCTTCAACTGCGCTTCTGCACCGGCGGCCTCTACCTCTTGCCGCAGAGCCGCCACCAATGAATCGCAGTCAGCTGGGTCGGGCGGCCCCTGAGCAAAGGCGGCCTCGGCCACCCAGGGTGAGTGTTCGTACATGCCGCCAAAGGTCGCGACAAACCACTTTCTATTCAATCGATATCTCTCCCAATTAGGTGGGGACCGTGCCGATGGAGACAGACGCCATCCAGAGCGGCGTTTCCACCAAGCCAGTTAGGCGCCAGGCCCTGTCGCACGAAATTAATCATCGACACCAGCGCGCGCAAACACATGGCTCACATCCGCGCTGTCGCCCAATTGCAATTTGTCTTTGATGCCGTCCAAGTGCTCGGCCATCACCCTAGCGGCATGATCGGCATCGCCAGTCACCAGCGCCTCAATCAATCCGCCGTGGTCCACACAGGCACAGCCTTGATCGACCCCCGGGCGCTCGTATTGCGCAACGATCAGTTCGCAGCGGCTCACCACTCGGCGTGCGGCCAGACACAGGGGCTCATTAGCACTGATATGCGCGATGCTGAAATGCAGCTCCGCCGACATGCGCAGCATGCGCCCGCGCTCTTTTTTCTCTCGGTAACGCAGCTCGCGCGCGTGAATCTTGTACAGGCGCTTGGCATCAGCCGCGGTGATACGCTTCGCCGCAAGGCGAGCGACCTCCGTCTCCAACAATTTGCGCGTGTGCAGGTAATCCAAGGCGAGCGCCGGCGGGGTCAGGGCGACGTGCGCGCCCTTGTTGACCTCAATGCTGAGCACATCGTCACTGGCCAGCTGTTGCAGCACTTTGCGCACAACTGTTCGGCTGACACCAAAGTGTTCCACCAGGGTTTGCTCGCTGATGCGCGCGCCGGGCAGCAAGCGCTGCTCGATGATTGCGTCAAAAACCGCGTTATAGAGCGCGCTGTCTTTGGACTTCACGCCGCTGCCAGAATCCGTGTCAGTCATCTTTTCCGGTGTCGCCTCTGTCGAGCAAATGCACAATACTGCCCCGAATATATTGTATACAATTTGATTTGTCCATTCTTATATATAGCCAATTTTATCGCTATATTTACTGGTTATTGCTCTGGAATTATTGTATACAATAGGCATTGTGATTTATTGTTCCTGGGAATTTCTTCATGGCGGGATTGAGCACACACATATTGGACACCAGCGCGGGCCGACCCGGCGCTGACATACGCATCACCCTGCACCGCCTCGGTGCAGACACGCCTGAGCTGATCGGTGACTACCGCAGCAACAGCGACGGCCGCATCGACCAGCCCCTGTTGACCGAGCAGAGCGCAGTGATTGGCCAATACGAATTGACCTTCTACGTGGGGGATTATTTCCGCCGCCAGGGCAATGCGCTCGCCGAGCCGGCGTTTTTAGACGACGTGGTGCTGCGCTTTGCCATTGCCGACCCAGCACAGCACTACCACGTGCCACTGCTGATTTCGCCCTGGGCCTATTCCACCTACCGCGGCAGCTGAGCCAAGCAATCGGAGCATGCCCCCATGCGCACCAACTTGAATTTCATTTTCAACGGCGAAGAGCAAAACATCTCTGAGGTCGCGCCGCACACCACCGTGCTGCGCTGGCTGCGCGAGTCACAGCACGCCGTGGGCAGCAAAGAGGGCTGCGCCGAGGGCGACTGCGGCGCCTGCACCGTGGTGCTGGCTGAGATACGCGATGACAGCCTGCATTTCAGCGCCATCAACGCCTGCATCGCTCTGCTCGCCGGCCTTGACGGCAAGGCCCTGATCACTGTTGAAAACCTCAGCAGCAGCGCCGACACAGCGCACCCCATCCAGCAGTCGCTGGCAGAAAACCACGCCTCGCAGTGCGGTTTTTGCACCCCCGGCATGGTGATGTCCATGCTTGCCCACGTGCACAGCGACAAGCCCCCCTCTGCGCGCGATACGCTGGCGGGCAATCTGTGCCGCTGCACTGGCTACAGCCCACTGCTTGAAGCACTGGAGAAAGTCGATGTCGCCGCCGCCAGGGCGCACTCGGGTTTTAGCCACCAGCAGCTGTTGCAGCAGCTCAAAGTACTTAAGCTAGACGACGACCTGCAGCTCCAGAGTGAACAGGGCCGCTACTTGTCGCCCGGCAGCGCCGCCAGTCTGGGCGCTATGCTGAACGATCAACCGGATGCACAGATCATCGCCGGCGGCACCGATGTGGGGCTCTGGATCACCAAACAAGACCGCCGCTTCGACACCGTTATCGCCCTGAACCGGGTGCGCGACCTGTGTTTTGTGCGCGAGCACCGCGGCTGGCTGGAGATAGGCGCAGCAGCCACCTACAGTAATGCACAGCAGGCGCTGCACAACCGGCACCCCACACTTGGCACCCTTGTTCGCCGCATCGGTTCCACGCAAATCCGCAACACCGGCACCGTGGTCGGCAATATCGCCAATGGCTCCCCCATCGGCGACATGCCACCTGCACTGATCGCGCTGGGCGCCACGCTGGAGATCGCCAGCGAACAGGGCAGCCGGGAGATCCGCCTGCAGGACTATTTCCTGGAGTACGGCCGCCAGGACATCAAGGCCGGCGAATACCTGCGCGCAGTGCGCATCCCCCCGCTGTCTTCCAGCAACCGCTTTGGTTGCTACAAAATCACCAAGCGCTTTGAACAGGACATCTCCGCGGTGAGCGCGGGCTTCTGGGTCGATATATCCCCGGAAGGCAAGGTGATCAACGTTCGCGCCTGTTACGGCGGCATGGCCGCCACCCCCAAACGCGCCGCCGCGGTCGAAGACGCACTGATGGGAAAGGCGTGGCACCCAGACAATGTACGGGCCGCTGTGTCCCACATGGCGAAGGATTTTCGCCCACTCAGCGACTGGCGCGCCAGCGCTGAATACCGCATGCAAGTGGCCAAGAACCTGCTGCTGAAATTTTCACTGGAGAGTCAAGGCGAAACACTCACGCTCTACCACAGCGGAGCAGAGTCATGAGCGAGCAAAAACTTCGCGAGGTAGGCCGCTCGCACCCGCACGACAGCGGACTCGCGCACGCACGTGGCACAGCGGCCTACATCGACGACCTGCCAGAGCCCCGCGGCACCTTGCAGGTGTACATCGCCCAGAGCCCGCACGCCCACGCCACCCTGCGCTCACTGGAGCTGGGCCCTGTGCGCCGCGCCGCCGGCGTGGTGGCGGTGCTGGCCGCCGCCGACATCCCCGGCACCAACGATTGCAGCCCGGTGATGGGCGATGACCCTATCTTCGCCGCGCGCAAAGTGCTCTACCACGGCCAGTCATTGTTTGCGGTGGCGGCGGACACCATCGACCAGGCGCGTGCGGCGGCCAACCGCGCGATCGCGAGTTGGGAAGTGCACGACGCCATCCTCGACATAGACGCCGCCCTCGCGGCCGACAGTTATGTATTGGACGAGCGCGTGCTGGCGCGCGGCGACACAACTACGGCACTCGCCAGCGCGCAGCACACCCTCAGCGGCCTGCTGCGCATCGGCGGCCAAGACCACTTCTACCTGGAGGGTCACGTCGCCCTGGCCACGCCCGGCGAGAACGGCGACCTGCACGTGATCAGCTCCACCCAGCACCCCACGGAAGTGCAACACAATGTCGCGCGTGCGCTGGGGCTGGCGGACCACCAGGTCACGGTAGAGGTGCGGCGCATGGGCGGCGCCTTTGGTGGCAAGGAGACCCAGGGCGCCTTGTTCGCCGTTGTCGCGGCGATGGTCAGCCAAAAGACCGGCCGCGCCGCCAAGGTGCGCTTGGACCGCGACGACGACATGCGCATGACCGGCAAGCGCCACGATTTTCGCATCGATTACCGCGTGGGCTTCAATCAGAAAGGCGAAATACAAGCGCTGGAGGTGCAGCACGCCACCCGCTGCGGCATGTCTGCCGATGTCTCGGCCGCCATCGCCGACCGCGCCATGTTCCACGCCGACAACAGCTACTACCTGCCCAACATCAGCATCCGCTCCAAGCGCTGCCTCACGCACACCGTCAGCAACACCGCCTTCAGGGGTTTTGGCGGCCCGCAGGGCATGCTCGGCATGGAACAGATCATCCAGCACATCGCCACCGAGCTCGGCCTAGACCCGCTGGCGGTACGGCGCAGCAATCTCTACGGCGCCAGCCCGCGCGATCGCACCCCCTACGACATGCAGGTCACGGATTTTGTCGCCGATCAACTGCTCGACGACCTGGAGCTATCCGCAAACTACCAGCAACGGCGCCAAGAAGTGGCGGCATTCAATGCGGAGAACAGCCTGCTAAAGCGCGGCCTGGCCATGACCCCGGTGAAGTTTGGTATTTCCTTCACCGCCACCCACATGAACCAGGCCGGCGCCCTGCTGCACATCTACACCGACGGCAGCATCATGCTCAACCACGGCGGCACCGAGATGGGCCAAGGCCTGTATACCAAAGTCGCGCAGATAGTGGCTGAGGTATTGGGGGTCGAGCTCAATCTCATCAAGATCACCGCTACCCGCACCGACAAGGTGCCCAACACCTCGGCCACCGCCGCCAGCAGCGGCAGCGACATGAACGGCATGGCCGCGCACAATGCAGCCCGCACCCTGCGCGACCGGCTGGCGCAGCTGTTTGCGCAAAAGCACCAGGCGGACCCAGGGGACGTGGTATTTAGCGACGGCAAAGTGCGCGTGGGCAGCGCCGAGCAGAGTTTTGACACACTGGTCAAGGACGCCTATCTGGCGCGAGTATCCCTCAGCAGCACAGGTTTCTACAGCACGCCCGACATCCACTACGACCCAGTCAGCATGTGCGGCCGCCCCTTCTATTATTTCGCCTACGGCGTGGCGCTGAGCACCGTGAGCATCGACACCCTCACGGGCGAATACCGCGTGGACAGCATCGACGTGCTGCACGACGTCGGCAAATCCCTCAACCCCGCCATCGACAAGGGCCAAGTGATGGGCGCGCTGATCCAGGGCATGGGCTGGCTGACCACCGAAGAACTCTGGTGGGACAGCTCGGGCCAGCTGCGCACCCACGCCCCCAGCACCTACAAGATCCCCACCGTGGGCGATGTACCGGATCACTTCGAAGTGCAACTGTGGGAACGCGGCGAGAACACCGAGAATACGATCCACCGTTCCAAGGCCGTGGGCGAGCCACCGCTGATGCTGGCCATCAGCGTATTGCAAGCCCTACAGGATGCAGTGATGGCGGCGGACGACCACCGCACAGCGGTGCTGCTGGACACCCCCGCCACCCCCGAGCGCATCCTCATGGCGCTGACCGCCCTGCAGAGCAAGAACCCATGAGACACGCCGCCGCCTGGACGTTGGCGCGCCAATCACTGAACGCGGGCAGAGCCACCGCGCTGATAACCGTGGTCGCAGTCAAGGGTTCCGCTCCGCGCGAGCCCGGTGCCTGCATGAGCGTGACCGCGGAACAAACCGCCGGCACCGTCGGCGGCGGCACGCTGGAATGGAGGGCCATCGAGAGCGCTCGCGCGCTGCTGCAGAGTGACAGCACATGGCAACACCAGCAACTGGGGCTGGGCCCTGCGCTGGGGCAGTGCTGTGGCGGGCGCGTTGAATTGCTGATAGAACGCCTCGATGAGCAGGACTTGCAGTGGCTGAACACCGTATTGGATAAGCGAATCAACACGGGGCTGCACAGCACGCTGCGGCCAGGCTGCCGCACTAAACAACTGCGGCACGACGGGAACACTGAGGTGCACTTTGAGGCCACGCACAGCGGGGGTTTTGAATTCAATCAGCCCACCCAGCCCGGCCACTTTCACCTGCTGTTATTTGGCGGCGGCCACGTCGGCCAAGCACTGCTGCCACTGCTCAGCAACCTACCCTGCACCCTGCACTGGGTGGACAGCCGCGAACACACTCTCCCCCCCAGCCGACCGCCACAGCTGCACAGCGAGTGGCTGGAAGCCCCTACTTTGGCACTGCAGGACGCCCCACAAGGTAGCTTGGTCATGGTCATGACCCACAACCACGCGCTGGATTTTGAAATCACCGCCGCCGCGCTGAACACCCCCGCCGTGCGCTGGGTGGGCATGATCGGAAGCGCCAATAAGCGCCGCCAGCTCGATCACTACCTGGCAAAAAGAAATCTCAGCACCACAGCCCATCGACTCGCCTGCCCCATCGGGCAGCGACACGCAGATCTGCGCGACCCGGCCGAATTGGCCATTGTGCTGGCGGGCGAGATATTATCAGCGCGCGCCGTGCCGCAGCTGCAAATAACAGAGACACTACAACATGCCTGAACAAGACAACATCGACCGCGCCCACATGCGCCGCGCCATCGCCCTCTCCCAAGAGATGATGGACAGTAACCGCGGCGGCCCCTTTGGCGCCGTGATCACCCGTGGCGATACAATCATCGCCGAGGGATTCAACAAGGTCACCTCCAGCAACGACCCCACTGCACACGCCGAGGTCACAGCCATCCGCGAGGCCTGCCAGGCGGAAGAAAGCTTCTCACTGCAAGGCTGCACCATCTACACCAGCTGCGAACCCTGCCCCATGTGCCTGGCCGCCATCTACTGGGCGCGCATCTCGCGCATCGTCTACGCCAACAGCCGCGTGGACGCCGCAGGCATTGGCTTTGATGACGACTTCTTGTACCGAGAGATCCCCCTGCCAATAGCCGAACGCAGCATCCCAACGCAGCAGCTGCTGAGTGAAGAGGCAGGCAGCGTCTTCCAAGCGTGGACCGACAAATCCGATAAAACACCCTACTGAACCATGCCTAGTCGAGCGCGCCCGATCACGCACATGACACAGCGGCCCCTCGGGACTGTCCCGGCGGCTCAGACCCCTGTACGATCAATCCGCGACCCTAAACAGGAGTGAAACACATGTCTGACGCCCCATCGGTGCCTCTGCTGGAGCTGGAGGGCTTGCGAAAAGCCTTCCCCGGCACGCTGGCCAACGACGATGTTTCGCTGCTGATACAGCCGGGGGAAATTCACGCCCTGCTCGGCGAAAACGGCGCGGGCAAGAGCACTCTAGTGAAGATGATCTACGGCGTGCTGCGACCGGACGCCGGCACGATCCGCTGGCACGGCGAGCCCATCGAACTGCCCAGCCCCCGCGCGGCCCGGCGCCGCGGTGTGGGCATGGTGTTTCAGCACTTTTCTCTGTTTGAGGCGTTGACGGCGGCCGAGAACATCGCGCTCTCGCTCGACGACGCCCCGCCCATGGACACGCTCACGGAGCGGGCGCGGGAATTGTCCGAGCGCTACGGCTTGCCGCTGGACCCGCACGCCATGGTGGGTGATCTCTCTGTGGGTGAACGACAGCGCATCGAGATTGTGCGCTGCCTGCTGCAGGAACCTGAGCTGCTGATACTGGACGAACCCACCTCCGTGCTCACCCCGCAGGAGGCGGAGCAACTGTTCAAAACACTGGAGCAGCTGCGCAGCGACGGCAAATCTATTCTCTATATATCGCACCGGCTGAACGAAGTGCAGCGCCTCTGCGACAACGCCACGGTATTGCGCGGCGGCAAGGTGGTGGGACACTGCAAACCCGCACGGGAGAGCGCCAGCTCACTGGCCACCTTGATGGTGGGCAGCGAACTGCCCGAAGTCAGTCACGACGACGCGCCGGAATCCGGTGCGGTATTGCTGGAAGTGCGCGACCTGAACCGCCCCGCGGCAACACCTTTTTCCATGGCCCTGAGCAACGTCAACCTAGAGGGCAAGGCCGGTCGTATACTCGGCATTGCCGGGGTTGCGGGCAACGGTCAGGGCGAGCTCTTCGAAGTGCTCTCGGGCGAAGCACTGTTACAACAACCCGAGTCGATCAAACTGTGCGGCAGCCTCGTCGGCCAGCAAGGCATCAATGCACGCCGCGCACTGGGCGCAGCCTTTGTGCCCGAAGAGCGCCTGGGCCACGGCGCTGTGCCCAGCATGAGCCTGGTCGACAACACTTTATTATCTCGCCACCGCAGCGACAGCGCCGGGCTGGTGGGTGCCAGCGGCCGTATCCGCCGCGGCAAGTTGCGCGAGCTGACAACACACATTATCAAAACCCTGGACGTGCGCTGCAGCAACGAGCAGCAAGCGGCGGGTGCGCTCTCGGGCGGCAACTTGCAAAAATTCATCATCGGCCGCGAGCTGGACCGCAAACCGCGCGTCATGGTGGTCAACCAACCCACCTGGGGCGTGGACGCAGGGGCGGCCCTGCGCATTCGCAATGCGCTAGTGGAGTTGGCGCGCAGCGGTTCAGCGGTGGTGGTGATCAGCCAAGACCTCGAAGAGCTGCTGCAGATCAGCGACGACATATCCGTCATGCACAATGGCAATCTCAGCGCCCCCATGCCCGCGCAGCAGGCCAGCCCGGAGAGTCTGGGGCTACTGATGGGCGGCGCCGAAGAGAGCCGCGACCAGCTCGCAGGAGAAAAACACTGATGGCTTTTGAATTGGTAAAACGCCCCATGCCTTCACGGCTGTTCGCGGCGCTCTCACCGCTTATCGCCTTTACTTTGACCCTGCTCGCCGGTGCGCTGCTGTTCCAACTGCAGGGCGTCGACCCCATCAGCGGTCTCTACACCTATTTCATCGAACCGCTGACCGAAACCTGGTCACTGCACGAATTGGCCATCAAAGCCGCCCCGCTTATCCTCATCGCCGTGGGGCTGGCCCTGTGTTATTTGTCCAACAACTGGAACATCGGCGCCGAGGGGCAATTTATTCTGGGCGGTATCGTCGGTTCGGCCTTGCCGGTGCTGTTTCCAGCATTTGCCAACAGCGCCACATTGCCCACCATGCTGGCATTGGGCGCACTGGGCGGCGCTTGTTTTGCGCTGATCCCCGCCTATTTGAAAAATCGATTCAACACCAACGAGATCCTCACCAGCTTGATGCTGGTCTACGTCGCGCAGCTGCTGCTGGACTGGCTGGTGCGTGGCCCCTGGCGCGACCCGGCTGGTTTTGGTTTCCCGCAGACCCGCGCTTTCGGTGATTTCGCCCTGCTGCCCGCCATCAACGACGCGGCCGGCCGCGCTCACTGGGGCGTTGCCTTTGCCGTGATTGCTGCACTGGCACTGTGGTGGTTGCTGCGCAGCACACGCACTGGCTTTGAGATCCGCGTGGTCGGTGCCAGTCCGCGCGCCGGTGCCTTCGCCGGCTTCTCCGAAAAACGCCTCACCCTGTTTGTCTTTGCGGTCTCAGGGGGTCTGGCCGGACTGGCCGGTATCATCGAAGTCTCCGGCACCATCGGCCAATTGCAACCCGCGATCTCACCGGGTTACGGCTTCACCGCCATCATCGTCGCCTTTCTCGGCAGGCTCAATCCACTGGGCATAGTCGCCGCGGGGACCGTGCTTGCCTTGACCTATTTGGGTGGAGAGGCCGCGCAGATGTCACTCGGCCTGTCCGACAAAGCCGTGCGCGTATTCCAGGGGCTGCTGCTGTTTTTTGTACTGGCCACCGACACTCTCATCCACTACCAGCTGCGCCGCAGCGGAGACAAGCATGGAGCCTGAACTGATCGTCAATGTGCTACTCACTATTGCCACCGCATCCACCCCTCTGCTGATCGCCGCCATGGGCGAGCTGGTGGTCGAACGCAGCGGGGTACTGAACCTCGGTGTGGAGGGCATGATGGTGGTGGGTGCCGTCTGCGGCTTTGGCGGCGCGGCACTCAGCGGCAACCCCTGGTTAGGCGTACTCGCCGGCGTGTGTGGCGGGGTGCTGGCGTCCTTGCTGTTCGGCGTGCTCACACTCTCCATTGCCACCAACCAAGTGGCCACTGGCCTGTCGCTGACCCTGCTCGGCCTCGGCGTCTCCGGTCTATTGGGCGAGTCTTTCGTCGGCCAGGCAGGCACCAAGCTCAGCGCAGTCGATCTGGGCCCGCTGTCTGATCTGCCGATCATCGGGCGCCTACTGTTTGGCCAAGACCCGCTTTTCTACATCTCATTGCTGCTCGTGGCCGTTGTCAGCTGGGTGCTGTTTCGCACCCGCGCGGGCCTGATCCTGCGCGCCGTCGGCGACAGCCACGATTCCGCACACGCGCTGGGCATCAGCGTGGTGAAGATCCGCTACGCCGCCGTGGCCTTCGGCGGCGCCTGCGCCGGCCTCGCAGGCGCGCACTTATCCTTGGTGTACACCACTCAATGGGTGGAGAACATGACAGCAGGCCGCGGCTGGATCGCCCTTGCACTGGTGGTCTTTGCCAGCTGGCGCCCCTGGCGCGTGCTGGCCGGTGCCTACCTCTTCGGTGGCGTCACCATTGGCCAGCTGCACGCCCAGGCCTTCGGTGTCGCGGTGCCCTCGCAACTGCTGTCCGCGCTGCCCTACCTGGCCACCATCGTGGTGCTGGTGCTGATTTCGCGCAACAGACGCCTGACTCTACTGAACACACCGGCCTGCCTGGGGCAGCCTTTTGTGCCACATCGATAACAGTACCCACATATGACATAATTTAGACCCACAGCGCCTGATCTAAAAACAAGTGCGCATCAACCCAAAAACCAACCGCTCTTTGAGGAATACTTGATGAAAAAAACTCTGCTCGGGCTCGCCACTGTGGCCATGCTCTCCGCCGGCCAAGCACAGGCCACAGACGCCTTTAAAGCTTGTTTTGTCTACGTCGGATCCCGCACTGACGGCGGCTGGACTCAAGCCCACGACATCGCTCGCATGGAAGCGGACGCCCTTGTCGGCGACGCCGTTGAAACTGTGTTTGTCGAGAACATTGCCGAGGGCCCCGACGCCGAGCGCGCGATCGAGCGCTATGCACGTTCCGGCTGCAACATCATTTTCACCACCAGCTTTGGCTTCATGGACCCTACCTTGAAAGTCGCCAAACGCTTCCCCAAGGTGAAATTCGAACACGCGACAGGATACAAACAAGCCGAGAACGTCAGCAGCTACAATTCACGCTTCTACGAGGGCCGCTATATCCTCGGTCAGATCGCGGCGAAAACCTCTGAGAAAGGCGTGGCAGGCTATATCGCCTCCTTCCCCATCCCGGAAGTAGTGCAAGGCATCAATGCTTTTGTGCTGGGCGCGCGCAGCATCAACCCAGACTTCAAACTCAAAGTCGTCTGGGTGAACACCTGGTTTGACGCCGGTAAAGAGGCGGACGCAGCCAAGGCACTGGCCGATCAAGGTGTCGATGTGCTGACGCAACACACCGATTCCACCGGTCCCATGCAAGTGGCAGCCGAGCGCGGCATCAGCGCCTTCGGCCAGGCCTCTGACATGATCAAAGCAGGCCCTGAGACGCAGTTGACAGCGATAGTCGACACCTGGGGCCCCTACTACGTCAAGCGCATCGAAGCGGCGATGGACGGCAGCTGGGAGAGTGTCTCCTCATGGGACGGCCTGGCAGAGGGCATCTTGACCATGGCACCCTACACCAACATGCCCGATGACGTGAAGGCGATGGCCGAGGCCACTGAAGCGAACATCATCGCCGGCAAACTGCACCCCTTCACAGGGCCAGTCAACAAGCAGGATGGAACAGCTTGGTTGGCCGACGGTGAAGTGGCGGACGACGGCACACTGCTGGGTCTGGGCTTCTTTGTCGAAGGTGTAGAGGGCGACTTGCCTAAGTAACTAAGGCCCCTCCCCTACCGAGCCTCGCTGCGCGCTGCAGCGGGGCTTTTTTATGTCTTCTTTTTATGCCATCTCAGCGCTCGGCGCGAGAGCGCACACCGCTCGATTCCTGCCCTGGTGTTTAGCCGCATAAAGCCGCTTGTCCGCCTCCACCAACAACTGCGGCAGATCACTGAACTGCTCACACATCATTACCGCGCCCAAGCTGCCTGTCACCCTGATGCGCTTGCCATCAAGAACGATGTCCAAGTTTTGAATGCGTTCTCGCAGGGCCTCCGCTGTCCGCTTCAACTGCACTTCGCCGATGCGTGGCACCACCAGGCAGAACTCCTCCCCGCCGACACGAAACACCAGATCATCCACCCTGACAGCTCTGGTCAATGCGGCGGCGACACGGCGTAAAACCTCGTCACCGCCACTGTGGCCATGGCTGTCATTGATCAATTTGAAAAAATCCAAATCCACCATGATCACCCCCACGGTGAGCCCTTGCTCGGCAGAGCGCTCACACTTGCGCTGAAAAGAAGAGGCCAGATCCAATCGGTTTTTCAACCCGGTCAATGGATCCGTGATGGCCATTCCGGTGAGCAATCGCTGCGAAGTGTCACGGGCTCGCTCGTAGGCGTGCACAAATGCCCAGATGCCCACTGCGCACACCATCAGATTGAGCAGCGCATTGAAATCGTGATAGGCCGAGTCCGGTCCATAACGCATCAGCAGATGAATACCCACCACCAGGTAGAAAATCGACGACACCAGAAAGCCCGTGCGCGCGCCCAGCGCCGAATAGGCGAGCACTGGGATGGTGTAGACCCAGGCCAGCATCGCCAACGATGACGAGGGCAGGAAAATCGCGTAACAGACCGTCGCAAACATTGGAAAAATGATGATCAGCACCATGCGCTGGGGGTTTTTGATGGTTTTTACAGGCTTCCAGAGCAGCGATGCCGCTAGGCTAAAACACAGCTCGATCGCGGCCAAGCTGTACACCCCTTTAATCATATTGCTCAGGGCAAACAGCATGCCGCCCGGTATCAGCAAGGCCAGCAGCACTTGTAACACGGCGCGCTGGTGCAGCAGATCGAAATCCACTTTCACCGGCTCAACCGAACTGTGTTTCTGAGGGTTCTCGGCGTCCAAAGCCCTAATACACTCCAAATGGGTTAGCTATTACTTCGGCTAGTGCCGCTCCTCCTACAAGAGAATGAGTGCCACTTAAGTGTCTGGGCACTAATTTTATCTCCTCAATTAGCCTGATCGGCACGATTATTAGTAGGTCAAGAGCAGGGCTTGATGTATTCCGTCACAATAGGGATCGAGAGAGCCACCAGTTGAACGCCACAGCAGCAACATAACGGCACTTGGGTGACGTCGGTCAATGCTCCTAGGGCTTTGCAGATAACCACTAGCAGCCCTTTCAAGAACAGCTGCCGTCGCAGTAGGTAGTCGATTTTGAACGGGCTGCAAAGGAAGCACACATGAGCAAACTAATGCGATTCCCCCCCCTGCTGACACTGATGCTGGTGGCAGGATGCGGGACCTTGAGCAAAGACGAATGCGCCACGGCAGACTGGCGGCAGATCGGTGAAGGTGACGGCGCCAGTGGCCAGCAAAACCACTACCTCGATCAACACCGAAAATCCTGCCGTAAACACGGCATTGCTGTCGATCCGGAGTCCTACTACGACGGCCGTCGCGAGGGCCTCAGGCGGTTTTGCCGAACCGATCAGGGATACGCGCTCGGGCTGGACGGCGATGAGTATTTCGGCGTCTGCCCCCAAGACCGCGCACGCGAATTTCAGCACAGCTACGTCAAGGGCCTCGCGCTCAAACAAGACCAGCTGGAAATTCAATACCAGCAGGCAAACAACGAGCTCAGCACGCGCCGATTGGAGCGCGCGCTGCTATCAAAGAGAGGCGACAACGAAGCACTGGACGAGGCGATCGAAGAACTGCAGTCCAAGCGCCAGTCACTGCTCGACGAGCGCTTGAAATTACAGCGTTGGATCGCCCGCTGGTCTCAGCCTTGAGCACTGGCCAGCTACGCCGCAAACAACAAGCACTTGAGCACTAGAAGAACAGCCCATGAGTTACCTGCACCTGAACAACGTCGAGCTGCTACTGCTCGCCACCAATATCCTACTGTTCGCCTTCGCGCGGCCGCTGCTCGCGCGATTCTTGCGCGCTGAGGAATCGGAACAAGTCGCTGCGCGGCTCAATTTATTTCGAGGCCTGAATGCGCTCATGATCCTGGTGGTTGCTGCCGGCGCTTTTTTCGACGCGGCGCAGGCCGAACGCTATTGGCTTGTTAAGCTTCTGCTGGTGCTGTTGACCATCTATTGTTTCTACTTATTAGTGCAAGTCAGTGCATGGCAATTGCGCAGACACTACGGTCATTGGCGAACCCAGGGGGAAGAGCAAGTCCTCACAGACAGCTACAAATCACGCCTGCTGAGTCTGGTTTCGACAGTATTTCTCGGGGTGCTGGGCTTGATATCCGTGATCCAAATCGCGGGTTTTAACAGCCTGTTGCAGGCGACGGGCGTGCTGGGTTTTGTCGGTGTGTTCCTCGCGTTGACGCAGGCGTCTTGGCTGCCGGATATTTTCAGCGGGCTGGTCTTGCTGAACGCCAATATGGTGGAAGAAGGCGATGTGCTGGTGCTGGATCTACAGGGCAGCAGCACCACCTGCTCTGTGCACAAGACCAAGCTGTTTCACACCGAACTGCTAGATCTGGCAGACAACCACCGCATCATGGTCAGCAACTCCCTGTTGCGCCAACAGCCGCTGCACAACCTCGCAAAGTTCGCCTCGGCAAAGGGCCTGCGCGAGCAACTGTATTTTAAAATTGGTTATGACACCGCAGAAGCAGACGTGCGCAACATGCTCTGCGCCGCCTTCGAGCTCGCAAGCAAAGACCCCGCTGTGCAATACGAGCGTCAGCACCCCATCGAGATCAGGCTAGTGGACACCGGTGATCACGCGCTGGAGTGGATGGTGTGTTATTACATCAAGGATGTGCGAGCACGGCTGCTCACCCAACAACAACTGCGCGAAACCATCTTGCGAGAGTCATTGGCGCAGAACATATCGCTCGCCACTCCCACGCAGTTGCAACTGAACCGCCACCCTCGACCCCCAGCAGAATAAACGCAGGGGATTAACAGCCAGTTCAAGAACAGGTGCCGTCGCGAGAGAGTGCTGGNNAAATATGGCCAAATCCAGCGCGCTCGCAGTAGGCAGTCGTTTTTGAACTGGCTGTTTAGCACAGATAGATCGACACGGGCGTCAGGCGCCTGTGGCCATCACCCCCGCAATACAAGCAGCACTGAATGCAGAGAACATTGATCTCCGCAAGCCAGCACTGCCCAGCGCACCCTTTATTTGCTGGCCCACCAGGTGCTGGTGATGCCCAGCTCATAGCGCGGAGCACGCTCTGGTCGCTCAAACTTGTCCCAATAGGCAAGCCAGGCACTCGGCCGAAAATACAAGGGGATGGCGTAGTGATTCCACAACAACACCCGGTCCAGTGCATGCACAGCCGCCTGGATGTCTTCGTGTGTTTTGCTCGCCACCACCGCGTCGATTAAAGCATCCACCACCGGGTTGACGATCGCGCTGGTATTGCCAGCACGCTGCTCTGCGGATTCAGAGCCGTACTGAGATTTCAGCTCCGTACCGGGCGGCACCACAAAGGGCTTGCCCACAGCGACCGTGTCGAAATCTTTATCCCGTGCGCGCTCACGCCATTGGGAGGACTCCACCACCCGCAGACTGGCGTCTATGCCCAGGCGGTTGAGGGTATTGAGGTACTGGCTGAGGAATTTCTCCACGTCGGGCCAGGCCGTCAGCACTTCCAATGACAGCTGCTCTCCCGCAGCGTTGAGCATCTTGCCATCTTGCTGCGACCAACCGGCCGTCTTCAGCAACCGAAGTGCTTCACGGCGCTGTTTTCGATCTCGCCCACTGCCGTCGGTGACAGGCAAGGTGAAAGGGCTGTCAAAGAGTGCCGCCGGCAGCTGCTCGCGGAAGGGCTCCAGCAGTGCCAGCTCTTTGCCCTCGGGCACACCGCTGGATTCATATCCCGCGCCGTTGAAATAATTGGTCACACGGCGAAATTTGCCGAATAACACGGTGCGCTGCAGGGTTTCGAAATCAAATAAGCGCACCAACGCCTCTCGCGTCGCGATGGATTCGAACTTAGCTTGCGCCATGTTGAAATAGAAGCCATACAATCCTTTGGGGGTCTCTGTCGCTACCTCTTCCAGTTTGATGCGCCCGTCATCCACCTGCGCCAGCTTATAGCCCGTGACCCAGCGCTTGGCACTGGTCTCAGTGCGCAGGTCTAACTTTCCGGATTTAAAGGCTTCAAACATCACCGACTCGTCGCGGTAGTAGTCGTACTGAATCTCATCAAAATTGTGCAAGCCCGCTTTCAGCGGCAAGTCCTTCGCCCAGTAGTCTGCGACGCGTTCGTAGACTATAGAGTGGCCCGGATCGACGCGTTTGATGCGGTAGGGCCCGCTGCTCAGCGGCGGCTCCAAGGAAGTAGCGGTGATGTCCCTGTCCTGCCAATACGCCACAGGCAGTGGAGAGAGACCTGCGGCGCGCAGGATTGGTTTGATGCTGTCCGTAGTGTGGAAATACACTTTCAGCGTGCGCTCGTCCAACGCCTCGGCGTGGCTTAGCTCCTCGTAAATCGCCTTGATCCAGGGCCTGCCCTTCTCTTTGTAGGCTTGCAGCGAATTGACGAAATCGGCCGCCACAATCGCACTGCCGTCGTGGTATCGGGCTTCGGGCCGCAGCTCAAACACCGCCCAGCTCATGTCCTCTGGGTATTCCACGCTCGAGGCAATCACGCCGTAGTAGGCGTCGACCTCGTCGGCGCTGCCCTCCATCAGACTGTCGTAGAGCAGGCCAATGCTGCTGGGCCAAGTGCCTTTGGCCACATGGTAATTGAGTGTGTCGAAAGTGCCAAAATCGCCGATCACGATGCGCCCGCCCTTGGGCGCGTCAGGATTTGCGTAAGCGACATGCGCGGGGGCATCGCTGTAGAGCGGCGTCGCAAACTCACTGATCGCCCAGGCGCGAGTGGTCTCTGCCGCGCTGGCACTTTGCGCCAGCAGCAAAACAGCGGTGCCAAGCCAAGTTAAATTTTTCACACATTATCTCCTGTGACTCTGATGAGGTACCTCGAGTTTGAGTATCACTGCACTACAAATCAAGGACGAAAACAGCAGGCAAAAAAAAGGGCCGGCAATGCCGACCCTGTTTTTCAAGCTTGCGCGAAAATTATTTCGCCAATGCCTTTTTATAAGCCTCAACACGCTTGGCCAGATCGGCATCACGGTCCATGCGGTCACGAAAGTTACGCAGGTTACGGCTCATGGTGGTCAAATCACGCTGAAAGCGGTTAGAGACGTCTGTCAAGGTACCCGACTCGAGCTCAACGGCGAGGTAACCGATGATCTGACGAACCAGAGACTGGTCACGCGCGCGGCTCGGATTGGACAGCTCGGCTTCTTTCATGCCCTCTGCCTTGAGCACGTGCTTGACCAGCTTGTCCAAGCTGACAGGTTTTGCCTTTTTCTTCGGTGCTTTGCGAACGGCTTTGTGGAAGGCCTTATCACCCAGAACAGCGCCGTCGTTGCCGCGCTCCAGATCTTCACGCGCACCGCCAGCGACAATTTTGGCGCTCAGCTCACCGTAACGCTTCATGGCCGTAGGCTCACGCTTGGCCAACATGTCGTAGACATCGCCGCGGAAAACCCACTCTTTCTTTTCTTTACCCAAATAAGCTTTCTGGCCCGACCACTTATAAGTGTCGACTTTGGCACGGCCGGAAGCACGTGTAGGCGCCGCGTGAACGTAAGCCACCAGCTCAGCCAAGAACTCTTCGCCCTGCACCAAGATCGCTTTATAGCGGCCTTGAAACAAATGGCCGTCACGCTTGTGCGCGCTGTTGAAATAACGCGTGTAACGGAACGACAGATTTTGCATAATTTTTGACAGATTAGTGTCGGCCACTTGAATAACCAGGTTCAGCTGGTTAGGCATCAGGCAATAGCCGTGTACCTTGTGACCGAAACGCTGTACACCTTCCGCGATCAGAGACTCAAAATATTTGCGATCAGCGTCGGTGGAGAAGATTTTCTCTCCGCCATTACCCTGCAAGCTAACGTGATACAAAGCACCGGGTACGTGAATACGTGGTTTTCTAGCCATGGCATTTTTACTCTCAAAATTTAAACTTAATATTAATAACTGTCAGATCGGTAGCGCGAAAGATTTAAAGAATCGGCGTTAAGGTAATAACATACTGCACCTATCGTCCAATCAACTTGGTGCACATGCAGTATATGACCACAAATCGCAGATAACCCGCTTCTATCCAATCATCCTGACGGCAATAGCAGTGCATTTTTCTGACCAACTGTTACAACTTTGGCCACAAAAATACAAGGCGGCATGCATTATCAGCTCTGTCGCGGCTAAGAATAACACTTAATGAGCCAGTTATGACAAGCCAGAGTGGTATAACATGTGTTTTTAGCGGTGTTTATAGAACTTCGGAGAGTTTTAGCGCTTATGCAAGCTGATTTTTGGCTCAATCGATGGCGAGAGATGCGCATTGGCTTTCATCAATCACAAGCCAACCCCATGCTTGCAGAGCACTGGAAGCAACTCTGCCTAGCGAATAAAACCCCAGTACTCGTCCCTCTCTGTGGCAAAAGCCAAGATATGATTTGGATAAGCCAACAGTCACACCCTGTTATTGGTATTGAACTCAGCCGCAAAGCAATAGAACAATTTGATCAAGAGAATTCACGCCGGGGGAGTTGGCTTGAGA
>JAWSVD010000543.1:0-2405 GCA_033852095.1 Granulosicoccaceae bacterium | reverse complement strand
AATTCCACGGAATGGACATGAAGCTCAAATTAACTGGCGTGATTGGGCTAGGCATCCACTGCTGCAGCATATAAAGATTCAACGTCTAAATGCCGTAAATCGTTACACCTATCGGTTTACTTCCAAAGAAGAATGAAATGAACAATTGGAGCATGAAACGTCTGTTGCTGGTCGCGATGTTGATCTCGGGGCTGGTGCCACTGATTACTGTCGCTATTTTCTCGGGGAAAAAGGCAGAGAGTTCCTTAGAGGGTGAGGCGGTAAACAGTTTGACCGCACTGCTCGCGAGCAGAAAATCGCACATGGAAGACTATTTGAATAATCTTCTGGACATGAATGCCTCACTTGCGTTGAGCTCAATGACGATCAAAGCATTGATCGATTTTGAGCAGAGCTTTAGTATTCTGAGTACAAATGTCAATGATGATGTTGAGTCGGATCCGGCGGTACTTGAGCAGCAGCTGATCAACTATTATCGGGATGTTTTTGGTGCGGCTTATGCGGAGAGCGATCAGGGTTTTGATGCACCCAGTGATTTTGCGTCAATGCGGCCTCGCACGGACAATGGCGCGGTAGCCCAGTCACTCTACATACTGAACAACGCACACGGTCTGGGTGAAAAAGACAAACTATCACATCCAGACGATGGATCACTCTACAGCGACATTCACGCTGAGAATCACGCCTTTTTCAGTGATTTTCAGCAAAGATATGGGCTCTATGATGTTTTTCTGGTCGACGCAGTCAGTCGTACCGTGATCTATTCCGTGTTCAAGGAAACAGATTTTGGCCTCAGCCTTAAGGGGGAGGCGTTGGCTGGCTCAGGTCTGGCGCGGGCCGTTGATTTAGCGCTCGCCAATCCCAAGGGTGGCCCGGTGTTTGTGGACATGGCTCCCTATACCCCGTCATACGGAGCGCCCGCGGCATTCATCGCAACACCTGTCATCGTCGGCCTTCGCCCCATCGGCGTGGTGGTGACGCAGGTTCCCTCTGAAAAGGTCGAGGCCCTCACCTTGGTGGAAGCCGGTATGGGCGAGACAGGGCAGACTCTGCTGATCGGCGCCGATGGTTTTTTGCGTGCCCAGCCGCGATTGCAATCAGTTCCCGCGGTGCTGAAACAATCCGTGAATACCGAGAGCTTGGCGTTGGCCAGAGCGGGCAAACAAGGCGTGACCGCCGAAGTTGTCGATGGCGTCGAGTATTTCACCGCCCACGCGGCCATTGATGTCGAGGGCATTGATTGGTACATGTTGATACAAGTTGAGGCGGTCCAGGTATTGAAATCGGGACGCGAGTTGGCGCAGAGCATGCTGGTCTTGGTGGTCTTGGCGATCGTGATTATTCTGTTTCTTACCTGGTATGTCAGTCGCGTGCTTCATCAGAAGTTAGGTGCTGACCCCTCCGAGGTGTTCACCTTTGCCGAGGCTATCAGCAACGGGGATTTGAGTGTCAGGGCGGGGGATAGCTCACGCGTGGGCGCCTACTCTGCCATCGTCGGCATGCGCGATACGCTGCGCAGAATACTCGGCGAGGTTGGCACTATTTCCGGTGAAGTTCGTCAGGGGGTAGAGGAGATATCCAGCGGTAACATGGGGCTTAGCGAACGCACCGAGACACAGGCTGCGGACTTGCAAAACACGGCGTCGAGCATGGAGGAGATCACCAGCACGGTGAAGCAAAATGCATCGAATGCGGAATCAGCGCGCGGGCTGGCGGACACCACTTTAATACGCGCCAAGAAAGGCGGTGAGGTATCCGAGAAAACAGTGGTGGCCATGAACGCTATCGCGCAATCCAGCACGAAGGTTGTGGAGATCATTTCGGTGATCGATGAAATCGCGTTTCAGACCAATTTGCTCGCCCTCAATGCCGCTGTAGAGGCTGCTCGTGCGGGTGAGCAAGGCAGAGGTTTTTCTGTGGTTGCCAGCGAAGTGCGCCAGTTGGCGGGTCGAAGTGCTGCAGCCGCCAAAGAAATTAAAGAGCTGATCGAAGACAGTGTGGGAAAGGTCAGCGATGGCACCGCCTTGGTGAAAAGCTCGGGAGAGGAATTGTCGGGGATCGTCGAGTCTATTGCCGAGCTGTCGGAGTTTGTGAACCGCATCAGTGTCGCCAGCCGTGAGCAATCGCTCGGTGTGGAGGAAATCAATAAAGCGCTGACACAGATTGATAGCTCGACGCAGCAGAACGCGGCGCTTGTTGAAGAGGCCGCAGCGACCAGCGAAATTATCAGCAATAAAGCGAATGACTTGGCTGAGAAGGTCTCGTATTTTCGTGCCGCCTAAGGGCATCCCGCTGCAAGCAATAAAGCCAGATGCTGCCTCGGTGCAGACTGCTCAGTCTCGCGAGGCCGCTCAAATGCCGAGCTCTTAGGATATGCCCGTCCCAGCATCTGTGCACTGGGAAGC
>JAWSVD010000542.1:0-3285 GCA_033852095.1 Granulosicoccaceae bacterium | reverse complement strand
GCGTGGGCGATGTGGTGTTGGAGGAGCACACGGGCAGCCACGCGCGCATCAGCGCGGAGCAACTTCGGCGACCCGGTAATTCCTTGGGACAAGCGCTGGCCTTCGAGCCAGGGGTACAGAACAACCAAGCAGGTGCTGAGGGAAGTTACTCAACAGTGACTGTGCGGGGCGCGAGCGCAGCGCAGACACCGATCTATTGGGATGGGATTCGCCTAAACGGCGCTTCCCAACCCGCGGTAGACCTCTCCGACTTGGAGGTTTTAAACCTCGAATCAGTCGATATATTTCGCGGGCGCTCGCCACTGCAGTTGGGCGGTGGCATCGGCGGCGCTGTAGCCTTAAACAGCCCGCGCGGGCAGCGGGACTCCACTGCCCTTAGACTGCACTACGGGAGTTTCGGCAGCAGCGGCGTGCAGTTAGGCACATCGTTCAGTGGCCAGCGCTGGCACAACAACACCGCCTTCAGTCACCATCAGGCAGAGAACGATTTCTCCTTGATCAACGACAACGGCACCAATCTCAACCCGGACGATGACAGGCGGGAGCGCATGCACAATGCAAGCTTCACCCGAGATTCCTTCCTGAGCCTATTATCGTTCAATCCGAGTGCCGATATTCACTACGACATCAGCGCCCAGTACACAGCGCGGGACAGCGGTGTACCTGAGTGGCACAACGACGAAGCCAACCAAGCGAGTTACGCCACCCGCACGGCCTTGTTGCAAGCCAATCAGCGCATAACCGCCGTACAGGGCAGCGACTGGAACACGCGTTTCGGCGTCCATGCACAACGCCGCCGCGATGTGTATGACGACAGCTTGAGCCAAGTTGGCCTTGGCGCACAGCACACCCGCGCTCGTGGCGACAACAAAGGCCTGAGTGCTTTTACTGAGTACCTCGGTGAGCGCGGCACGTTTTCCGTGCAGGCGGATATCCGCGAGGAAAAACTGCGCCAGGACGACTGGATTGACGCTGAATCCAGTGAAGCGAAACGAAAAGAACACAACCTGAGTTTGGGCTACATCAGGTTCAGCGAAGACGAGCGCTGGCTCGCAAGCGTTGGCAGCCAGTGGCAGTCACTAGAGGACCGCTATGATGGCTTGTACCGCGAAGGCAAAGACCGTCGCAGCGGCGACCATCACGGCGTGGATGCAGGCTTGCAGTTCTCCCCCACGGCCAATTCGCGCTGGCAGTTTAATCTGTCAAAGATCTTCCGCGAACCTTCTTTTCACGAGCTCTTTGGCGACCGTGGCTTACACGTGGGAAACGAAGAGCTCTTGGCCGAGGTTGGTAGCAACGCAGATCTTAGCCTGCAACGCACGTATGACAACGGTGAATGGACATTCGGTCTTTTTCAGAGTGATCGCGACAATCTAATTGCGAGTGTTTTCAATGCCCGCGGCATAGGCCATAGCGAGAACGTGGGTAGAGCGCAAGTTCGCGGCATCGAATTCAGCAGCGCTCTCGCCCTGAGCGATCGCTGGTCAACGCGAGTCAGCGCCACCGCTCAAGATGCGGAAAACCGCTCACGAACCCGCGCTTTCAGTGGAAAACAATTACCGGGGCAAGCGCAACTGTTGGCGTCTGCACGCTTCAAATACACACGAGTACGCGACAGTGCCTGGTTAGAGGTCCGAGGCCATAGCGGCAAGTACTATGACACTGCCAACCTCTTGCCTGCAAAAGATGCCCTTGTGCTGAACGCTGGTGCCAGTTTCTTAAGACAAGCATGGACGATAGATCTCAGCCTCAACAATTTGAATGATGAGCAGATCGAAGACTTTAACGGTTTCGCGAAACCTGGTCGCAGCGTACACATCGCTGTCGGCTACCGCTTTCGATGACCAACAACTTACGACAGGACAAGAAGATGAATACTCAAGCCCTTTTCTCAAACCGCAAGCTCGCACTCGGCGGCACATTGCTCGCCCTGGTGCTCACGGGCTGTGACGACAATAACAGTGGAACAGTTACGTCCGCCGGTGTCACGGGCTCAAAAGCGGCAATCGCCATGCGCGCCGCTGACTACACCTCCGCCCGCATCGATTTACACGATGTTGCCAACGCTGACTTGTTGCTGAGCTACCCGGCCGCACCCATCTCAGATATCGCCGCTGCCACGGATGGAGCGAGTGTTTATCAAATCGGCCGCTTGGGCATGGACAACCTCACTAAGTTCGTAGGCGACACCAATGAAGTTGCTTACCAGTTCTCCGTCAATGGCGAAGAGACAGGGGCAAACCCCTATCAGATCGCTTTTGCCAGCGAGCAAAAGGCCTATGTTTTACGGTATGGCAGCGATAAAATTTGGATCATCAACCCCAGCGCCGATACCGAAGCCGGCTTCAAACTGGGTGAGCTGGATGTCAGTGCCTATGACACCCAAGGCGCACCCGAAGTTGGCGGCGGTGTTGTCGTTGGCGACAAACTGTACGTGATGATGGAGCGCTTGGACGGCTGGGACGTTGTTACCCAAGGCTACGTGGCGGTTTTCGACACCAACACCGACACCGAGATCAACACAGGTCAAGGCACGGAAGATGGCTTGCTGGGCATCGCGACAGGCGTACAGAACCCTGAATCACTGCAATACAGTGAAGCCAACGGCTTTGTCTACCTCACCGGTCGTGGCAATGTCTACGGCGCTGAAGGCGGAGCTGACCGCTTCACCGGCGGTGTTGTCTCCATCGACACAGAGAGTTATGAAGCGACCTTGTTACTCGATGACGGCACTGAAGCTGAAAACCAAGGCTTCTTGCAAAAAGCCGTGATCACCGGTGCTGATGCGGGTTATGTGCTGAGCAACACGGGTGGTTACTCGGGCCTGAGCACACTGCGCCGCTTTAACCCAACAACAAGCGCACTGCAAGACGGCGCCATCGCCGAGCTTGAAACACTCGATATCACCACGCTCGCCCATGCACCGGGCAACCAGCTGTGGGTCGGTGTCAACAAAACTGAGACTGTAGGCACTGAGACCGTATCAATGCCCTACGTCCAGCGCGTCGAATTGGCTGACGATTCCGCGGGCGATAGCTTCGATACCGCGCTTGTCCCATTGAACATCATCTTTGTTGAATAAAGCGATCCGATTCGCGCTTTTGTTGCTGGCGTTGATGACTTCGGTCTCAGCGCCAGCTGCCGACGCTCGGAAGATCAGAGTTGTCTCGCTCAACGTCTGTGCCGACCAGCTCCTGTTGGAGCTGGCGGACCCAGAGCAGGTATTGGCGCTGACCCACCTGTCCACCGATTCCGATGCTTCCTATCACCATCGGCGGGCGGCCA
>JAWSVD010000541.1:0-2548 GCA_033852095.1 Granulosicoccaceae bacterium | reverse complement strand
ACACAGAATGCCACCGTAGCTCTCGCGATCGAAAAACCACGCCGGACGGGTGGCGCGGTTCAAGCGGTGCGGCCCCAGGCCTGCTGTCTGCACCACCTTGCCTATAGCGCCTGCTGCCACCAGTTCGGCGGCGCGCGTCACACTGGGGATCTCAAAACGCTCGGAATAACTCACCGACCAGATACGGCCAGTGCTCGCGATCGTCTCGCGGATAGCGCCGAGCTGGTCCAGCGTGGTGCAGCCGGGTTTGTCCACCATCACGTCTTTGCCGGCCTTCATCGCATCGATCGCGCGATCGGCCCTGCGCCGCGGAATATCGGCGATCAAAATCAGCTCAATGCTCGAATCACTCAACACCTCTTCCAGGCTGTCGAAGCGCGGCGCGTCGGGAAAGCGCTTCACAAAGCCGTCCAGTGTTTCCGGCTCACCCTCTGTCCACCAGCCAAGGAACTCGCCACCCACTTCGAGCATTCTTTGAATTTGGCCGAATATATGACGGTGATCAATACCCACTGCGGCGAATTTTAAGGCTGAGCTCACGATGTTGAATCCTGCGAGATAGAGGTGGATGAAATTGATATTGCACAGCGCTGCGTGGATGAGGCGATCAAGGCATCGATCAGCTCCTGCACTGCGAGCGCGTCTTGTGCCGGCGCCATGATGGCGCTGCCGGTGCGCAGTGCATCGGCGAAATTCTGGATAACGCCCTGGTGCCAAGCGTGGGTGAAGGCCATGGGGTCCGCACCGCCGCCGGTGCTGGACTGCTCGCCGTAGATGTCTTCATCGCCGTTGCGCCAGTGCACTTTTAAAGTGCCCTCGCGCAGGTCCAGGGATGCGTTTTTACAGTGCACGACAATGGACTCCGCACCGCCGGGGAAACTGGCCGTGCTGGCCACCAACGAACCCACTGCACCACTGGCAAAATCCATCCCCGCGCAGACGAAATCTTCTGACTCCATGTCATGTAAGCATGTGCGCCGCGCAATGGCCTGCACACTGTCTACCTGCCCGAACAAATTGAGCACCAGATCCAAGGTGTGGATGGCTTGCGATATCAGCACCCCGCCGCCGTCGCGCTCATAGCTGCCGCGGCCGGGCTCGTCATAGTAGGATTGCTCACGCCACCAGGGCACGGCAATGTCCACGGCTGCCACAGCACCCAATCGCCCGCTGCTCAAGAGATCGGCCAACTGCTGCGAAGACGCTCTGGCACGGTGCTGAAAGACCACGCCCAGCGGCACATCCTGCGCCTCGAAAAGCGAGACTATCTCTGCCGCGGCGGCAGCGCTTCGCTCAAGGGGTTTTTCCATCAAGACAGGCTTGCCGGCTGCGGCCAACACCTTTGATATTTCTAGGCGTCCATTGGGGGGCGTAGCAATAATGACAAAATCCACGGCGGGATCATCGGCGATGCTCTGAACACTGTCATAAACCCGTGGCGCCTTGCCGCAGATCCCCGTAGCCTCTGCGGCAAATACAGCGGCCTTGGCACTGTCTCGCGCGAACACACCGTGCAGCACCAGCGCATCAGCACAGGCGGCAATCGCACGCACGTGAGTTTTGGCCACCATGCCCAAGCCAATCAGCACCACGTTCATGACTTTTCTAGCACACAAGGCGGTTCAGTCAGCGTAAAAATCTGGCTCGGCATGACACAATACAACACGGGATCACCACTCGACTTTCAATTGCTAATGAAACCAGTATACCGGTATACTGGCTTGATGCAAGATACTGCCGAGCCAGTCATTATATTGAGGAAACACCGCAATGCGACAGGCCTTGATCAGAAGCATTGACCCCAGCAGACCCGCTGGGCCACAGATTTTTGAAGCCCTGAAGTTCGCCATTCTGTGGATGGAACTCGCGCCCGGGCAAATTTTATCCGAATCGGAAATTGCAGAGCAATGCGGTGCGAGCCGCACCCCGGTGAGAGAGGCCTTACTGCAACTGCGACAGGTCGGCTTGTTGACGACACAGCCGAGCCGAGGCCACTTTGTCACGCGGCTGAGCAAAGCCAGCATCCTTGAAGCGCGATTTTTGCGCGAGGCCATCGAAGTCGCAAATGTGGAACGCATCTGCGACATCACCCTGAGTCCCCAGGCCGATGAAGCGCTGCAGGACAACCTGCTGCTGCAAGAGGAGGCCGTTGTGCGGCATGACGAGCACCAATTCTCTGAGCTCGACGACCAGTTCCACAGCATCATTGCCAAAGCAACTGGTTTTCCTCGGGTATCGACAGTGCTGGAGCGTGAAAAGGTCCCGCTGGACAGACTGCGCGTGCTCTGTCTTAACAATGCCGCTCACATGCGCAGCCTGCACAATGAACACAGTGAGATTTACGCAGCGCTGCAAAACCACGACGCGGACAAAGCGATCAATGCAACGCGCCTACACCTGCAATCAGTGCTGGATGCTCTGTCTGCACTGATGGACCGCCACGCCGAGTATTTCGAAGAAGACCGGAGCACATGACAGCGCCGCATATAAGGCTGCGTGAGTTGTGTTTGGCACTGGCCGAGCACGTAGCAATAGCAATAGCAATAGC
>JAWSVD010000540.1:0-423 GCA_033852095.1 Granulosicoccaceae bacterium | reverse complement strand
CAGTGGGCTCGGTGGCGTATGAACGTTTCACCTTGGCTGAGGCAACGGATCTGGAAGTGCGCTTAAGCACAGAGCTGCTCTACCACAAGGGCGTGCGAGTGTTTAAGGACGAGGACGGTCAGTTGGATGCAGACGACGAGCATGTGATCCGATTCAGTACTGCTGGGTCCGGTGTAGAGCTTGTGGGTCAGCTGTCACTGGAGCCGGGCAACTACGTGGTTGCAATTGCGGACTACCGAACAAGCGAACAGCAATCCATAGACGGCATTGCACCCTACGGAGACGGGGGCAGCTACAGCCTCACGCTGGTAGAGCAAGCTGCTTGGACACCAAGCACAGAGTCAAATGGTGGGTATGGTTTGCAGGGCCTGTTGCTTGATCTGGACGCCTCGGAGGATGCAGGGCAGCTGTACACGGTGGTGT
>JAWSVD010000539.1:0-1117 GCA_033852095.1 Granulosicoccaceae bacterium | reverse complement strand
TGATGAAATATTCAGGCTAGCCCTTGATCAGATGAAAGCGATGCGCGACAAGGCGGAGACCAATGTGCGCAATGGCGTTGAGCCACAAGGCTATTTTCGTGACCTCGTGTCGTTGAACGAGAGGCTGGGTGAAGAGCAAAAGACCACAGAGTTGTTCCTGTGGTTGGATCAAAACCAACCCGAATCAGCGGTCGGTCTCTACCGAATGGCACAGTGTGCTCTGATCAAATCAAAAGTTTTCGAGCCTGCCGGGCGCTATATTGACCCGCAATCCACATTTGAGCGCATTGTCGCCGTGCTCAATGCTCACAGAGAGTACCTGGCCATAGATGGCCCGGAATTGGGCCCAGAGCGCAAAGCAGAATCAAAGCGTTTCTGTGAAGAGCATTTTTGTCATTCAGTGGCGACGCTTGTGGCCTTGCTTGTATTGAACGGCAAAGGCGAAAGCGCGAAGTCGGTATCGGAGAAAGCGCTACTGGAGCTGGACCATCAGCCGGTTCGAGATGCGTTGGCGAATGCGCAAAGCGGTGTTTTTCCAGCACCTTGGCCATAGCGGTGCGGAATACCTCGAACGATACGGGTGACCTATCACTTAAGGTTTGGCTCGGTGAAATCCCGCATTGCGCTCCGCTCCATGGCGGGCAACGGATGCGGTGACGTTGGGGTGGGCCGGTGTGATCTCACGTCATGCACCGACCCCAGACAATACCCCTGCACTTGCGCAGCAATCTTGATCTGTCTTTTGCGGAGAGATGGGTTTGAGTCGGGCGTCCAGATAACATGGATTGTTTGACGCTTTCCCTGCGGCACATCCCGCGCAGATGGCTCAATTCTTGATGCATCGTACGTTATGGCGTACGCTTTGCCGTCTGGGAGAATCATTTTATGACAACGCTAAATGCTACGGAAGCTCGCACGAAGCTTTATCACTTGATTGACGAGACCACTGAAACGCATAAACCCATTGTTATTACGGGGAAAAGGGGCAATGCGGTCCTGGTTTCGGAAGAGGACTGGAACGCTATCAACGAAACGCTGTTTCTGTTGTCGGTGCCAGGGATGAGAGAGTCTATTCGCGAGGGCATGGAGACCGACATAGACGCCTGTGACAAGGATC
>JAWSVD010000088.1:0-10790 GCA_033852095.1 Granulosicoccaceae bacterium | reverse complement strand
GGTATCGACGGGATCCTCAATCCGCGCGACGAACAAACAGCCCAGCAGGGCGATATCTAACAACGCTATACGCTGTAACCGAAGGACATATAAGCACAATCATATCTGGGAGGATGATGATGAAAAACAATCTGATAGCAGTAGCGGCGGCCGCATTGTGCGGCACCATGGGGCTGGTGCAGGCCAATGAGGGCATTGATGATCCTCAACGTCTGCCTTATTACGAGGTGGCCAAAGACAAGAAGGTTGTCTTTGTACCGCTCTCCATGGGCTTCGATTTGACCGAGACTTGGGCGGCCGTGATGCAGCGCCAGGCCAATGATCTGGGTTATACGATTGATATCCGCGATCCGAACTGGTCCACCGATGCGGGCGCTCAGGCGCTGACCCAGGTGATCTCAGAAAAGCCGGATTTGATCGTCGCGCACAATCCCGACGTGCAGGTTTACGCCCGATTATTGCAGCGTGCACAAAAGGCGGGCATTCCGGTATTGCAAATCAACATGAAATCCGCCTTTCCCACCGAGGGTTTTGTGGGGCCTGACTGGGTAGCGCTCGGCGAGAAGCTCGCGAATGTAGCCGTCGATAAATGTTCCCCCGCGAATGGCGGATCGGGCAAAATCGCCATCACCCAGGGACCGCTGACGGCAGCAGCTTCGGCCTACCAGATGCGCGGCGTCGCCAATGTGATTGCTCAACACGATGATATTCAGGTCGTCTCCAACCAAGCGGCGGATTGGGATGCATCCAAGGCGCGCACCGTGACCGCAACAGCGGTGCAGCAGCACCCCGACCTCTGCGCTGTTATCGGCTTTTGGGATGGCATGGACATAGGCACGGGTGCGGCGCTGGAGGAGAGTGGTCTCAGCGAGCAGGTCACGGTGATCACCTCGGGAGCGGGCACTACTACAGCTTGTCAGAACTTGGAGAAGGGCGTGTTTGACGTCTACGTCAGCTACGACGCCAAGGGCCAGGGCCGCGACCTCAATATGTTGATCATGAATATCTTCCAGGCCGATTTGGAAGCAGGCGCTGTGAAGGCATCGCTGTTTTCCCCCTTGACTGAGATACACGCCGATACCATCAAAGCCGACAGTTGTTACAGCTTGGAAGAGCTGCAGACCGCGGCGCAGGGCTGAATTCAACCGTGAGTTCATCGAACGCATCACATCAGCACGACAGGGGGGGGCGCAAGCCCCCCAGGCCAAGCAGCATAGGCCAAGCCGCACAGGCCAAGCAGCACAAGCAGTTCTCGGATCGCTTGACTGAGCTCTATTACCGCGTGGTGCCCGGCCATTTGTTGGGTGAAATCCTCTCTAAAAACTGGATCGACAACGCCGCGCCTTTCTTATTTCTGCTGCTCACCGTCGGGTTTTTCGGCGCGAACGTAGAAGGCTTTTTTGAGCCGGCCTCAGCGACAGAGCTGGTGCGTCTGATCGGCGAGTTTGGTCTCTTAGTACTGGGCATGATGATCGTCATGGTCGGTGGCGGCATCGATCTCAGTGTAGGCTCCACCTTCGCGCTGGCAAATTTTGTTGCACTGGCTTGCATTAACATCTTCGGTCTGCCAGTCGGCGTCGCGTTCCTTGCAGCGGTTGGCGCGTCGATGTTGGTGGGGCTGGCAAACGGCTTGCTTGTGGGCTATTTGAAACTGCGCGCCTTTCTCACCACTCTGGTCACATTGATTGTGGTGCGGGCCATCGTCGACATGTTGTTGCTGGCGTACGCGGTTGATATTTCGGCGGTGTTCGTGGACAACGATCTCTGGTACGCGATCGGCGAGGGCTCCATTGGGGGCATCCCCGTCTCGGCGTTTCTCTTTATGGCGGTTGCCATCGCTGTGCATGTGTTTCTCTCGCGCATGCGCACGGGCTGGCGCATTCAAAGTGTGGGTGGCTCACGGCGCTCTGCGCATAATATGGGCATCAATGTTGCCGGCACCGTCTGCCTGACCTACGTGATGTCTTCTGCCTTTGTTGGCATGGCGGGGTTTCTCTACGCGACACGCCTGTCCAGCGTGGGCGCTGATACCGGCATCGGCATGGAAATCACGGTGCTAACGGCAGCGATACTGGGCGGTAATTCACTCGGCGGTGGGCGCGGCTCTGCACTGAAGGCGGCCATGGGTGCGATCACCGTACTGATTATCACTACTTCAGTCATTCGCATGGGTTTGCAGAGCGGATCGGGGCAAGCCGTGCTCGGCTTGATCTTGATCATCGCCGTGGTGGTCGATGTGCGGTGGATGAAAAACCGCGACAAACTGCTCAATTCTGTCTACGTCTCGCCGACTTTTTTCGAGCTGCCCAAAACAGCGGTGGGCGCAGGCACGCCCTACGCCATGAATGACGCCTTGCGCGATGTTCGGCTGATCGGCCTGGGCGAGGTCGAAGGGCCTGAAGACGTGATTTTTGATCGTGACGACAACCTCTATTGTGGTAACCGTCACGGGGATTTGATCAAGTTTTTTGCCCCCGATTACACGCATCACGAGGTTTTCGCCCAGATCGGCGGCCACCCACTGGGCATGTCTTTGGCGCAGAACGGCGATATTTATGTCTGTGTGGGTGGTATGGGGCTGTACGCGGTTGATCGCAGCGGCGGCGTGCGCAAGCTCACCGACGAGACCAATCGCTCGCTGTTCTCCATCATCGACGATTCGCGGCTGCGCTTGGCCGATGATCTGGACATAGCGCCGGATGGCAAGGTGTATTTCTCTGAGGCGACTGTGCGTTACGAGATGCATTCCTGGCCAGTGGACAGCCTGGAGAGCCGCGGCAACGGGCGCATCATTTGTTATGACCCCGCGACGGACAAGACGCGCACTTTGCTTAAGAACCTCGTCTTCCCCAACGGAATCTGCCTGCAGCACGACGGTCAGGCGATTTTATTTGCGGAGAGCTGGGCTTGCAGGGTCAACCGGCTCTGGATTGCTGGGCCCAAAGCTGGCCAGCGCGAAACCGTGATCGAAGGCATGCCCGGTTACCCGGACAACATCAACCGCGCCTCTGACGGGACCTACTGGATGGCCATTTTAGGCATGCGCACGCCTGCCTTGGACGTGGCGATGAAGGTACCTAGCTTCAGGCGCCAGATGGCGCGCCGCGTGCCACACGATGAATGGCTCTACCCGAACATCAACAGCGGCTGTGTGCTGAAATTCAACGACGCCGGGGACATACTCGACGTGCTGTGGGACGAGGGCGGCGAGAACCACCCGATGATCACCTCGATGCGCGAGCACAAGGGAAAGCTCTACCTGGGGGGAATATCCAACAACCGCATCGGCCAAATCAAATTGCCAGAGGCGGATCAAAACTGGACCGGTGCGGGCAGCTATTGGGGGGATAAAGCCTGATGAATATATTGCGTGATCTCTCCGACCGATTCTATGGCCGTGGCGCCTACTCAGTGTCTGTGCCACCGATGGACGGCGCGCTGCAACCGAACCACCGGCTGGACGCTGCTAGGCGATTGTATCAAGGCGAAAGCCCGGACAACCTCTGCACCTTGGGCGGGGGTTTTATCTTCTCCGACGGCGCCCAGCTGTTCACCATCCTAGACAATGAGGCGGCGAGAATTGGCGGCCACTTGCCAGCGGATGTGCTCGCCATGTGCAGCTTTGAAGGGGGTGTGGTGTTGATCCTCGCCGACGGCACGCTGTGGACGGGTGCGCCGGCGACGTTGCGGCCACTCGATGTCGATGCCAAGGTGCAGCTCGCCCATGCGACGGCTGCGATGATGGATGCGGATGGCTCGCTCATTGTCGCCATCGGTTCGAGCCACAATCCGGCTGAAGACTGGAGCCGTGACCTGATGCAGCGGCGCAGCGCTGGCAGCGTGTGGCGTGTGTCTCTAGTCGACGGTGCGGCCAGCGAGCTCGCCTCGGGCTTGGCTTGGCCAGCTGGGCTCATCACGCTTGCGGGCAAAATTTACGTCAGCGAGGCTTGGCGACATCGCATTATCTCGCTGCAGGATCAGTCTGTGGTGCTCGCGCAGTTGCCGGGCTACCCAGGCAAGCTGAGTGCGGATGGGCAGAGCGGCGCGTTGCTGGCCGTCTTCGCGCCGCGCAGTCAGCTGATCGAGCTGGTGCTGCGTGAGCCCGTGTACCGCCGTCGGATGATGGAAGAGGTGCCGCAGCATCTCTGGGTAGCGCCGAGTTACGCCAGCGGCAAATCATTTCTGGAGCCACTGCAAGGGGGCGGTGTCAGGCAGATGGGCATACTCAAACCCTGGGCGCCGAGCCGTTCTTATGGCCTGCTGGTGCAGCTCGACAGCACATTGCAGCCCATCGCCAGTCTGCACAGCCGGGCCGACGGCAAGCGCCACGGCATCAGCAGCGCCATACGGCAAGGCGGCGAATGGCTGGCCACATCGCGCGGCAGCGGTGAGCTAATCGCGGCTGCCGTTGCAGGGACTGTGCTCGCTGGAGCAGACCCTGCTGCGGCAGCAACAGCGGAGGCGGGTTGAACATGAGCAAACTCATTGTAGAAATGCGCGGCGTTAGCAAAGAATACCGCGGCGTACCAGCGGTCAAGAATGTCAGTTTCGATTTGCGCGAAGGGGAGATACACGCGCTGCTCGGCGAGAACGGCGCCGGCAAATCAACGCTGACCAAAATGATGGCAGGGGTTGTCACGCCGAGCAGCGGCGAGCTGTTGATCGATGGCCAGGCGGTTCAATTCGCCTCGCCAATCGAGGCCCTGGATGCGGGCATTGCCATGGTTTTCCAGGAGACCAGCTTGGTGCCGGCGTTAACCGTCGCGCAAAATCTATTTCTGGGATCGGAGCAGTTCTTCAACCGGCTGCGCGGCATCAACATCGCCGCGCAGCAGTTCCTACAATCCCTGTCCTTCGGTGTGGAGCCGACGGTTTATGTCAGCCAGCTCGGTGCGGCGCAAAAACAGATGGTTGAGATTGCCCGTGCCGTGATGCGCAAGGCGCGGGTGATTGTATTCGACGAGCCAACAGCAACCCTGACACCTGAGGAGAAACGCCACTTTTTTGAGCTGATCAAACGCCTGCGTGCGCAGGGTGTGTCGGTGGTGTTTATCAGTCACGCACTCGAGGAGGCGCTGTCGATATCCGATCGCATCACCATCATGCGCGACGGCGAGCATGTGATCACCGATGAGACCGCAGCTTTTGACCGTGATCGGATCATCCGTGAGATGGTCGGTCGCAGCCTGTCGGATAAAATCTACAGCAGTCACGATCAAAAACCGGTGCGCAAGCCCGGTCGGCGCATGTTGTCCGTGCAAAATCTGTCCATGGGCCAGGCCGTGCGAAATACCTCGTTCTCGGTTTTTGCCGGGCAGGTGACGGGCGTCTTTGGTTTGGTGGGCTCCGGCCGCACCGAGACCGCCAAAATCATCGCCGGGGTACTCAAACGCAATACCTTCCACGGCGGCGAAGTGTATTTTAAAGACGAGCAGGTGCGTTTTAGGGTGCCGGCACCGGCGGTGCAAAAGGGCATTGTCTACGTCACCGAAGACCGCAAGATGGAAGGGTTTTTCTCGGAGAAATCCATCGCCGAGAATATCTATTCCGGGACACTGGGCCGCCACTCACAATCGAGTCGGGTGGTGCGCAGCAGCGACATCGCAAAGGTCGCCAAGCAGTGGTCAGCTGCGCTCAATGTGCGAGCGATTGATGCGGGATCGCGGGTGGTGGAGCTCTCCGGTGGCAACCAGCAGAAGGTGGTCGTCGCAAAATCCTTGGTGCAGCTGCCCGAGTTGGTTATCTTTGATGAGCCGACCCGCGGCGTGGATGTAGGTGCGATCGAAGAGATCCACGACATCATCGACAAGCTGGCCGACGACGGGCTGGCGGTTTTGGTGATCTCCTCCTACCTGCCGGAAATTTTAAACCTGTCGGACCGCATCTTGGTGGCGCGGCAGGGGCGCATAGTGGAAGAGTTTGACGCCCGTGCCGCGACCGAAGAAAAAATCATGTACGCAGCCGTTCATTAAGCACAGCTCTTAAAAGGGATAACGATGAAAATTAAAGCCGCTGTTTTAGAGCGCACCGACGCGACTTACCCCTACGTGGACAGCAAGCCCCTGGTGGTGCAGGAGGTCGAGCTCGACGGGCCGGGCCCCGGCGAGGTGATGATCCGCATTGCCGCGGCGGGCATTTGCCACAGCGACCTCTCCGTGATTGACGGCAACCGGCCACGGCCAGTGCCGATGGTGCTGGGCCACGAGGCATCGGGTGTGGTGCACGAAGTGGGCGAGGGGGTGAGCGATTTGCAGCCTGGAGACCACGTGGTCTGTGTGTTCGTGCCCAGCTGCGGCAGCTGCCAGCCCTGCGCCGAAGGTCGGCCGGCGCTGTGTGAACCGGCGGCAGTGCACAACGGTGCGGGCGATCTCAGCGGCGCCGTTCGCCGGCTCTCCAAGGGTGGCGAGAGCATCGCGCACCATGTCGGTGTCTCGGCTTTTGCCGAATACGCGACCCTCTCTGAGCGCTCCGTTTTTAAAGTTGAAAAAGACATCCCGCTGGAAATAGTTGCGCTGTTTTCCTGCGCGGTTTTGACCGGTGTGGGCGCGGTGCTGAACACGGCGCAGGTGAAGGCGGGCTCGTCCGTGGCGGTGATTGGACTGGGCGGTGTGGGACTGGCTGCGCTGTTGGGCGCTGTGGGCTGCGGCGCCGGGCGGATTGTGGCGATCGATCTGAATGATGAGAAATTGAAGGTCGCCAGGGAGCTCGGTGCGACGGATTGTTTTAACGCGGCAGACCCGGATGTGGTGGAAAAAGTGCGTGCAGCGACGGGTGGAGGGGTTGAAACAGCGATCGAGCTTGCCGGTGTGGTACCCGCACTGGAGCTGGCTTATGCCATCACGAGGCGCGGCGGCACGACTGTCACCGGCGGGGTGCCACACCCCAGCGCCAAACTGACCTTGCCCGCGCTGAGTTTGGTGGCGGAAGAGCGCACTTTGAAAGGCAGTTATATCGGTTCTTGCATCCCCATGCGCGATATCAAGCGCATGATGGACATGTATCGGCGCGGCGTTTTGCCTGTCGACAAGCTGTTAAGCCATCGCCTGCCGCTCGAGGACATCAACCTGGCAATGGACCGCTTAACAACCGGCGATGCGATTCGCCAGATTATCCATTTTGATACTTGAGATTCAACAGTGAACACTTCTGATAAAACCGCAGATTCAACGGCTCAACTGGCAACATTTATCGCCGATCTGCGTTATGAGGACTTGCCTGCCGACGTCATTGCAGCGATCAAAAACCTGTTTATCGATTGGTTGGGTTCTGCACTGGCAGGGGCACCGTCACGGCAGGCGCAGACACTGGCGCGCTTTGCCGACAGCATGGGCGGGGAGGGGCCGGCCTTGGATTTCGCTACCTTAACATACCGTTCACCGTATTTTGCCGCGATGATCAACGCCGCCGCATCGCACGTGGTCGAGCAAGACGATCTGCACAACTCATCTGTGTTGCACCCCGCGACGGTGGTGTTCTCAGCGCTGGTCGCGGCGGCCCAAGCGGGGGATTATTCAGGCAAGCAGGTACTGACGGCGGCCGTGGCCGGATATGAGGCGGGCATCCGCGTCGGGGAGTTTCTGGGCCGCAGTCATTATGTGCATTTCCACACCACCGGCACGGCGGGCACGCTCGCCGCCTGCGCGGCAATTGCCAATTTACAGGGCCTGGACGCGGGCCAGACTCGGCATGCCTTTGGCAGCGCCGGCACCATGGCCGCGGGGCTGTGGGAGTTCTTGGCGACGGCGGCTGATTCCAAGCAACTGCACGTGGCCAGGGCCACCACCAACGGCATGATGGCTGCGCAGCTGGCGGGGGATGGTTTTTTGGGTGCGCAGAAGATATTCGACGGCGCCCATGGCATGGGGGCAGGCATGTCGAATGACAGTGATGCCGCGGCGCTGGCAGACGGCCTCGGCAGCCGTTGGGCCACGGTCGAGACATCTTATAAATGGCACAGCTCCTGCCGCCATACGCATCCCGCGGCCGATGCGCTCTTGCAGCTGATGAAAGAGCATGAGCTCGCGGCTGATGACATCGAATCTGTGACAGCCCACGTGCACCAGGCCGCCATCGATGTGCTCGGTTCGGTGGTCGACCCGCAGACGGTGCATCAGGCGAAGTTCTCCATGGGCACAGTGCTGGGCTTGATCGCTGTGCACGGCGCGGCGGGGCTGATCGAGTTCGACACCCACGGTCTGTCCGACCCGCAGGTGCGCGCCTTTGCCGCCACTGTGGAGATGCAGTTTGATCCGCGGGTGGACGCCGCCTACCCGCGCAAATGGACCGCCCGAGTTGCTGTGAAATGCCACGATGGCCGCTTCATTGAAACAGCGGTTGATACCCCCAAGGGCGATCCCAGCAATGCACTGACACACGATGAAATCATTGGCAAAGCACGGGCTCTGGCCGCCTACGGTGGCGCTGATCTGGCGCAAACTGACGTTTGGATTGTGGCCCTGTCGAAATTGGAAGATCATGATGACTTTTCAGCGATGTTCGAAAAGGCATGACACGATGAGTTCCGGCATTTTTAACAAGAAAAGACCCCGCTACCAGCTCGTGGCAGAAGAGTTATTGCAGGGCATTGAGGACGGCAGTTACGCCGTGGGTGAGCTGCTGCCCTCAGAGGCCCAGCTCTGCGAGCAGCACGGGGTGAGCCGCCACACAGTGCGCTCGGCTATTCGAGAGCTCGCCGAGCGTGGCCTGCTGTCCGCGCAACCCGGCGTGGGCACGCGAATTGTGTCGCGCAAAATGGGGCAATACACCCAGAACATGAAAGAGATATCCGACCTCGCCGGCTACGTGGAAGAGACGACGCGTCGGGTGCTGGAACAAAAATCACTGCGTGCCGCTGATGCCGAGATCCCGCTGCCCGGGGATGCAGATGATCAGTGGCATATGTTTGAAGCGGTGCGCCAAGTCGTGGACGAAGACGTGAACATCGCCTGGACGCAAGTGTTTGTGCTGCCGCAGTACGCCGCCGTGTTGAGCGATGTGAGCGAAAACGAACTGGTGCATTCGCTGATCGAGACGCGCTTTGGCATACGCACCACTAACTTGCGCCAGGCGATCAAGGCCGTTGCCTGCCCCGCGGGGGCCGCACAGTGTTTGGGCCTAGAACCCGGAGACCCAGCGCTGTCTGTGTTGCGCGAGTATGTCTCGGAGAAAGACGGTGTCTACGAGGTCTCCTGGTCTATCCACCCACCTGAACGATTTGAAAGTAAAATAGAGCTGGTTTTAACCTTGGGCTAAAAGAGCACAGGGGAGAAGGGCCGGCAGAGAGGAAGAGCTTTGCAAAACTACCAAGCGTTTATCGACGGGGATTTTTGCCCGTCGGCCAGTGGAAAAACCTTCGACACCGTCAACCCATACACCGGTGAGGTGTGGGCGGATGTGGCGCAGTGTGACAGTAGCGACGTGGAGCGTGCCGTCGCCGCGGCCCGCGCTGCCTTTGATGATGGGCCCTGGCGCTCGATGAGCGCTACCCAGCGCGGCGCGATCATGCGTAAATTCGGTGATTTGATCGCTGAGAAAGCTGATTTTCTCGCCGAGATCGAGACCCGCGACAACGGCAAGCTCTTCGCCGAAATGCGTGCACAGCTCAAGTATATGCCGCAGTGGTTCTATTATTTTGCAGGCTTGGCGGACAAGATCGAAGGCGCCGTGCTGCCGATCGATAAACCCGATATGTTTGTTTTTACCCGCCGTGAGGCGGTGGGCGTTGTCGCCGCGATCACGCCGTGGAATTCACCGCTGCTGCTGACCACCTGGAAGCTGGCGCCCGCGCTGGCGGCGGGCTGCACTTTGGTTTTGAAGCCTTCGGAGCACACCTCCGCCTCGACCCTGGAGTTGATGAAGCTGGTGGCGGAGGCGGGATTCCCCAAGGGTGTGATCAATGCGGTGACGGGCTACGGTGCGGAGGTTGGCGCGCCGCTGGTGGAGCACCCAGGTGTGGACAAAATCGCCTTTACCGGCGGCGACGCTGGCGGGCGGCACGTGGCCGAAGCCGCCGCGCGTGGCTTTAAGCAAGTCTCCCTGGAGTTGGGCGGAAAATCCGCGCAGCTGGTGTTCGAGGACGCCGATATCGATGCGGCGGTTGCGGGCGTTGTCTCCGGTATATTTGCCGCCAGTGGCCAGACCTGCATTGCCGGTTCACGTCTGTTGGTACAGCGCAGTATCCACGATGAGTTTGTGCAGAAGTTCATCGCGCTGGCGGGCAGTGCCAAGCTTGGTGATCCCATGGACGCCAGTACCCAGGTCGGCCCAGTGACGACCGCAGAGCAATACCAGCGCGTGCTCAGCTACATGGACATCGCCGTGAGTGAGGGCGCGAGCTGTGTACTCGGCGGCGCCAAAGCCACTGTGGCGGGGGCCGAGCAGGGTTGGTTTGTGCAGCCCTCGGTCTACACGGGTGTCACTAATGACATGCGTATTGCGCAGGAAGAAGTTTTCGGTCCACTTCTCTCGGTCATTGTTTTTGATACCGAGGAAGAAGCCATCCGCATCGCCAACGACAGCCGCTTTGGGCTCGCCGCGGGGGTGTGGACCCAAGACATGGGACGCGCCTTCCGCGCCTCGAACGCACTGCGGGTCGGCACTGTCTGGACCAATACCTACCGCGCCGTGAGTTACATGGCGCCCTTTGGCGGCTTTAAAGATTCAGGCATTGGCCGCGAGAGTGGGCAGGGCGCGGTGGACGATTACCTCGAGACCAAAACCACCTGGATGTCATTCGCTGGCGCCGCCGCCAACCCCTTTATTATTCGCTGAGATGATTCTTGACCATGCAA
>JAWSVD010000009.1:0-16160 GCA_033852095.1 Granulosicoccaceae bacterium | reverse complement strand
ATCAAGAAGAGCGAATTCGACAACTGCCAGGCCAACGGCGTCACCGACATCGTCGAAGTGCTGATCGGCTACGACGGCATCGCCATCGCCAACAGCACCGAGACAACACAGCTCAGCCTCAGCCGCCAAGAGCTCTACTTGGCACTGGCCAAGGACATCCCCAACCCCGATGGCAGCGAGACCTTCATCGCAAACCCCTACCAGCAGTGGAATGAAATCAACGCAGCCCTGCCCGCCAGCACAATTGAAGTGCTGGGCCCACCGCCCACCTCTGGCACCCGCGACGCCTTCGCCGAGCTGGTGTTGGAAGGCGGCTGTAAGCAGTACCCTTGGGTCAAGGCAATCAAAAAGGCCGATAAGAAGGCTTACAAGGCACGCTGCCACAGTGTGCGCGAAGACGGCGCCTACGTTGAAGCGGGCGAAAATGACAACCTGATCGTGCAGAAACTGGCGGCCAACAGCAATGCGCTGGGCATTTTCGGCTTCTCCTTCCTCGAGCAGAACGAAGACCTGGTGCAGGGCTCCAAGATCGACGGTCAAGAGCCTACCTTCGAGAGCATCGCCGAGGGCCGCTACCCCGTCTCTAGACCGCTGTTCTTCTACGTGAAAAAAGCGCACATCGGTCAGATCCCAGGCCTAGAAGAATACCTCGCCGAGTTCACCGATGAAGACACCTGGGGTGACGAGGGCTACCTGGCCGACAAGGACATGATCCCGCTGCCAGCAGACAAGCGCGCAGCAACCGCCGCCGCCGTGGCAGGTGCTCAAGTCTTAATGATGAAGTGAAATCGCGCTGACACCCGCGTTACAGCGACCCAATACACTTGCGTATTGGGCCGCTTTTCAAGAGTAGCCCCATGCCAATTTCCAATCTGTTGCTGATCATACTGGCCGTCGCCCTGGCCGGTTTTTTTGTCGTTCGGCAACGCGCCTACAACGTCGCCCTGAAAAACGGCGGCATCGCCAAACTGCACTCCCTGCCCCTCTACTACGGCTACCTCGCCGGTATCTGGGCACTGGTGCCAGCGCTGCTGATGCTGGCCCTCTGGGGCTTGATGGAGAGCACCTTGATCGAACGATCGGTGCTGTCACTGGCACCGCTGAGCATGACAGGCCTGGGTGATGCCCAGCTCACCCTGATGCTCAACCAAGTCAAAAACGTGGCCGCAGGGGTTGTCGCCCCAACAGCAGGTGACGACGTTCAGGCTGCCATGGTGGCGCAGATGATCAAGTGGCAGGGCAGCAGCCTGCTGGCAAAATCCGCGCTTGCCATATTGCTCGCGGTCGGCGGTGCCCTCTGGGCACTTCGCCAGGTTCGGCCCAGCTACCGCGCGCGCATCAAGGTGGAGGGCTTCGTGCGCCTCGCCATGCTGTTTTGCGCCTCGGTGGCCATCTTGACCACCGTCGGCATCATTTTGTCGGTGCTGTTTGAATCCGTGCGTTTCTTCGGCAAGGTGCCCATCAGTGAGTTCATGCTCGGCACCCACTGGAGCCCGCAGACCTCCATTCGCGCCGACCAAGTCGCCTCCGAGGGCTCCTTCGGCGCCATCCCCTTGTTTGTAGGCACACTGCTGATCAGCGCCATCGCGCTGACCGTCGCCGTGCCCATCGGCCTGATGTCCGCTATTTACCTCACGGAATACGCCGCCCCGCGCACCCGCGCTTTTGCCAAGCCCGCCATGGAAATCCTCGCCGGCATCCCCACCGTCGTCTACGGTTTTTTTGCAGCCCTCACCGTGGCGCCCGCGCTGCGCGGCTGGGGCGAGATGATCGGGCTTTCTGTCTCTTCCGAGAGCGCGCTGGCGGCGGGCTTGGTGATGGGCGTGATGATCATCCCCTTTATATCGTCGCTCACGGACGACGTGCTCAACGCCGTGCCACAGACCATGCGTGACGGCTCGCTGGGGCTGGGCGCCACGCAATCCGAGACCATCCGCCAGGTGGTGATCCCCGCCGCCCTGCCCGGCATTGTCAGCGGTATCTTGCTGGCCGCGTCGCGCGCCATCGGCGAGACCATGATCGTCGTCATGGCGGCTGGCCTCGCAGCCAATATGACGGTCAACCCGCTGGAAGCTGTGACCACCGTCACCGTGCAAATCGTCACCCTGCTGACCGGCGATCAAGAGTTTGATTCAGCCAAAACCCTGGCCGCTTTTGCGCTCGGCCTGATGCTCTTTGTGACCACCCTTATCCTCAACGTCATCGCCCTGTACGTGGTGCGCAAATACCGCGAGCAATACGAGTAAAGCCCATGACCGACACGCACACAGTAAATGCAATTCAAACAACGGACACCACCGCCATCGTGCGCGCGGGGCTGGCCAAGCGCTACGCCCGCGAACGGCGCTTCAAATTCATGGGCTGGGCCGCTGTCGCCATCAGCATGTTGTTCCTCGCCTTTTTGATGACGTCCATCGTGCTCAAAGGCCTGCCCGCCTTCACCGCGACTTACATCAAGCTCGACATCGCGCTGCAGGCCGACGCATTGGGCTTGACAGATACACCCAGCGAGCTGGAGCTCAGGCGCGCCAAATACGGCAAGGCGATCAAGTCGTCCTTGCGCGCGCAGTTTCCGGAGCTCACAAAACGCAAAGACAAGCGCGAGCTCTACCAACTGGTCAGCAGCTACGCGCCCCGCCAAGTGGCGGACGCACTGGTCGCGAATCCCGCGCTGCTGAACAGCACGGCCAGCATCTGGGTACTGGCCGACGATCAAATTGCAGCCCTGGCCCGAAACGCCGCATACACATCAAAAAGAACCGACGAACGCACGCAGAAAAGACGCGTCTACATCGCGGCACTGCGCGCGGATGAGCGCATTGAAACTCGGTTTAACTGGCTCTTTTTTCAACGTGGTGACTCGCGCGAGCCGGAGGCCGCTGGCCTCAAGGGCGCCATCATGGGCAGCTTGTACACCTTGTTCGTGACCCTGCTACTGTCCTTCCCCATCGGTGTCGCCGCGGCCGTCTACCTCGAGGAGTTCGCGCCGCGCAACCGGCTCACCGACATCATCGAGGTCAACATCAACAACCTCGCCGCCGTGCCCTCGATTGTCTTCGGCCTGCTGGGGGTTGCGATGTTCATCAATTTCTTCCACCTGCCGCGCAGTGCCCCGCTGGTGGGCGGCATCGTATTATCGCTGATGACCCTGCCCACCATCATCATAGCCTCGCGCGCCGCGCTCAAATCGGTGCCGCCGTCCATCGCCGACGCGGCACTGGCGCTGGGCGCCTCAAAAATACAAACCATCAGCCACCACGTGCTGCCACTGGCCATGCCCGGCATACTCACCGGCACCATCATCGGCATGGCGCAGGCACTGGGCGAATCCGCCCCGCTGTTGATGATCGGCATGGTCGCCTTTATCGTCGACGTGCCCGCAGGCGTGACCGACCCGGCCACCGTGCTGCCCATCCAGGTGTACCTGTGGTCTGACAGCCCGGAGCGGGCATTCACCGAGCGCACCTCCGCGGCCATTATGGTGTTGCTGGTGTTTTTGATCTTGATGAACGCTCTCGCGGTTTTGCTGCGCAAGCAATTCGAGCGCCGCTGGTAGGCGGTGCCCCGCCCATCGGACCCAATTTTTCGAAAGCAAACTGAAGCCAGAACAAATATGAGCAAAGCTGCTGAGCAAACACAGACGCGCAACTTGCAATTGCTGGAAGCCTTTGCCGGCACCACCGGCGAGGTACGGGTAGCTGACCGCAAAATGCGCATGGAGAATGTCGACGTTTTTTACGACGACAACCAAGCCCTTTTTGACGTCAATCTCGACCTGGGAAAGAACGAAGTACTGGCCATGATCGGCCCCTCCGGCTGCGGCAAATCCACCTTCCTGCGCTGCATGAACCGCATGAACGACACCATCGACAGCTGCCGCATCGAGGGCCGCTTTGAGCTGGACGGCGAGGACATCTACGGCCCGGAGCAGGACGTGGTGCTGCTGCGCGCCAGGGTTGGCATGGTTTTCCAAAAACCCAACCCCTTCCCGAAATCCATCTACGACAACGTCGCCTACGGACCGCGCATTCATGGATTAGCGTCCAACAAAGACGAGTTGGATCACATCGTGGAGACCAGTCTGAAACGCGCCAGCCTCTGGAACGAGGTCAAAGACCGCCTCGACGCAGCGGGCACAGGTCTGTCGGGTGGGCAGCAGCAGCGGCTCTGCATCGCCCGCACTATCGCGGTCAGCCCGGAGATCATCCTCATGGACGAGCCCTGCTCCGCACTGGACCCCATCGCCACCGCCAGCATCGAGGAGCTGATCGACGAGCTGCGACAGAATTATTCCATCGCCATCGTCACCCACTCCATGCAGCAGGCGGCGCGCGTCTCCCAGCGCACCGCGTATTTTCACCTGGGCCGCTTGATCGAGCTCGGAGAAACGAAAACCATCTTCACCAACCCCAGTCACGAGCTGACCGAAAACTACATCACCGGACGTTTCGGCTGAGCCGCACGCACCTGAGGAAACACCGAAGCCATGGACAAACTCAATCTAGATCAACACATCTCGCAGCGCTACAACGAAGAGCTCGAGGACCTGCGCACCCGCGTGCTGAACATGGGCGGGCTGGTGGAACAGCAGGTGGCCAACGGGCTGCAAGCCCTGCTCGAATTCGACGCGGACCTCGGCGAGATCGTCTTCAACGGCGACTTTGAGGTCAACGCCATGGAAGTGGAGATCGACGAAGCCTGCACTGAAATCCTCGCCCGCCGCCAACCCGCGGCCTCCGATCTGCGGCTGGTGATGACGGTGATCAAAGCCATCAGCGATTTGGAGCGCATCGGCGACGAGGCGGAGAAATTCGGCAAGGTGGCGATGCGCCTGGCCGGGTCTGCCAACCGCCCCGCCTACTACGCCGAGCTGCGCCACCTCGGCGATCAGGTGAAATCCGTCTTGCGCGACACCCTGGATAATTTCGCCCGCATGGACGCCGAGGGCGCGCTGCTCACCGCCGGCCGCGACGAAGCCATTGATCGGGAGTACAATTCCCTGTCCCGCTTGCTGATCTCGCACATGATGGAAGACCCGCGCGAGATCAAATCGGTATTGGAAGTGTTCTGGTGTGCCCGCGCGCTGGAGCGCATCGGCGACCACGCCAACAACATCTGTGAGTACGTCGTCTACCTGGTCAAGGGCAAGGACATCCGCCACACCAGCCAGCAGCGGCGACTGGCAGCGCAAAAAGACAAGCAAGGGCCAACCGACCCCGCATAGAGCTTCAGAGCTTTATTCCGGATGGGGTCGATCAGGATTTAACAGGAAACGCAGCCAGCAGTGATACAAACCCAAAATCTGAAAATCGACTTTGTCGGCGGCAGTGCTAAACACCGACGCCAGTTTGGCGGTGGCCGCAAGCAACCACTGGCGCGCGCCGTGGGCCTCAGCGGCGAGCCACCGTCGGTGCTGGACGCCACTGCCGGCACCGGTGCCGACGGCTGGGTGCTTGCATCACTGGGTTGCCGCATGATCTGGGTTGAACGCCATCTGGCGGTCTATCAACAGCTGGCCGACGCCCTCGCCCGGGCAGCCCAGCACCCCGAGACCAGCGCCATCGCGCAGCGGGTGCAACTGGTGCACGCCGACGCCAGCGACTACATTGATTCTCTGAGCGAAGATGAGCGGCCGGACGTGATCTACATGGACCCCATGTACCCACACAAAACAAAGAGCGCCGCCAGCCGTGGCGCCATGCAAGCGCTGCAACAACTATTGGGCCCGGATCTCGACAGCGACAGACTGCTGCGCGCCGCACTGGCCAAGGCGGGCAAGCGCGTCACCGTGAAACGCCCCCGCAAGGCAGATCCCGTGGCGTGCCTGCAACCGTCTGGCGCGGTGAGCAGCCCCAATACCCGCTACGACATCTACGCCGGGTCCTTGCTTGGGCCCAGATAAAATCACGACTGATCCAGCTCAATATGGTGGCAGCGCCTCAGCGCTTGCTCAGCTTTGCTGCGATCGATTTATCCAAGGGCAGCAGCGCCTGCGCCAGATCGTCTTTGTTGCTCAGCACATCGGCTAAGCAGTAATCGTTCAAACAATCGAAGAAGGCTTGCATAGCGAGCGCCACAGCGCCTTCAAGACCGCAATGGCCATGAAATCTGCAGGGGCCCGTTTCACAATCGACGGCGGCCTTCTCCGTTTCAAATTCTCTCACCACCGTGCCGATGTTGATCTGCTCCGCCGGCATTGCCAGCCTGACACCGCCTCCCTTGCCCCGCTGGCCGTCCACATAACCACAGCCGGACAAGCGCTGCACAACCTTCATCAAATGGTTATGAGAGATTGAGAAGCATTCACTTATTTCCTTTATTGAGCTGCGCTCATCTGCCTCTTTCAATGCCAAAAACATCAGCGTACGCAAGGCGTAATCTGTGTGTTTACTGATATGCACTCGTATTCCTCTTTCGGTACTTCTGTTGCGACGTTCTTCGCTTGCCGCCGCTTATTGATATATCGTTGCCGCCCCATTCAGGCAATTGCGCGGCACAAGGATGCCAGAAGCGCCTAGGCTTGACTGCTTTTTTAATTCATGTATTTTAACTGCATTTAATGAAGAAACCCACCATGAACATACCTTCGTACGGATCAGCAGACACCTCGTATCAACATGCAGGGGGCGAGGAAGGGCTGATTAAACTAAGTACACGGTTTTACCAAGCGATGAATGCTGAACCGCAGGCGGCGGGAATTCGCGCGATGCACGGCGCGGATTTGACCCCCATGGTGGAGAGGCTGAGCGCTTTTTTGTGCGGCTGGTTGGGCGGCCCCCGCCTGTACCAAGAGCGCTACGGCAGCATCTCTATCCCCAAGTTCCACAGCCCCTTTGCCATAGGCGCAGCGGAGCGCGACGCCTGGCTGCACTGCATGCAAATAGCCGTCGATGAACAACCCTGGCGCGAAGATTTCAAACAGTATTTGATGGTACAACTCGCCGTGCCCGCCGAACGCTGCCGCAACCGCTGAGCGCAAGCCACGCCACGCCACGCCACGCCACGCCACAAGATGCTGCATTCTCACCACACTCAACATCGCACAGCGGCTTTCGGCCTGCGGAAGCCCGGGCCGCGCAGGTCGGGCCGCGCAGGCTCCCACGTGGGAGGTCGACCCCGTTCGACCGAATGCCCGAGCGCGCACCGCACTAAACACAACTCCGCGCACTCAACATCGAGGCAGCGGCTTTCGGCCTGCGGGGAGCCCGGGCCGCGCAGGCTCCCACGGGTTCCGCGCACTCACCGTGGGAGACCGCCCGCGGCCCGACCTGCGCGGCCCGACCTGCGCGGCCCGACCTGCGCGGCCCGACCTGCGCGGCCCGGAACGACCCCGTTCGACTGAATGCCGAGACAGCGCGCCGCACTCAACACCGCGCAGCACCACACCACCACAGCTCTCTATCTGGCAATGTGCGACCCTGAGGCGAGCCCAAGCCATCGGCGACGCGTAAAACGGCCAAATAGCCGGACTATTGCGCAGAGCGACGTCTCATTTTCAGTAAAAACCCCGCCATTCCTGCTCTATCTGGACAAGAACCGCGATCAAAGCACATCTTGCACGGCTAAAGACCGTATAATCGACGGGTTTTGTCACCCCATCTTTCGCAGGAAACTCAGTCGTGATCTCCACCGCCAACGTCACCATGCAATTCGGCCCCAAGCCACTGTTCGAAAACATCTCCGTCAAATTCGCAGACGGCAACCGCTACGGCCTGATCGGCGCCAACGGTTGTGGTAAAACGACCTTCATGAAAATCCTCGACGGTAGCCTAGAAGCCACCGCCGGCAATGTCTCCGTGTCGCCCAACGAGCGCATCGGCAAGCTGAGCCAGGATCAATTCGCCTTCGAAGAATACACCGTGCTCGACACCGTGATCATGGGCCACGCTGAGCTGTGGCGGGTGAAACAAGAGCGCGATCGCATCTACTCGCTGCCCGAAATGAGCGAAGAAGAAGGCATGGCCGTGGCCGAGCTGGAAGTCGAGTTCGCCGAGCTCGACGGCTACACCGCCGAGAGCCGCGCCGGAGAAATCCTGCTAGGCGCCGGCATCGAAATCGGCCTGCACGAAGGCCTGATGAGCGGCGTCGCTCCGGGTTGGAAGTTGCGCGTGCTGCTGGCACAGGCGCTCTTCTCTGCCCCTGATATTTTGCTGCTCGATGAGCCAACCAACAACCTCGACATCCACGCGATTCGCTGGCTCGAGGGCGTGATCAACGGCCTCAAAGACACCACCATCGTCATCATCTCGCACGATCGACACTTTCTGAACAGCGTCTGCACCCACATGGCCGACATCGACTTCGGCGAGCTGCGCGTCTACCCCGGCAACTACGACGACTACATGATCGCCTCGGTGGGCGCACGCGAGCAAATGCAGCGCGACAACACCAAGAAAAAGGCCCAGATCGCCGAGCTACAACAGTTTGTCAGCCGCTTTTCTGCCAACGCCTCTAAAGCCAAGCAGGCCACCTCACGCGCCAAACAGATCGACAAAATTCAGCTGACCGACATCAAGCCCTCCAGCCGTGTCAGCCCGTTTATCCGCTTTGTTCAAGAAAAGAAGCTGCAGCGCAACGCGCTGAACATTGAAAAGCTCGGTCACGGCTTTGATGACGGCCCGTTGTTTGAAAACGGCAACCTCATCCTTGAAGCCGGCGCACGCCTCGCCGTCATCGGTGAAAACGGCGCGGGTAAAAGCACATTTTTGCGCTGCCTGACCTCAGAGATCACCGCCAACAACGGCACTGTGAAATGGTCCGAGAACGCCGAGCTAGGCTACTGCCCACAAGACAGCACCGGAGAGTTTGACGGCAACCTCAACATCTTCGATTGGATGTCTCAGTGGCGCAAGCCCGGCCAAGACGAGCAGATCGTGCGCAGCACCCTAGGCCGTTTGCTGTTCTCTAACGACGAGTTGAGCAAGCTCGCCAAGGTCTGCTCCGGTGGAGAGAAAAACCGCCTGCTGTTTGGTCGCCTGATGCTGGCCGAGCCGAACGTCTTGATCATGGATGAGCCGACCAACCACCTGGACATGGAATCCATCGAATCGCTGAACATGGCACTCGATATGTTCGAAGGCACCATCGTCTTCGTCAGCCACGACCGCGAGTTCGTCTCGTCCCTGGCCAACCAGATCATCGAAGTGAAAGACAAGAAGCTGCACCACTACGCTGGCACCTACGACGAATACCTCGCCCGTCGCGACGCCCAGTAAGCGCAGCAAACTGACACAGGGGCGGCATCGACGCCCCTGTGACAGCTCCCTCAGTTTCGAAGTCATTCAGACAAGCACTCACCGCACCACCCTATCCCCCCTGCGCTAACCAATCCGCAGCAGCCCTTTCAAAAAACCAGCAAACATCTCCATTACTGTTACTTACATTTGGCGGGTGCCTGCGCATTCTTCTCTTAGATCGACTGTATAATCTGGTCTAACTCACGGCCACTTACTCATGCACGTCTAGTCTAGGAGGACAACTTTGAACACTTCAATTTCCCCATCAAACATCCGAAGCTTTCATAAGAACACAGGAAAAGGAATCGCCAGAAATTCAGCCCTCGCGCTATTGCTCAGCTTCTCGGTGGCGGGATGTGCCACCAAACAAGAGATCGTGGACAACTCCCCGATTGTTCGCTCTGCGACTGTCGTATCCAGCGTCACGAACGGTGGCATAAAAGGCCAATTTGCATCAGCGGGCAAGCGCACTGTTAAGACCGTGAGTGATATGCGCCGTGAAGATGAAGCGTTCAAGTTCACTGGCAGCATCATGAGCCGCATTGGAAAGTCCGCAGATGCCAGCCACATAATCCGCCTGGACCGTGCGCTGGTCTACCAGCTGAACAACAAGAAAAAACCTACAGAGAGTGCCCCATCACGGGTTGCGGATCCTTCTTCGACAATCTGACCGAAGGCCGCACCTTCGAGGAAGAAGAAAGCCTTGCAGAGGACTCCTGCTCTTTGACACCCGTTGAAAACACGCTGACGATAGAGCGTACTGGTAAGCAGCGCGATATCAGCGGTTTCCCCGCTGAGGAATACCTCTTCAGTTGGTCGATGGTTTTAGAAGACAGCCAGGGAGAGAAGATGCGCAGCAATCTGACCTCTAGGACATGGACAACGCCTGTAACCGACGAGATGGCGCAAGCGATTACCATGAGCAAAACGTTTGACCAGGCCTACTGGAAAGCTCTCGATCTCAACTACCCCGAAGCGGTGAATCAAGTTCTGCCATCAGACGCTTTACAGGTTGTGCAGACCTATCTGATCGACGTTTTGCAAGACAGTGACAGTGCGTTTATCAGCAAGTTTGCAGCGCTGCCTAAACTGGAGGGTTATCCGGTCTCCCATGCGATTGAATGGCAAGCCAGCAACGGAACCTGTGCATCGCCAAAAGAGCCTGAAGCAGAAAAAAGCATGCTTGATACCACCAGCTTCAAAGGCCTGCTGTCATCTGTCGGCAAGCAAGTGGTCGATCAAGTCGTCGAGAAGAAGAAAGCTGAAAAACGCCGCGAACTCGCACTTGCGCCGATATTCAACTACGTCGAGACGGTCGAATCCATCACCATCGAAGACTTGCACTCCAGTAAGCTGGATGTGCCCGCTCGTTTCAAGCTGATCAGTCGTAAATAGCCCATTCTGAAGTGACAAGGATGTCACTCAAAGCATGCACTGAACCGCGTGGGAGGAACGCCCCGCTAGGCCGAATAGCCGCTGCGCGCACTTGAGTGTGCGGCGCTACCTCCAGCGCGGTGCGCTCTCAAACATTCGGTCGGGCCGCGCAGGTCGGGCCGCGGGCGGACTCCCACTCAAAGCACGCACTGAATCCCGTGGGAGGAACGCCCCGCCGGGCCGAATAGCCGCTGTACGGTGTTGAGTTTAAAGACCCCTAACTTGCATTCTCGCGCCGCATCTCCATCGGCGGCGACGCGGTGCTGCCGCGCACCAGGTATTGGGTGGGCAACGTCATTTCTGGGTTCGGCTTTCTGTCAGCCAAAATATCCAACATCAATTTCATCGCCGTCTCACCGATCAACTCGCGCGGCTGATGCACGGTGGTAAGCTCAGGTGTGCAAAACTCACTGAAGATGATGTTGTCAAAACCCACCACTGAGAGCTGGCGCGGCACATTGAAAGACATCTCCCGCGCCCGCTTCAGCACACCGATCGCCATTTCGTCATTGTGGCAGCAGATCGCGCTGGGCCGATCGTCCATGGAGAGCAGCTTTTCCGCGCAGCGGTAACCTGAGGCGAAGGAGAAATCACCCGCGCGAACATAACCGTTGGTCTGCTTGATCTGCGCCTGCGCCAATGCACGGTGATAGCCCGTCAAGCGGTCTTCGCAGAGGGGGTTGTTCGCCGGGCCGGTGATGGTGGCGATCTTGTGGTGCCCCATCTGAATCAAGCTCTCCACCGCTATGCGCGCGCTGTACTCATTGTCGATATGAACGCTGGGGATGTTCGCCTCGCGGTAGCGTTCACACGCCATGACCAAAGGAAATCGCGGCTTATTGTTTTTGTCCAAGAGCGCGCTGAGCGGTAACAAGCTGCTCAACAGCAGCACGCCGTCCGCCTGTTTGCTGCTGATCAATTCTAGATAACCCATGCCGCGTTCGAGGTCGTTGTTGGCGTCTCCGATCAACACTTTGTATTTGCTCTTGTGCGCAACCGCCTCAATACCTTTGATGATATCGGTAAAAAATAAATTGGAGACATCCGGCACGATAACGACAACGGTACGCGATTCGTTGGTGCGCAGGCTGCGCGCCATCGCGTTGGGGGAATAGCCGACATCGGCGGCGATCGCCTCTATTTTTAGACGCGTGGCCTCGGCCACTTTTTCAGGCTCAGCGAGTGCGCGGGATACCGTTGCGGTAGAAACCCCTGCCAGTCTTGCTATGTCCTTTACCGTCGCCATTCATTCAGTCTTAAATTAACATCGTTGTTTGCACTTGAGCAGCGTGTCTTTCTGCGGAACTCAAGTGCGCGAAAGGGTTCAGATCAATGCGTGTGACGTATCTCTTGTGCCCCTAAGCCGTCAAAGGCTTGTCGACATTTTCCCATGCGCGGATTGTCCCTGCAAAGCACAAATTGCCAATCGGAACGTTTAATGTTGTTGTAGCTCCCACGGCACCTCCCTGTGCCGCAGAATCTTGCTCAAAGTCGGACTTTAGAAAGCGGCGTCCGGATAGTAGAATTCCTCTGCATTGTCTTTGACCACCAGCTCAGCGCCCAAAATAACGCGCGTGGGCTTGTGGTACATATTGCCGAGGTTCTCATCCTTCACACCCGCAACTGCCAGGGCGATGCCCGACGCCACCATCGAAGGACTGTAAGTGACCGTGGAGCGCACCACGGGATCGCCGTCGATGATCATCTTGATGATGTCCTTCGATCCAGCGCCACCCAGGACAGTCTTGATGTCGGTACGACCGGACTCTTTAATGGCCTGCAAGACGCCTTTCAGCATGTCGTCATCCTGACACCAGACCGCATCGATTGCGGGATGCTTCTGCAGGAAATTCTCCATCACAGCCAGTGCTTTTTGCGTGGACCAATCGGCGGGTTGGGAATCCAATATCTCGATGCCCGCGTGATCAGCCATCACCGCGTTAAAGGCATCAACGCGCTGCTTGTTGATCGGGATTTGCATGCCCTCGATCACCACCACCTTGCCTTCGCCGCCCATTTCCTTGGCCATCCACTGACCGCCCACACGGCCCAGGCCCGGGTTATCACCGGCTATAAAAACATGCTGAGCAGGTGTGGCGAGCTCACGATCCACTACCACCGTGTAAATACCCTCGCCGTAGGCCTCTTCGATCACCTTCTGCAGCGTGGCCGGGTTATGCGGCAAGATAACCAGCGCGTCTATGCCCTTGATCATCAAGTCCTCAACATCACCCACTTGCTTGGTGCCAGAACTGGCAGCCACCACATAAAATTCCAGCTGATCGTCTTTCTTGCCCAAATCATCGGCGGCTTTTTTTGCCCACCACAACAAGCCCGCCGTCCAGCCGTGATCGGCCGAGGGCACACTCACGCCTATCTTGTATTTGTCGGCAGCCATGCCCGACAGTGGAAATGCGACCAGCATCCCCAACACCACTAAGGATCTCAATACAGTCTTCATCGATAATTCTCCTTCCCTTTCGATTAAACATCTAATGACGTACTGCCAAGCCCAATCGACCCTACACAGCACTTACAGTCACAGCCGTTGGACGAGAAATCCCGCCCAGAAGCCGTCAAATACAATGGCGCAGCTACTATCTGTCACCTCTAAATTGCGCCAATACTGCAATCAGAATCACCAGCCCTTTGACCGTGCCCTGCAGGTACGGGGACACCCCCAGCAGATTGAGCATGTTGTTGATGATGCCGAGTATGATCACGCCGATGACCGTGCCCCAGATGCTGCCCCTGCCACCGGACAGCGCTGTACCACCGATCACGACCGCGGCAATAACATCCAGCTCGTAGAACAAGCCCGCGTCCCCTGGGCTGACGGAGTTCAAGCGCGACGACAGCATGACCGCCGAAATGCCGACCGTGACGCCAGCGATGACGAAGGTGGAAAAATAAACCAGCTTGACCTTGATCGCCGAATAAGCAGACACGGTGGCGTTGGAGCCCACAGCGCAGACATGGCGGCCAAAAGCGGTGTGCTGCAACACCACGTGAAAAATGAGCGCGAGCACCAGGAACACCCACACCGGGATGGGGATGCTCATGAAATAGCCGCCACCCACCTCTGGGTACTCTTGATTCTGCGACACCACCTCGCCTGCGTCACTGATATAGAGCGTCAACGAGCGGTAGATAGACATGGTGGCAAGCGTTGCGATAAAGGACGCCACCTTGCCCTTGGAGATGATCAAACCATTGATAGTGCCAAGCACGGCACCCATCAGAATCGCAGCCCCCATGGCCAAAGCCACCGACAGCCACCCCGCCCCCAGCCAGTTGAGGAACATGATGGTCAGCACCCCTACGAGTGCAACCATTGAGCCCACGGACAGGTCAATCCCCCCGGCGATGATGACAAAGGTCATGCCGATCGCGATGATGCCGGTGTAGGACACCTGGCGCAGCACATTGGTCAGGTTGCGCGGTACAAGGAAATGCTCACTCGCCAAGGCAGAGGCAATGATAAGCACCACCAGCGCTATCAACGGCGCATAGGTCGACCAATTGATGGAGGACAGCACACTGCTTTTTTGGCGGCTGTCCAAGGGAGTTACATTGTTATTGGATGACATGTTGGGGTCCGTACTGATCTTGAATTCAGGGTTGATTCCGCGGCGCTTATCTCAAGCCGTTTGTTTTCTCAGGCCCGCCGCGTGGTACATGATCTCTTCTTCGTTGATCGCCTCGCCCGACAGTTCACCGACGATCGCGCCCGAGCGCATCACAATGACGCGGTTCGAGAGGCCAATGATCTCGTCCAGCTCCGATGAAATCACAATCACCGACATGCCCTCGTCAATCAAAGAGCGGATGAAGTGGTAGATTTCCTTACGCGTGTTCACATCGATGCCGCGCGTGGGCTCGTCCAAAATCAATATTTGCGGCTGGGTGTCCATCCACTTGGACAGGTAAACCTTCTGCTGATTGCCGCCGCTGAGGTTGATGAGTTCGGTGTCGAGGGAGGCGGCCTTGATGTCAAAGAGATCGACAAATTCCATCGCACGGGCTCGCTCCTGTTTCTTGGAGATCAAACCTTTCACGTATTTTTTTAGAGAGATCAGCGTGATGTTCTTGGGGATGTCGAAATTCATGATCAGGCCCTTGCCCTGCCGATCCTCCGACAGGTAGGCGAGGCGAAAGCCCAGCGCCTCAGCGGGATTGCTGATAGACACGGCCTCCCCCTGCACTTCTATCTGCCCGGTGTCACGCTTGCGCAAGCCCATCACCGCCTCAGCGGTCTCGGTGCGGCCTGCACCGATCAACCCTGCAAACCCCAGCACCTCTCCCCGCTTCAGCTCAAAGCTGATGTCGCGCAGCTTGCCGTCGATATTGAGCTTCGACACCTTCAACACGGTCTCATCACTAGGCACCGCCTTAACAGGGTAAATCTGGTTCAGTTCACGGCCAACCATCTTGCGCGCCATGTCCTCTTCGTCCAGGTTTTCCACTTCATCGATGCTGATCAGGTGGCCGTCGCGCAAGATCACCAAGCGATCGCAAATGCGCTTGATCTCCTTGAGCTTGTGCGAGATAAACAGCACAGTCGTGCCGCGCTCGCGCAAGTGTTCAACCCGCTCAAAAAGCACGCTTATCTCATGCTCCGTCAGCACGGTGGTGGGCTCGTCCATGATCAAAACCCGCGCCTCACTGACCATCGCCTTGGCGATTTCCACCATTTGCTTTTGCGCCACCGTGAGCTGCGCAATCAAGGCATCGGGGTCGAGCTCGGTTTTAAGATCATCCAGCAGTTCAACCGCCCTGCGCCGCATGGCAGATCGACACAGAAAGGGACCGCGTTTGATCTCGTTGCCCAGGAAGATATTCTCGTAGACATTCAGCGAACTGATCAGGTTGAATTCTTGCGGGATCATGACAATGCCGGCTCGCTTTGCATCGGCCGGCGTGTCGAGGGTGAGCGGCTTGCCGTCGATGGCAATCTGGCCGCTGCTCAGGGAGTAGATACCGCTGACTATTTTCAACAAGGTGGATTTGCCCGCCCCGTTCTCCCCCAGTATGCCCAGCACTTCACCCGGGAATATATCCAGCGTGATGCGGTGCAGCACCCGAACGCCGGAAAATTCTTTGATGATGTTATCGATCTGCAAGAGCGGGGTTTTCATGAGCAGTATCACCTGGAGATCTCTAAAAGCTTTTCAGCGGAACGTATGACTTAACAGCAGTTGTTATGACACTGCACACTCTATCAAGTGAATTGAGCAAAGCGCCGACCCCGGCTTATCAGCAAGCCTTCGAGCGAACCACCTTCAACTCACGAATCAACATAAATCATCAACAAGATGTAATCGATTACATTTCTCACGAATTAAAAAGCAAAGATCGCCACCTGAGGGCTCAACTTTGCTTGCTTAGGTACATGTTATATTCTTCAAACAGATGTTTGTCAACCACTTATAGTGCATATTGACATATGCCTCTGCGCTGCACTTGCGCCAGACTACAGGACCTATAACC
>JAWSVD010000002.1:0-21801 GCA_033852095.1 Granulosicoccaceae bacterium | reverse complement strand
TTTGTTCCTGCGTTAGGCATATGCCTTAACATCTGCCGATTTATGCTGCTTTGCAACTGATCACAAGAGCTCTCCCGCCCTATTTTTGATCACAATCGTTGATTGAGTTGCAGAAAATCTCGCGGCTTATGAGTGGGCACATTGGCCCACTTCCGGCTCTAAAGACGGTGCGCCGCCTGAGCGAGCCTTGCTCTGTTTCCTGCCAACGCGTGGGGCACGGGTGATCAATCGGTGTGAGTTGCTTGGCTTGATTCTGAAGCCTTCGCTGCTGCTAAGTTAAGGGACGGATGTGCCACTGGTTGTTATCTCCAAAATTTGGCAGGCTTAAAACCGCTGCAGTGCGAGCGGTTTCCGCTCAAAATTGACGGCTCTACCGCTATCCGCTGAGCGGTATCCCTCCTATCATGGTGCCACGGGTTTTGTGCGGTGGCACAATTGGCCTACCTAGACGTGATATCAAGGGGGCTATATGTTGGGCAACGCTTGCTTTGAGGTGCTCGGCACGAGGCGTCACTGTGGCACTTCCGCGTGCTTTGCCTCTATCAACACAGCGCCGTATGGGCGCGGCCTGCCACTGTATCTCCTGCGCCCTGCTGTCCTGGCCCTCTATGATTCGGAGCTCCCCCTCTGATGCTCAGCGCCCTCAACCGCACCAATCTGGCTCGGCGCTACCTGTACGCCAGCATCGCGGTGGCGCTGGTGCCGCTGTTGTTGGTGGCGGCGGCCTATGACCGCTACAGCAAACAATTGATCGACACGGTGTTTGAGAGCCGCGTATCCGGGGATCTGGACGCGGTGGCCGTGCAAATGAACAGCACCTTGAATGTGCAAATCCACCGGCTTGAGAATATTGTTGATCTCGCTGCGACTGCCTCGTTCTTTCAAGACGTGCAGGCCCCTATCGATCAGAGCCTGCTGGATTTTCTCCTGCTCGAGGCGGAGAGTTCGGATGTCTACGCCATCGAGCTGTCTGACGCGCGTGACCGGCTGCTCGCTTCGCTGCCGCTCACAGGGGCTGAGTGGTTGCCCGCTGATGCCACCACGCCGCTGGTCACCCAGGACGGTACCGATGTGATCGGCCCCGTGCTGGGTGGCGACACGCTGCCGGGCTGGTTTCTGCTGCGCCGGCCGGTGGTGCGGGACCACGTCAAGGTGGGCAGCGTGGCGCTGCGCATGCGCTTGGCCTCGCTGACGGAGCTGATGGCGCCGCTGGCAGAATCGGGTGTGTTCAGGCCCCGGCTGAGTGTGTTTGATCGCTTGCACCTGAGCGCCACCGCCACGCCATTGCAGGCCACGCCGGTGTCGCTGCGTTCTGATCACATAATCCCTGGCTGGCGTATCGATCTGGTGCCCTTGAATCATAATCTGACTGCACCGCGCCAACAATTGCGGCTGATGCTGCTCGCCGCCGCCGTCGCATTGGCGGTGGTGCTGGGGGCTTTGTTCGTGCAGATGTCCCGCCGGCTGGACCGGCATTTGCGCCCGCTCAAAGACGGGGCGGAGGCCGTGGCACGCGGCGATTTTGACACGGCGATTGACGATACAGCCCCCGGGGAGCTGGGCGCCGTGGCGCTGGCTTTTAACTCCATGCGCCGGCAGCTGCGGGGGATGATCAACTCCCGCGTCGAGAGTGAGCGCCGGGCGGCCCTCGGCAACCTGGCCGCTGGCTTTGCCCACGAGATCCGCAATCCCTTGGCCACTGTCAACGCCGCCATCTACGGCCTGCGCAGCGGCGAGACCGAAGCCGAGCGCTTGGCCATGTACCGCGAAATCAGTGACGAGGTCGCCCGCATGGACGAGACCATCGAAGAGTTTCTGAACTACGCCCGCCCCAGCCCACCGCAGCCGGAGCCCGTGACCGTTGGCGATGTCTTCGCCAGCATGCGCCGCCTGACCGCCGCGCAGCTGTCGCAGGCAGGTGTCACGCTGAACCTCTCCGGCGAATCCAACCTGAGCTTGCTTATCGATCCGGCACACTTGCGGCAGATTCTGCTCAACCTGATACTCAACGCGGCCCAGGCCCTGCCCGACGGCGGCACGGTGACCTTGAGCGCCTACCGTTCACAGGCACAGGTGCGGTTGGAGGTCAGCGACGACGGGGTCGGCATGGACGAGGCGACCCGGGCCCAAGTGCTGCAACCCTTTTTCAGCCAGCGCTCGGGCGGCACCGGCCTGGGCCTGCCGATCACGGCAGAGCTGGTGCGCAGCAACGGCGGCGATTTAACTGTGCTCTCCGAGCTGGGCGTGGGCACACAGATGATCATGAATTTCCCCCACAGCGAGGCCACACCATGAAACAGCGCACCGTGTTGATTGTCGACGACGAGATCAAGTTGGCGCGATCGATTGGCTTTGCCCTGCGTCAGGTGGGTTTCGATTGCCTCTGCTGCCACAACGGCCAACAAGGCCTGGCGGCCACCGAGCGCCAACTGCCCGACCTGGTGCTGCTGGACGTGCGCATGCCCGGCGCCTCGGGGCTGGAGGTACTGCAAGCCCTGAAACACCGCCACCCCCATTTGCCGGTGATCATGATGTCTGCACTGGACGCCACCCAAGACGCGGTGCAGGCGGTCAAGCTCGGCGCTTTTGATTACCTCTCCAAGCCCTTCGACATGGACGATCTGATTCACTTGATCGGCGAGGCCATCGCGCAGCGCGTACCGGCTGAAAACCCTGACATGAGCGATGAGCAGCCCATCGACGAGGCCACCCTGCTCGGCAGCAGCACGGTGGTGGACACATTGCGCGCTCAGCTCGAGCAAATCGCCAGCAGCGGCGCGCGCTGTGTTTATTTGCAGGGTGAGGTGGGTGTTGGCAAAGCGGTGGTGGCGCGCGAACTGCACCGGCGCACACGCGGCAGCGCAGCGCCGCTGGTGGAGCTCAATTGCGCCACCTTGTCCCCGCAGCGGGCCGAGCGTGAGCTGTTCGGCGAACAGGCGCAACACCCCGGTGAGCTGCCGCACCGCGGCATGCTAGAGATCACGGACGGCGGCAGCTTGTTCCTGCACGAAGTCGAGGCCCTGCCCGATGCGGTGCAGGCGCGCTTGTCCATGTACTTGGAGGCGGGCCACTCGCAGCTGCCCGCCGATGCCAACAGCGCCGCAAATGATGTGCAGCTGATCATCAGCAGTCACCACGACTTGAGCGATGCCGTGCAGAATGGCCGGTTACGACCGGAGTTGTATTTGAAACTCTGCGCCCTGCCCCTGCAGGTACCGCCGTTGCGGCAACGGGACAAAGACATCGAGCTGCTGGCACGGCGCTTTGCGCAAGCCATTGCGCGGCGTCTGGGCCGGCGGCCCGTGTTGTTGCAGAGCGATTGCGTGGACAAACTGCGCGCCTACGACTGGCCCGGCAATGTGCGCGAACTGAAAAACCTGATCGAGCAGCTCACTGTTTTGCACGCAGGCCAAGAGATCAGCGCGGAGGATTTGCCGGAGACACTGCGCGGCCAGGCGCCGCAGCAGCATCTGTCGATCGAAGAACGCATGCACGCGCTGGAGCGCGGTCTGGTGCGCGACGCGCTCGGCGAGGTGCGCGGCCGCAAGGGCCAAGCGGCTGAGCGCCTGGGCATCTCGCGCCACGCCTTGAAACGCAAAATGCAAAAGCTGGGCTTGCAATAGTGATCCGCGCCCTGTTGCTTCTGCTGCTCAGCAGTGCCGCCACCGCCGCGCCTGTTAAGGTGGGCTGCCTCTACCCCCTGTCGGGTGCGGGCGGTCTCTACGGCCGTGATTCGCTGGTCGCCATCGGCATGGCGCAACAACACCTGCGCGATCTCGGCGGCTACCCTGAACTGGAGATACTCGTCGAGGACAGCCGCAGCAAGACCCTGCGCTCGCTGCAGATTGCACGGCGCTTTGTAGAAGAAGATCAGGTGGATTTCCTCTGCGGCATTGTCTCCTCCGCCGTGGCGCTCACCGTCTCGGACTACGCCCGCCAGAGCGATACCTTTTTTATCGGCACGGACCACGCCTCACCGCAGCTGGTGTCCAGCCAGGGGCATGCGCGTTATTTTCGTGTCAGCAATGGATCCCGGCAATCCATGCGCGCCGGCGCCTTGTACATCGGTGAACACCACAGACTAGAAGACAAGCCGTTGCGCATCGCCTTTATCGGGCCAGATTACAACTACGCCTACGACAGCTGGCGCGACATGCGGCATTTCCTCGCCGAGCAGAAGATAGACGTACAGATCACCGGTACCTATTGGCCCAAGCTGTTTGAAGAGGACTACCGTCTCTACATCCGACAGCTCTTGCACGACGCGCCCGATATCCTGATCAACGCGCACTGGGGTTTGGATTTGGTGAACTTTGTACGCCAAGCCGATCAACTCGGTTTGTTTCAAGTCACGCAATTCATGAACTTCGACACCGGGGGGAATTTCGAGATCTTGGCCGAGTTGGGCAGTGACATGCCCGCCGATTTGGTGATGTCCGCGCGGCACCACGTAAACTGGCCCGACACCCCAGCTAATGAGAAATTTGTGGAAGATTTTCACGTGCGCGCCGGGCGCTACCCCAGCTACGCCGCGCAGGGCGCATGGTCAGGAGTGCTCGCCATCGCCGAGGCGGTGCGTCTGGCAGGCGGCACAGAGGACAAGGCCGCGCTGCAAATAGCACTCGAAGGCTTGCAGCTGACCTTGCCCGAAGATCCGCCCGGCAGCCCTTCGCGCATGGACGCCAGCAGTCACCAAATGTTGCAGAGCCAAGCGATCGGCAAGACCCAGCCGGACAACCGCTTCCCCCCGGCGGCGATGATGCTGGGTGACTTCTCCGTCTATGCCCCTCCGGCTGCCTGGCCCAATTTCTAAGTTGATGAGCGCTTTGCGCTCAGTCAGATCACGCGATGCGCGCCAAGCGATCATCGGCACGCTGTGCCTGCATGGCTGACAGCCCCCTGCCTTGATAGCCTTTCCCTGTGCCGGAAATTCCCCGGCTAATCGCTCAACATCCAGCCCACGCGGGCTGTGATCGGCGAACACAAAACAGGCGATCGGCACTCCCGACCGACGCCACCAGGAGGAAGTCATGGACTGTAACACCACGCTTGCAAAACTCAGTAAAGCCCTGCTCGCCGCCGGACTGGTCTCGCTGGGGGCCGCACCCGCCCTGGCGGCAGACGGCCCGGTGAAGGTCGGTGTAGTGACCTTCTTATCCGGCGGAGCCGCCGGCCCCTTTGGTGTGCCCGCCCGCAACGCGGCCGAGCTGATGATCGAGGCGATCAACGCCGGATCTGTCCCCGCCCCCTACGCAGCAGCGGGCATCGGCGGCTCGCAGCTCGAGCCAATATACGTGGATGAGAACTCCAAACAGAAAAACGCCGATTTCCAAAAAATGGTGGAGAAAGACGGCGTCGAGTTTGTGGTGGGCTATATCTCGTCGTCCAGTTGTAAATCCATCGCCCCAGAGGCGGAAAAACTGCAGCGCCTGACCGTGATGTTCGACTGCGGCACACCGCAGATATTCGAAGAGATCGTCACCGACCCGCAATACACCTTCCGCTCTGCCGCCACCGCCACCATGGATAACGTCGCAGCCGCTCGCTATTTGGTGCAGACGGGCGCCGCGATGGGCCGTGTTGCGGGCATCAACCAGAACTACGCCTGGGGCCAGGACAGCTGGCGTGATTTCTCTGCATCGATCACACAGCTGCACAGCGACGCGGAGATCGTGACTGAGCAATTCCCCAAGATATACGCCGGGCAGTATGGATCGGAGATCTCTGCGCTGCTGACCAAACAACCCGACGTGGTGCACTCATCCTTTTGGGGCGGCGACATGGAGGCGCTGATCATTCAGGGCTCTGCACGCGGCGTGTTTGACCGTTCGACCGTGGTACTGACAGCGGGAGAGACAGCCATGCACAGCTTGGCCCGGCAGATCCCCGACGGCACCATCATCGGCGCACGTGGCCCGCACGGTGATCTGGCCCCGGACAGCCCGCTCAACCAGTGGTTTCGGGCGGCCTTTGAAGAACGCTTCGGTACAGCGCCCACCTACCCCGCCTACAAGATGGCCCAGGCGCTGTTGGGCGTAAAAGCCGCCGCCGACAAGGCCGGTGCCGCCGATCAAGAATCCATCCGCACAGCACTCACTGGGCTGAGTTGGGAAGGGCCATCGGGCCAAGTGTCCATGGCGCTGGCCAATGGCCATCAGGCCATTCAAGACACGGCCTACGGCACCTTTAAGTTGACAGAAGACAACCGTGGATCACTGGTCGACGTGGTGCGTTTCAAGGCCGCTTGTGTCAACCCACCCGCCGGTGAGATATCCATCGACTGGATCAAGGGTGGCTTCCAAAACGCCGCTTGCGACTAGAACGGCATTCCTCACCTTTTGAGGGAAGCAAGAGCTGAGGTGATGCCACGCGTCGCCTCAGCTCGCTGTTAAAGCGCACCACAAGCGCGCACTCACGGAGAATTTTTCATGCTTACTGGCGTTGCCATTTTTGTCGACGGATTGGGGTTTGCGGCCTGGCTTTTTTTGTCCTCGGTCGGGCTCACCCTGATCTACGGCGTCATGCGCATCCTGAACATCGCACACGGCGGATTTTACGCCCTAGGTGCCTACAGCACGGCCTGGGCCATCGGCTTGTACACCCAGACCGATCAGCCCATGGCGCTCAGCTATTTCATCATCCCCTGCATGGCGATATTCGCCGGTGTTGTTGCAGGGCTGGTCATCGAGCGCGGTGTGCTGCGTTTTATGTACGGCCGGGATGAGGTATTGATGGTGCTGGTCACCTACGCGATTTTCCTGATCCTCGAAGACCTGACCAAATTGATCTGGGGCACGGACAGCTACGTCGCCTGGCAGCCCGCCTACGCCTTGGGCACCGTCGATGTTCTCGGCATACCCTACACCGTCTACAAATTCGCCATCATCGCCGTGGCTATCCTCTGCGGTCTGGCGCTGTACTGGGGGCTCAACCACACGCGGGTCGGCAAGCTATTACTGGTGGTGATTGAAGACCGCGAGATATCCGCGGCATTGGGCATCAATGTCACCCGTTTTTACACCGCCACCTTTGTCATTGGCGCGGCGCTCGGGGCACTCGGCGGCGGCCTCACCGCACCGGAGATATCCGTGGTGCCCGGGGTCGGCGCAGATATCATCGTCATGGCCTTTGCGGTGATCGTGATCGGCGGCATGGGCTCCATCCCCGGGGCCGTTGTCGGGGCTTTGATCGTCGGTTTCTCACGTGCAGCCGCGGTTCATCTCTACCCGCCCGCCGAGCTCTTTTCCATCTATCTGGTCATGGCCGCTGTGTTGGCTGTCAAACCCTACGGGCTGTTTGCCCTCGCTGAGGGACGAAAAATATGATCCACCTGCAACCCAAGGACCGCGGCCTGCTGGCGCTGTTCCTTGTCCTGATGCTCGCCGCTGGGGTAATGCCATCCTGGATGCTCAACTATTTACAGGTATCACTCGGCACGGGCTTGGTGGCACTTGGGGTGATGATCCAGATGCGCGCCGGGCTGGTGAGCTTTGGTCAGGGCTTGTATTTTTGCATTGGTGGCTACAGCGCCGGACTGGCGGGAAAATACCTCGGCATCTCCGATATCTTTGCGCTGCTGCTGCTGGGTGCGGTTGCGGCACTGCTGCTATCCACCGCACTTGGCTTTTTACTGCGCCGCTACCGGGAGATCTTCTACGCCATGTTGACGCTCGCCGTGTCGATGATCCTCTACGGTCTGCTGTCCTCTACTGAAGAGCTGGGCAGTACCGACGGTTTTAATCTGCCCAGCGCCACTTATCTGGGATGGGCACCCGAGGGCGAGGCCGCTCGGCTCAGCCTGTATCTGCTCACCGCCACGGTTGCCACCGGCTGCGCGCTGGTGCTCAGTCGCTTCTTGGATTCATCGCTGGGATTCGTCAACGAGGCCATCCGCGAGAACGAACTGCGCGTGGAATACCTCGGTACCTCGGCACACCGCGCCGTGCACCACACCTACGTGATCGCCGCGGTTGTATCGTCACTGGGCGGTGTGCTGTGGGCCATGGCACTGGGCCACGTAGACCCGGAGATGACCAACTGGACCACCTCCGGTCAGTTTGTCTTTGTGGTGATTCTCGCCGGCACCGGCAGCATCATCGCGCCCTTGGCCGGCACCTTCTTGCTGGAGGTGCTACGGGTCTACGCGGTGGAGATATCGCCCAATACTTGGCAGATGATGCTCGGCACGGTGATGCTGCTCATCATTATCTTTTTACCCGAGGGGCTGTGGTCGCTCTTTACTAAGCGCCGAAGCAAACACAACACGGATGATAAGCCAAGCTTGGAGAAACAGTCATGAGCGCGATATTGCAGAGCATAGACCTGCAGCGAAACTTCGGTTCGGTGGTTGCAGCACACAACATCAATGTATCCATAAACCGCGCCGAAGTGATCGGTGTGATCGGCTCCAACGGCGCTGGCAAGACAACCTTTGTCAACATGGTCACAGGTTATTTGCCGCCATCAAACGGCGACATCCTCTTTCACGGGGAGAGCATTGTCGGTCTGAGCCCACGGCAGATCACCCGCAAGGGTATTTGTCGCTCCTTTCAGATCCCGCAATTGTTTCCCACGCTGACGGTGATCGAAAACATACTGATCGCCCTGAACATTGCCGATCAGCCCCGCCCGGCGCTGTTCAAGCCCGCCGTGGACGACGCGCTGGAAGCGCGCGCCCATGCCCTGCTCGCTAACTTTTCGATCGCCGAATACGCCCACCGGGATATATCGACACTGGCCCAGGGCGTGAGAAAACTGGTGGACATCGCCATGGCCACCGTCGCCTCGCCGGAACTGTTGTTTTTGGATGAGCCCACCTCGGGCGTCAGCGCCGATGAAAAAATCGCCCTGATGCAGACCCTGATGCAGGCGCTGCAGTCGTCCGAGACGGCGGTGCTGTTCATCGAGCATGACATGGAGATCATCGAACAATTCAGCCCGCGGGTTATCGCCTTCTACGAGGGCACGATCCTGGCCGACGGGAGCACCGCAGAAGTGCTGGCGGATGCCAAAGTGAGAGAGTACGTGATCGGCTCTGAATTCCACCGCGCCAACGCGCCTGGAGATACCGCATGTTGAACATGAGCGACGTAAAACTCGCGATCCAGAAGACCGCTATCTTGCACGGGGTATCCTTGCGTATCGAGCCCGGCCAGACCGTGGGGCTGATTGGCCGAAACGGGGCTGGCAAAACCACCGTGATGCGGGCGATCATGGGGCTGCAGCCCTTGCAAGGGGGCGAAATTCACTTTGGCACTGAGGCCCTGCACAACGCCCCGCCGCACCAGCGCGCGGCGCTGGGCATAGGTTATCTGCCGGAAGACCGACGCTTGGTGCCGCATTTCAGTGTGGAGGAGAACATTCTGGTGCCACTCTGGGCACTGCAAATAAGCGACCGCAAACGCCTGCACTGGGTGTACGAACTGATGCCCGAGATAGCCCGCTTTGCCGAGCGCAAGGCCATGACCCTCTCCGGCGGCCAACAAAAGCTGGTCGCCCTGGCCCGCGCTCTGGTGGCGGGGCCGCAGTTGCTGTTATTGGACGAACCCTTTGAAGGTGTGGCGCCGGCACTGGCACAACGGCTGATGGAAGTGATCAGTGATTTACGCAGCGAGCGGCTCTCGGTGCTGATCTCCGAGTCCGACTACACGCACTCTAAGAAGGTGGTCGATCAGGTCTACGCCATCGAGCGTGGCCACATCGTACCAGCGCCCAACACGGCGCCGACCTCAGCATGATGAGCAAGGAGCAGCGAGATGCAAGACTTTAGCTTCAACACCACCCCGGCCGTGCGCGTGCGCAACAACGGCGCCGAACAGCTGGCAGCATTTTTGGCCGAGGTGCCGCGCGTGGCAACAGGCGCGACGGTGCTGTTTGTCACTGATTCGGGCCTGACTAAGCTGGGCCTGCCTGACGCCGCCTTGCAGAGTCTGCGCTCCGCCGGTTTTAAGGTGACGGTATTTGACGCCGTCGAGCCCGACCCCAAGGCCAGCACTGTCGAGCAGGCTGCCGCAGCGGCACGGGCAGCCGGCGCCACAGCGGTGGTCGGCTTTGGTGGCGGCAGCTCGCTGGACGTGGCCAAGGTGGTCGCCTTGCTGCTTGGCAGCGAGCAGGCACTGGACCAGATGTACGGCGTGGGGCTGGCCCGCGGGCAGCGACTGCCCTTGCTGCTGGTGCCCACCACGGCGGGCACAGGCTCGGAGGTCACGCCCATCGCCATCCTGACCACCGGTGCGCAGCAGAAAAAGGGTATCTCCTCAGCGCTGATCTTGCCGGACATGGCGCTGCTGGACGGCGCCTTGACCACGAGCTTGCCACCCGCTGTGACCGCCGCCACAGGCGTGGACGCCATGGTGCACGCCATCGAGGCCTACACCTCGGCCAATGCCAACAACAACCCCATCAGCCGCCTGCTGGCCGTGCAAGCGCTGCAACTGCTGGGGGCTAACATACGCCAAGCGGTGTTCGAGGGCAGCGACACCGCCGCCCGTGGGCAGATGCTGCTGGGCTCCATGCTGGCGGGGCAGGCCTTTGCCAACTCCCCGGTGGCCGCCGTGCACGCCCTCGCCTACCCGGTTGGTAGCTTGTTCCACGTGCCCCATGGCCTGTCGAACGCACTGGTGCTGCCCGCGGTGATGCGCTTCAACGCCACAGCCTGCGCAACCACCTACGCAGAGCTCGCGCCGCATGTGTTCCCCGACAGTGCAAGCACGGGGACCGAACAGAAGCGCTGTCACGCCTTTATCGATCGCCTCGCCGCACTCAACGAAGAACTCGGCCTCGCGCCAGGGCTTCGCTCGGTGGGCATCGATGAAAGCCACGTGGACAAGCTCGCCAGCGAGGCGATGAAACAGACGCGTCTGCTGGTCAACAACCCCCGCCCGCTCACGGGAAATGATGCGCAACAGATCTACAGTGATTCGCTGTGAGCGAGCTGTATTTTAATCAAATAACAAGAAAAACTACCCGCAAGACCACCTAGGAGATCGAGATGAAAAAGACCGTACTGTTCACCCCGCTACTACTGGCACTGGCCGCACCCTTGCACGCAGACGACTGGCACCCCTCCGCCTGGGGAGCCGACGACGAGATTGGCGCCGCCAACCGCATCACCCCCGAGAGTGTAAAAGCCGCCGCCGCCCTGGTCACGGAGGGCAAGACTTACAACCTCGGTATCATCGTCGACAGCAATACCCCCGCCTTTGCCCCGCGTTCTCTAAGCCTTAGCATCTTGCAGCCTAACCAGATAGAGAGCGAAGGACTGGGCGGCAACCACATGACGTACAACGACGACATCTTCATGGGCTGGCTGGGCATAGGCCCTCAGATCGACGGCTTGGGCCATATCGGCGTCAATCACGTCTACTACAACGGCTTTAAGGACAGCGATTTTGCCAAGGCCGATGGCCTGACCAAGTTGGGCCTAGAGAAGCTGCCACCCATCGTCACTCGAGGTGTCATGCTTGATATGTCCGCGCACTACGGCCAGGACATCGTCAAAGAGGGAACGGCCTACACCCGCGAAGACATCGTGGCTGCCGCAGAGAAACAGGGAGTGGAGCTGCGGGAAGGCGACACAGTTTTGTTTCACTCGGGCTGGTTAAACTTGCTCGACGGCGAGAACCCAGACCACGACCGTTATGTCTCGGTGGAGCCTGGACTGGGCATCACCGGTGCTGAGTATCTGGCGGAGATCGGTGTGGTTGCCGTGGGTGGCGACACCTGGGGCGTGGAGGCTGTGCCCTTCGAAGAGGGCGACCAAGGCGTGTTCAAGGTGCATCAGATCTTGATCCCTCAGAACGGGATTTTCATCCTTGAGAACATGGACACCCGTGAACTCGTCGCCGACGGCGTGCATGAATTCATGTTCACCTTGGGTGTGACCCGCCTCAGGGGCGCGGTGCAGATGATGATCAACCCAACGGCAATCCGTTAACGCCTATATCAGACTCCCATTGGGGGCGGCTCGGTGGCCTAACGCCGTCCGCCTCCACGCGGTTTCAGCACCCGTGCCTGAACCTAGGCTGAGCCTGAGTCTGAGCGCTCAGGCCCGCTCAAATCTCACTTGAAGAGCTGCTCCCCTCCCGTTCAGCCTGCCTGCAGGCCCACTGCCCAGTACAACAACAAAGTCACGGTAACCGTCGAGATCAGGGTACTCAGCACCACAATGCTGGAGGCGCGCTGCTCCCAGACGTTGTACTGCTGCGCCAGCACAAACACATTGGTGGCCGTGGGCAAAGCCGCCATCAGCACCGCTGAGAGCAACCACAGCTGCGGCAAATCGGGGATTAGGCTGAGCAGCGCGTAGGCCAACAGCGGGTGCAAAATCAGCTTGATTGGCAGCAGGTAACTGGCCTCCACAGGGATGCGCTTTAAGGGCCGCAGCGCAGCGGTGACCCCCATGGAGAACAGCGCCGCAGGCGCCGCAGCAGAGGCGAGTGAGGCGAGTATCTTATCAACGGACGCAGGTGGCTGCCATTGTGCCCAGGCGGCGGCGATACTGACCAAGGTCGCGAGAATAAAGGGGTGCGTGAAGATGCTGCGCACAATGTGCCACCCTGTCTTAGCCCATCCCGCTTTGTCACTGGAGAACAGCGCCATCAGCAAGGGGGTAATGATGAAATACAAGGTGTTTTCGACGCAGAAAATCAGTATCACAGGTGTGCCAGCCTCGATCCCGAACGCAGCCAGCGCCAGGGGCGGCCCGAGGTAACCGATGTTGCCGTAGGTGCCACTGAGGGCCTGAATGGTGGCCTCGGCGGAGGCCTTGCGCCGCAGTTTTGCCAGTGCAAAACTGAGGACAAACACGATAACCGCTGCCCCCGTGCTGTAGAGCAAAAACTGACCCTGAGCAAATTGCTCCAGCGGTGTTTTGCTGAGCAACTGAAAAAACAGCGCCGGCAGTGAGATGTAGACAATAAAGAAGTTCAGCCAGGCCAAGCCTTCTATGGGAATTTTCTTCCAGCGACCGCTGAGGTAACCCAGAAGTATCAAACTGAACAGTGGCAATACAAGCCCTAGCACTTGAAACATGGTGTTTTAACAGTTGGCGAGCACAGTGTTTATTCTAACCTTTTTGTCGAGCAAACGGCTGCATGAAACCCGCGCCAGACATACACCATGCCCGCACTATCGATTCAATCGAACAACTCAGGATTCGTTATTGATGCATGGACTTCAATCAACCGAGGCACTGATGACACCGCGACCCTACTGGCCCAAAAAGCCATAGAGTTCATCAATGCTAAGCGCCGTGCCGACAGAATCCAATTTAGCGACATCCCCAGCAACATAGCGCTCCACTTTCCAGTCTGCGGATCGCCGATGGACCGCAACTGCCGGGAAAACCTGCGAGCAAAGCACATATTCTTGCAGCGAGGGAAGCATACGATAGGCCGTCAGCTTTTCATTTTGATCGATGCGCGCCGTACTTTCGGAGAGAACTTCTACAATCAAACAAGGCGATGAATTAAAGTAATCGTTTGGCTCATCTTCACAACTGACCTGCACGTCGGGGTAGTAATAATGCGTCTCTTTACCTGTCTGAACACAGACTTTCATATCAGACTGAAAAACTTGGCAAGAGCTGTCACGCAGGTGGTTTCCGAGCGCGAGAAAAACATTGCCTGTCAGCCTATTGTGGTTGCGACTTGCACCGGCCATGGCGTAAATAAAGCCATTGCAGAACTCGTAGCGCTCACCGTCTGCACGGTCATTTTCACCCCGCAGATAGTCCTCCGCGCTGATGGTGTCTATTTTCCCTGCCTCGAACATTGCTTCCTCCTCCCAAACCCTGCTGTTTGCAGTAACCAGTCACATTTGCCTGTAAATGCGCATTCTTGATTACAGATGTCTTGACTCTAGATCTTAGGCTACGGCATCAGAGAGACTAAGCCCTGCTCTTCCAGGCATTTGGGTGTCGACGAGCGTGCAGCACAGCTAAAACAGAAAGGGTGCCGGATCGCGACACAAAGAAAACCCCAAAGGGAAAGCGCTGAATCATGGCACGGCGTACGTCTCGGTAGACGACGGAAAAGTTCTCTGGATTACGCAAAATTTTCGACAGCGCCTGCTCGATGCATAATAGAAAATTTTCGCCCAGACCCTTGCGCTGAGCCTCATACCACTTAATAAGCGTCACTGATGTCCACCTCAGCCTCCGGCCGAATGAGCACAGTTCGCTTCGATGTCACGGCTTAGAAATTCGTTTTTTTACATTATTCCAAGAATCACCTAGCTCTGGACTAGCCTCATAACTCGAAAGCCGAGTGTCTAACTCTTGTTTCTGACACTCAGTCACAGGAAAGAGCTTTTCATCAGCAGCCACACTGTCCCAGAGCTCTTCAGCGAGCAGTATTTTCTCTGCTTGACTAAGTGATTGTAAATTCATGATTAATTCAACTATTTGAATAGAAGCCAAATCATTCTATCGGATATTCGAAGGTAGCACCAAAAAACTGACGTGTTATTCCAGCTATTCGCCCCGTTAGTTTGGAGCACTCTTAGTGCGCCCATCCCTCCCGAATCCAATGCTAATAAACGAACAAAGGCGACCAATTGGCCGCCTTTGATTCTCTGGCTACGTCACTGCTTACACTTGTCGCATGACCATGGTTTTCTTGATCTCTGCGATTGCCTTGGCGGGGTTGAGACCCTTGGGGCAAACCGTCGTGCAGTTCATGATGGTGTGACAGCGGTAGAGCTTGAACGGATCTTCGAGATCGTCCAGGCGGTCCCCTGTTGCTTCATCACGGCTGTCGACGATCCAGCGGTAGCTGTTAAGCAGCGCGGCCGGGCCGAGGTAGCGATCACTGTTCCACCAGTAGCTTGGGCAACTGGTTGAGCAACACGCGCACAGGATGCACTCGTAGAGACCGTCCAACTTGGCGCGGTCTTCTTTGCTCTGCAGACGCTCTGAGCCGGTGGGCGCAGGTGTGTCTGTTTGCAACCAGGGCTTGACGCTCGCGTACTGGGCGTAGAACTGCGTCAAGTCGGAGATCAAATCCCGCACGACCGGCTGGTGCGGCAGTGGGTAGACAGCGATGTCGCCTTCGAACTCGTCGATGCCGATGGTGCACGCCAAGGTGTTAGAGCCGCCGATGTTCATGGCGCAAGAGCCACAAATGCCCTCGCGGCAAGAACGCCTAAAGTTCAACGTCGGGTCGATGTCGTTTTTGATCTTGATCAGTGCGTCCAACACCATCGGGCCACAGCTGTCGATGTCGACGTGGTAAGTATCCAGATAGGGATTTTTACCGGTGGAGGGGTCGAAGCGGTAGACCTTGAACGTGCGCACATTGGTGGCGCCCGCAGGCGCGTCAAAGGTGCTGCCTTCCATGACCTGGGAGTTGGCGGGTAAAGTAAATTCAGCCATTTAAAAAATTCCTTAGTGATGGAGGGATCAGTAGACGCGTTTCTTAGGCGGAATCACTTCCGCTTCATCGGTGTGCGTGTACATGTGCACAGGGCGGTAGTCGAACTTGATGCCACCCTTGTTGTCCACCCATGCCATGGTGTGCTTCATCCAGTTCGCGTCATCGCGATCTGGCATGTCCTCACGGGCGTGTGCGCCACGGCTCTCGGGACGGTTGGCCGCGCCGTTCACGATGGCGACTGCCTGTGGCAGCATGTTGTCCAGCTCCAGTGTTTCAACCAGATCGGTGTTCCAGACCATGCTGCGGTCGGTCACGCCTACATCGCTGAAGCCTTCGACGACTGCGGCGATCTTCTCCACGCCCTTCTGCATGGACTCACCGGTGCGGAAGACCGCAGCGTGCTGCTGCATGGCTTTCTGCATGGTCAAGCGCAGCTCGGCCGTGGGCGTTCCGCCCTTGGCGTAACGCGCCTTGTCCAGACGGTCGTAGATGTGCGCCGTGGCGCTGTCGCCCAATACCTTGTGCGCAGCACCGGCGGTGACTGTCTCAGCAGCGCGCAGCGCAGCTGCACGGCCAAAGACCACCAGGTCGAGCAAGGAGTTAGAACCCAAACGGTTGGCCCCGTGCACGGACACACAAGCGGCCTCACCGATGGCCATCAGGCCTGGCACGACGGAATCCGGGTCATCACCTTTGATGGTGACAACTTCGCCGTGGTAGTTGGTCGGGATGCCACCCATGTTGTAGTGCACGGTTGGCAAGACAGGGATAGGCTCTTTGGAGACGTCCACACCGGCAAAGATGCGCGCACTCTCGGAGATACCTGGCAGGCGCTCGTCGATGACGTCCGCACCCAGGTGCTGCAAGTTGAGGTGAATGTGATCCGCCTCGGCACCGATGCCGTTGCCGGCGTTAATTTCCATGGTCATGGAGCGGGACACCACGTCGCGAGACGCGAGGTCTTTGGCGTTGGGCGCGTAGCGCTCCATGAAGCGCTCGCCCTTGCTGTTGGTCAGGTAACCGCCCTCACCGCGCACGCCCTCAGTGATGAGTACGCCGGCGCCGTAGATGCCGGTGGGGTGAAACTGTACGAATTCCATGTCTTGCAGCGGCAGACCAGCGCGCTGAACCATCGCCCCACCGTCGCCTGTGCAGGTGTGGGCGCTGGTACAGGAGAAGTAGGTGCGACCACAGCCGCCCGTTGCCAATACAACCTGGTGCGCACGGAAAACGTGCAGTTCACCCGTAGCCAGATCCCACGCGACCACGCCGCGGCACTCGCCGTTGTCCATGATCAGGTCGACAGCGAAATACTCAATGTAGAACTGCGCCTGGTGCTTGAGCGACTGCTGATACAGCGCATGCAGAATGGCGTGACCGGTGCGGTCAGCGGCGGCACAGGTGCGCTGCGCTGCGGGGCCTTCACCGAAATTCTGGGTCATGCCGCCGAAGGGGCGCTGGTAGATGCGGCCGTCGTCGGTGCGCGAGAAAGGCACGCCGTAGTGCTCGAGCTCGATCACGGCAGGCACCGCTTCGCGGCACATGTATTCGATCGCGTCTTGGTCACCGAGCCAGTCGGATCCCTTGACGGTGTCGTACATGTGCCACTTCCAGTTATCGGGGCCCATGTTGCCCAGCGAGGCACTCATGCCGCCCTGCGCTGCGACGGTGTGCGAACGGGTGGGGAATACTTTGGTCACGCAAGCGGTGTTCAGGCCGGCAGCTGCCATCCCTAAAGTCGCGCGCAGGCCTGCGCCACCGGCACCGACGACAACAACGTCGTACTGGTGTTCAATAACTTTATAGGCTTCGGTCATGGATCAGGCTCCAACTGCAATTTTGAGCACGCTAAAGATGCCGGTCACGGCAGCGATGATGCTAAAGAAATTAAAAGCGATCACGGCGGCGGTGCGCACAGCGTGATTGGGGACGTAATCTTCGATGATGGTTTGCATGCCCAGCGCGTAGTGGTAGAACACGGCAGCGAGCGTCAAGATCATCATGACGGCGCTGTAGGGCGTGCTGATCCAAGCAGTGAAATCTTGGTAGGACATGCTCGTCAAGGAGGCCAGACCGAAGCAGAACCACAGGGTCAGCGGGATCAGGGCAAGGCCGGTGAGGCGCTGCACCCAAAAGTGGTGTGTACCGGATTTGGCGGAGCCCCAACCTTTGGCGCGTTTCAGGGGGGTGCGCATTTCAATAGACATATTCAGTGCTCCTTAGGCTGCGACAAGCCAGGTCAGAATGGTCATGACCAGGGCGGCGCCAACGGCGAATTTGGCGGACTTCTGCGTGGTTTCAAGGTCAAAGCCCCAACCGATGTCCCACAGCAGGTGGCGGATGCCGTTGAAAAAGTGCAAGTAGAGCGCAACGGTGAAGCCGAACATCACCAAAATACCGAACCAAGAGCCGACAAAGCCATGCAGGGCGTTGTAGGAATCTTCACCGCCAGCAGCGGCCGCTAGGATACAAACGATCAATAGACCACCTGCCCCCAATACTGCGCCAGTGCCCCGGTGCACCACAGACAGCATCGCTGTCAGGGGCAGTTTATAAATTTGTAAATGGGGCGACATTGGCCGCCGATCGTTCCACGCCATGTGTTTTACCTTTTTATCTGGGTAATTTATATTTATTTGTAGATATCGAGATGAGCATCTCAACAGCGGTCCTGCTTAGAAATCGATGCAACGACCTTTCTGCTCCCAATCCCCGTAGCGTGTCGGCTCAAGCCCCTTGGGGCCACCAATCTCATTCGGTTTTTCGGGTGTCTTCTTGGGATCTTCAGAGGGGTTAACGGCCGCTTCGGGCGGTGTTGAACCGCCCTTTTGGGCGTTGTCTGATGACTCGGGGAGAGGCATGTTGTTGGCTCACTTTGCTGCACGTGCACAATATTGTAGTGATCGGCGGCCGATTGGTCAAAAATGGGCGGTACTGACTCGCCGCAGAGCAGCGATTAGCCCCTATTTTAGATCAATTTCCGCAGCGCAGCATCCCCGCACTACAAAGGCAGGCATGGCATCCGCGCGCACTCTCCATTAATATCGCCAGCGAGCCCCTACGTACCGTGACCGCGCGGCGTAGCTATACACAAACCAAGGCCCACACCGTGACTAAAGACCGCACCGCACCTGCTTTTTATGCCCTGCTGGACCACCTCTGTGTGATTCGCGTCAGCGGCGACGACGCCGAGAACTTCCTGCACGGCCAGCTGACCAACGACCTCAAATCGCTCTCCCCCGGGCAAATACAACTGCAGGGATACTGCAGCCCCAAGGGCCGCCTGTTGGCACAAATGCACCTCACACTGGACAACGATGACATTCTGCTCATTGCGCCGGACGCCATCGTCGAGCCCCTCCTAAAACGCCTGCGAATGTTCGTCATGCGCGCCAAAGTGTTGTTTGAAATTGACCAGGAGGTCGCCGTGATCGGCGTCAGCGACACCGCTGACTACCCCGCCAACGCGCCGCGCCCGCTGCTGACATTGGGCGACAACACCGCCGCGCTGGTGCTGCTCAAACAAGACCAGTTGGCCGAGGCAGAGACCACCCTCGCCGCACGCTACGACAAGGGCGCCGCACTGGACTGGGCCGCCTCGCGCCTATTGGCCGGCGAGCCGCAGATCCACCCCGACAGCCAGGACAAGTTCGTGCCGCAGATGGTCAACCTGGACCGCCTCGGCGGCATCAGCTTCCGCAAAGGCTGCTATCCGGGTCAGGAGATAATTGCCCGCACCCGCTACCTGGGCAAGGTCAAGCGCCGCATGCACCTGTTCCAGACGGCCCCTGGCCTGGACGCGGCGCCCTGCACCCCTGTCTATGTCGAAGACAACGAGCGCGCCGTGGGCGAGCTGGTGGAGCTGCTGCCGGCCGGTGACAAGACCAGCGTGGCCAGCGCCGTGATCCGGCTCGAGCACGCGGGCAAGAATCTATTCCTCGGTGCCGCGGACGGCCCCATGATGCAGCCCATCCCGCTGCCCTACTCACTGGAAGAGGAAGAATCATGAGCAGCGCCACAACCGACGTCTCTGATGCACACCCAGATGCCCAAGTCTGCGCCCCGCTGTTCCGTGATTTCGGCGGACTGACCGACTTCCACGGCCCGATCCGCACGTTAAAGCTGTTTGAAGACAACAGCCTGGTGCGCGACGCCTTGGCAGAGGATGGCGCTGGCGCGGTGCTGGTGGTGGACGCCGGCGGCTCCGACCGCTGTGCCGTAGTGGGCGGCAATTTGGGTGTGTTGGCGGAGAAGAACAATTGGGCCGGTATTGTGGTGTTTGGCTACGTGCGCGATGCGGCGGAACTGTGCGAGAGCCAAGTCGGCATCAAGGCGCTCGGCACCCACCCCAAGAAGACGGAGAAACGCAACACCGGGCAGCGCGATGTCGCGGTGCGCTTTGCGGATACGGCGTTTGTGCCTGGGGCGTATTTGTACGCAGATCGGGACGGGGTTGTGGTGACTGATGCGGCGGTGCATGGTTGATTGCAGGGCTGGGGGGGAAGGATGTCCAGCTGAAGCAGAACCTACAAGCAGAACCTACATTTATTTAAACGCACAAAAAACGCGACCCTTGGGCCGCGTTTTTTGTTCAGCGGGCCGTGTGCCCTGCTGTTTTTATTGCAGCTCTTCTACCGTTTGGAAGACTACGCGGCGGTTGCGCTCACGGCCTTCTTTACTAGCGTTGCGGTAAGCCGGGCGTGACTCACCGAAGCCTCTGGCACGGATACGTGCGCCTTTGATGCCGCCTTTGACGATGTAGTTGGCTACAGACTCGGCCCGACGCTGTGACAAGCGCAGGTTGTCAGCCGCTTTGCCGCGGTTATCCGTGTGGGCTTGTACTTCCAGCGCCACGTTCGGGAAGCGACGCAGCTCCAGCACAACATTGTCGAGGATCGACATGGCCGATTTACTCAGCGTGAAAGAGCCTGTCTTGAAATACAAGCCTTCGATGATGCCGGAGAAAGAGCAACCGCGCGAGTCAACAGCAAGTCCGTCCTCGGTAGATGCACAGCGGTCGTCAGTGTCCAACACGCCATCGCGGTCACTGTCAGCTGCGGCTGCTTCATCAATCGCAGCCACGACGGTGTCCAGTGTCGGCGCGACGGCTTCTTCTGCCAGTTCAGGCGACACGTCAGTACCGGTGGTGATGGCCATTTCCTCGTCGAGCTTCTTGTCGGCTAGCACAGCTGGCACCGTTGCGGAGGGTGCTTTGTTCGCCTTCACGCCGCCAAAACGCCGCACCAAGCTCAGGCTCAACTGAGAGGCGTCGGTGTCGTAGAAATCAAAATCGCCGCGCCAGCTGAAGCCCTGACCGATAAAGCCTTCCATGCCCAAGCCGAGGCTCAGGTGCAGGTCTTCCAAGCGCTCGTAATTGACGTTGGCATCGTTGTCCATGGTGCCGGCGCCGATCTTGGCGTACGCCGAGAAGCTGTCGCGGTAAAAGCGGCCGTCTTCGCCGTCAGTGTTGTAGAAGTACCACAGCAGGTGAGCACCGCCGACCACGTACCCAATGGCCGGGTCCTGCGCGGGATTCACCGCCGTCGCTTTTGGCTTCAAGGTCACTTCGCCTAAATCGGCGATGTACATTTCCAATGACAGGCGCTCAGTCAGATCGCGGCCGACGATCAGTCGCACCGAAGTGTCTTGCGTCTCGTCCAGCGCATACATCGATTTATCGGGGTCAGGCTCTAACTTTGAGATACCGCCGCCGACACCCACGTACCAACGGCCGGTGAATTCTTCGCTGTGGACGGGTGCGCTTATCAAAGCAGCACTCAAACACCCAATCGCGAGTGTGGTTTTCTGATTCATGTCTTTCACTCTATCCAGTTAAAAAACAGCGAAGCCTAAACTTCCATCAATGACCCCGTTCGGGAGCATCCAGAATGGCAAAGCGGTTTTGAAGAGGTTCATCGAGGGAAAGCAACAAATCAGCCACGAACCTCCCCTACAAGCACTGATAATAGTCGGAAATTGTCAAGGTGGCAGTCTGGCGTTGGTTTTTTGTCGGTATACACAGCAAGCTAGCCCAAATTTTCGCGGATCGTGGGCCGGCCGTTGAGCGTTGATATGCAGATGAGAACGTCAGTGATGCGTGCTTAGACAGACAAATAACGGACAGCTCGGTATTTCAGCACGCTCTTCGGCGCTGAATGCCGCGGCCTATGAACACCTCGGAACACCAGCAATTCCATCGGCCGTCATGTTGAAAGCCTCAGGCTTGATCCTACATCGCCGCGGATGCGCTTCGCTTATTCGCCCTACAAATTGAATTCGAGGTCGCCATAACATGCGGGCGACGCCAAGCTGAGGAGCATGGCCCCACGTGGTGCTGCCCGAATAAATTTGGTCGCACACTGGGTTCAGATCCAGAGGTGACGCCCGGCCCTGTAGGGCGGACATGCCGCAGGCGCCTCCGCGGCAC
>JAWSVD010000538.1:0-1104 GCA_033852095.1 Granulosicoccaceae bacterium | reverse complement strand
AACTAAAAAAGCGGACTGATTGTTAACCTAACACGAAGCCCTCCCCCCTAAATCAGGGGGAGGGGCAACGCCTGACTTGTCATGACTTTTTAAGCGCGTTGATGTTTTTACAGTCCGCCGCTCAGGTCCACGTCGCTCTCTTAGCACAATTTCACACCACTCAGTTTGTCGCAAACTCGTTCTTCAAATAATCGATAAAGCGCGTGATCTTCAGTGGCAGGTATTGGCGTGAGGGGTAGAGTGCGTAGACGCCGACTTGGGTGGCCAGGTAGTCACCCAGGATGGGCACGACCGCGCCGCGTGCCAGCGCGTCTTCGACGATAAAACACGGCTGTATCACTATCCCTAGCCCACGCTCAGCCATTTCCAGCAACACATGACCGTTGTTTGAGCGCGCGGTGCCGCTGACGTTCACGCTGTGTTCAGTGCCCTCTTCCCCGCTCTGTTGCACGAAGTGCCAGGTGCTTTGAACCGACGAATGGTGGTAGATCAGACAGTTGTGACCGGCGAGCTCGCGCGGGTGTTGCGGCTGGCCATGTTTGGCCAGATAGCTCGGGGACGCACAGCAGAGCAGTTGCGTGCCGGTGATTCGCCTGGCCACCACCGAGGAGTCGCTCAGGCGGCCGACGCGTATCACCACGTCATAGCTGCACTCGTTGATGTCGATGTAGGCATCGTCCAGGTCCAGCTGGATCGAGACTTTCGGGTGCTCGGCCATGAAGGCCGCCACCGGCGCAGCCAGCCGCTGCAGACCAAAACTGTGCGGCGCGTTGACACGTATGGTGCCGCACAGCAGCTCAGAGGTAGACGAGACACTGTCCTCCAGTTCAGTAAAGGCCTCGAGCAGCCGCTTGCCACGGCGGTAATACATCTCCCCGGCTTCCGTGGTGCGCAGCCGCCGTGCGTTACGCTCCAGCAGTCGCACCGACAGACGCTCCTCGAGCAGTCGTAAACGCTTGCTCACGGCTGCCCCCGTGACGCCGTGCCGCTCGGCTGCCGCACTCAAAGTGCCCGCCTCCACCACAGCGACTAACCAGAACAAATCATCAAAATGTGTCATTGCAGCACCCTCATGCATAACCTCAGGTTAAGCATAACAGAACC
>JAWSVD010000087.1:0-61412 GCA_033852095.1 Granulosicoccaceae bacterium | reverse complement strand
CGGGGGAAGCCGCCCGTTAGGCGTGTCTTGTGTGGAGGACAAAGTTGTCCAGCAAGCGATGGTGTGGGTGATGTAGTTGATTTACGATGTGGATTTCTTGGGTTTCAGCTACGGCTTCAGGCCGGGCAGAAGCCCCCACAAAGCTCTGGACGCGCTGTACATGGCGTTGACAGTGAAGAAAACCAGCTTTGTACTGGACGCCGACATCCAGACCTTCTTCGACAACGTAGAGCATGAACAATTGATGCGATTCTTGGAGCATCGCATCGGTGACCGCCGGGTACTTAAGCTGATTAAGCAAACCCTCGAAGCAGGAATCGTCGACGAAGGCGCTTGGCAGGCGACGGCACAAGGGATAGCGCAGGGAACGGTGATCTCGCCGTTACTGGCCAATATCTACTTGCACTATTGTCTCGACCAATGGGCTCATCAATGGCGAGGCCGATACGCCGAGGGGGAGGTCTGCATCGTCCGCTACGCGGACGATCTTGTTTGTTGTTTCCAGTACCGCAATGACGCTCACGCTTTCAAGCGTGCACTGAGCAGGCGGTTGGCACAATTTGGTCTGAACCTTCACCCGGAGAAAACTCGGTTGATAGAATTTGGACGATTTTCCCAATCCAATCGTCGAGAGCGGGGCGTGGGTAAGCCAGAGACGTTTGATTATCTTGGATTTACGCATATCTGCAGCACTCGACGCAGTGATGGTGGTTTTACAGTGCGACGGCAGACGATTGCTAAGCGGCTACGTGCGAAGATAAAGGAGATGCGACAGTGGTTGATGCTCAACCGCTGCATCCCAATCGAAGTGCAGGGTCGCAAGATAGCATCTGTCATCACGGGCTCGTTGAACTACTATGGTGTCCCTGGGAACACGCGGGCAATGGCTGCGTTGCGCACGGAGATCTGTAAAAGCTGGTTTCGTGCGCTGAGAAGGCGCAGTCAGAAAGGCCAAAAGCTAATCTGGCGAAAGATGCAGCGTATTGTAGCTCTGTATGTTCCGCTTATCAGGACGACCCATCCTTACCCGAACGAGCGGTTATTCGTTTGACCTGACGCAGGAGCCGGATGCACTAGCAGTGCACGTCCGGATCTGTGCCGGGGGGTCGCGTTGTCAGGGCGTTTAAGTCTCCCGCGGCATGTAAGACGATTCTCTACGGCGACCCATTTGAAGAAAACACGGAGCGGTTGCTTTTTCTAAATATATTCGTTTTGGAATGATTGATTCTTGAGTGGTTTTAGGCTCTAAGCTTGGATGTGCTTCGGCTTGTTTACGGTTGGCTTGGTGAGTGGGCGAGCGGGGTTGGTGTGCTTGCACAGGTGTTTGAGCATGTCTTCTGAGCCGACCCAGGGGCCGCAGCTGTCCTCGAAAATCTAAGGGGTCAAGACTTCACTAACCCTCTTCCCAGAACGCAGAAAAAGAATTCGACATACTTGTGAAGATGTTTGATGCCAAAAAAACCAAGGATGCGGCTTGTATTGTTAAAGATCGAAAAGAGATGCTGGCATTCTTCGTATACCCAGCAGCGCCCTGGCACCGGGGTGTCTGCCGATCGATAAGAGCCACGAACCTTATCGAGTCGAGTTTCGCCACATTCCGTCACCGAACAAAGCGGAACAAGGGCTGCTTGTCGAGAGCAACGATGCTGGAGCTAGATGTTCAAACGGGGGGCAATGTGCCGCGAAGAGCGGGCAAAAACTACGAGGATTTAGCTACCTGGCCAAAGTCATCGAAGCGGTGAAATTCCAAGACGGGATTGAACTGACCAAATACGAAGAGTTAACTGATTGGAGCGCTGCCTAGCGACAGAGGCCGTGCACGGCTTTTGACAATAACTCTTGTTCAAGTGGCATGAAACGGCGGGTTGATCTTTGTATATCCCAACAATAGATACTCGTGCGCTCAGATTCTCTGATTACTCGCAACGATCTCCTATTCATGCGTAGACATTCTAGCGGTGTGGAAGTGAAAGACTCTTTTGCATTTCCAAAAAATCGCGTAATCTTTCGAGACGGAGGAATTTCTTATGAAACCAATGAACGTACTTCTATCCGGTGCAGCAGTTGCGCTGGCCTTTTCGTTTGCAAGCCCCGTGTTCGCTGAAGGTTGTCCCCGAGGCGATCTGGACAAGCGTTATTGCGACGCCAATGGGGATTTGATCGCAGACACACCGACTGATCCTGCTGATCAAGTCGATCCCGATACATTGATCTTCGCCTACACACCGGTAGAAGACCCCGCTGTCTATAAAACTGCCTGGGCCGATTTTCTGACCCATTTGGAAAAAGAAACAGCTAAAAAGGTTGTTTTCTTTCCCGTCCAGAACAACGCTGCCCAGATTGAAGCGATGCGCTCTGGCCGTCTGCATATCGCAGGTTTTAACACAGGCTCAAATCCACTGGCGGTGAACTGTGCGGGTTTTAATCCGTTTACTATTATGGCGTCCAAAGATGGTAATTTTGGCTATGAGATGGAAATCATCACGTATCCAGGCTCTGGCATCGATAAAGTCGAAGACATCAAAGGCAAGCAACTGGCCTTTACCTCACCCACATCCAATTCTGGCTTTAAAGCACCTTCTGCGATCCTGAAAGCTGATTTTGACATGCTGCCAGATCGTGATTTTGAGGCGGTGTACTCGGGCAAACACGACAACTCGATCCTTGGCGTGGCGCACAAGGACTATATGGCGGCCTCTATCGCCAATTCGGTTAAAGCACGCATGATTAGTCGGGGTGTCATCAAAGCTGAAGACGTGAAAGTTATCTACAAGTCGCAGACCTTTCCTACCACAGGCTTTGGTACCGCGCACAACCTGAAACCAGAGCTAAAGGACAAAATCCGTAACGCGTTCCTTAACTTCGAGTGGGAAGGGACATCGCTTCAGGCTGAGTTCGAGAAGTCGAATGAGGGCCAGTTCCTCGAGATGACTTACCAGGAATTCTGGGAAGTGATCCGAAAGATCGATACTGCGAATGGCGTCAGCTACTCCTGCGGGTAATATCTGATCGGGCGGGCCAATCGGCCCGCCCTTTCTAACAAACAGTGATTATTAAGGAGCGGGTGCTTGCATGCTGCGTCTCGAGAAGCTCGTCAAGACATATAAAACCGGTGACCAGGCATTGAAGGCTGTGGATCTGGAAATCCCAGAAGGGCAAGTGCTTGCCCTGATTGGCCCATCCGGAGCTGGTAAATCTACGCTCATCCGCTGTATCAACCGCTTGGTTGAACCCACATCGGGCAATATCTACCTCGGGGACGTCGAACTGACTGGCTTGTCGTCTGGTGCACTGCGCTTAGAGCGCCGCCGCATGGGTATGATTTTTCAAGAGTACGCGCTGGTTGAGCGTTTGACAGTGATGGAGAATGTGTTGTCTGGCCGGCTAGGCTACGTCGGTTTTTGGCGCAGCTTTCTTCGCCGTTTTCCACAATCGGATGTCGATGAGGCGTTTCGTCTACTCGATCGGGTCGGGCTTGCGCATATGGCCGACAAACGCGCCGATGAACTCTCGGGCGGTCAACGTCAACGTGTGGGCATCTGTCGCGCACTCATTCAAAACCCCGCTTTGCTGCTGGTGGACGAGCCGACAGCCTCGCTCGACCCCAAGACTTCGCGCCAAATCATGCGACTGATCTGCGAACTGTGTCAGGAACGCGGATTGGCCGCAATTATCAACATCCACGACGTCGCTCTGGCACAGATGTTTGTACAGCGCGTCATCGGCTTGCGCGTTGGCGCGATTGAATTCGATGGCCCGCCAGAAGGGCTAACGCCAGAAGTATTGACAGATATCTACGGTGAAGAAGACTGGGAAGCAACAATTGAAGAAGTCGACAACGAAGATGCCGACACTGAACATGAGACTACCGTGCAATGAGCACAGCAGAGTTCGATATTGCTGATCGCCTCGGCCAACCTTGGAAAAAACCGCCCTTTGTGAAACGCCCATGGTTGCGCTGGACGTTGCTGCTGGGGTTCATGGTGTATCTTTTAGCAGCAGTTTTGACGATCGATGTGAACTGGTCTCGGGTCTATGAGGGCCTTGAGCGCGGCAAAAAATTCGTGCTTGCATTCACCTCCCCTGATTTCACTTCACGTTCATCTGACATCACGGAAGGCATGATAGAGAGCATTTTTATGACCGTGGCCTCCTCGGTGGTTGGTGTCGCAATCTCTCTACCTATCGCTTTAGGCGCAGCGCGTAATGTGGCCCCTCTGCCTGTCTATTTGATCTGCCGCAGCATTATCGCCATGAGCCGCGCGCTGCAGGAAATCATCGTCGCGATCTTGCTGGTCGCAATCTTTGGATTTGGCCCGCTTGCAGGCTTTCTGACGCTAAGCTTTGCGACTATCGGATTTCTAGCAAAACTTCTCGCGGAAGATATCGAGAGCATGGATCGGGTTCAGGCCGAGGCAGTTAAAGCCTCTGGCGCGCGGTGGAGCCAATGGATCAACTATGGTGTTCAGCCGCAAGTGATGCCGCGTCTGATCGGTCTCTCGATTTACCGTGTTGATATTAATTTCCGCGAAAGTGCCATTCTTGGGCTAGTCGGCGCAGGCGGTATTGGCGCCACGTTGAACACTGCCTTTGACCGTTATGAATATGACACGGCGGCGGCAATTTTGTTGATCATCATCATGATTGTTATGGCGCTGGAATATCTATCCGGCGTTGTTCGCGCGAGGGTTCAATAATGCCTATTCTTGACGTAGACGGATTAAAGTCGTGGCAGCGACGCACGCAGCGCGAGAGCCTTGGCCACTGGGTTATGTGGCTTGTCGGCATCGCCGTCTTTGGCTATTGTTGGCAGCAGATTTCGAACACCACAACATGGTTCTTCGTTTGGGATGCACCGCGCGTTGCTAATGATATCTGGACTCGCGCAACCCCACCAAAATGGGAATATATAAGGCAGCTGGGTGGTCCCATTTGGGATACATTTAATATTGCAACACTGGGCACAATAATCTCTCTGTTCATTGCGATACCTGTGGCGTTTCTTGCAGCTCGCAATACGACGCCATCCGCGCTATTCGTCCGGCCCATCGCGTTGCTGATCATTGTTTCAACCCGCTCAATCAATTCATTGATCTGGGCGCTCTTACTGATCGCTATCATTGGCCCTGGGGTTTTTGCTGGGGTCATCGCCATCGCGATCCGCTCGATTGGGTTCTGCGCTAAGCTACTTTATGAGGCCATCGAAGAAATCGATACAAAACAAGTGGAGGCCATTACGGCAACTGGGGCCTCGCGCTGGCAGGTCATGGCCTATGGCATCGTGCCGCAGATTATGCCCGCTCTAGCAGGTGTCGCGGTGTTCCGCTGGGACATCAATATTCGCGAGTCAACAGTTCTGGGGCTTGTTGGTGCTGGCGGCATCGGCTTGCAGTTATCCTCATCGCTGAACGTATTGGCGTGGCCACAGGTTTCTCTCATTTTGTTGGTGATTCTAGCCGCAGTGGTGATCTCAGAGTGGGTTTCTGCTCAAGTCAGAGGCGCCATTATTTGAACATGCAAGAAGCCTTCGCAGGCTATGAGGCTGTCCGGCATCGGCTGCCTGGTGTGGGCGGCAAGGGAGCCTGTAAGCACCTGCCTAACCTCGATGCAATTGCGGAGGAAATCGATGTTTTTCTGCTGGATGCATTTGGTGTACTCAACATTGGAGAGACTGCAATTGCGGGCGTTCCAGCGCGGATCGCCGGGCTGCAAAAAGCCGGCAAACGTGTGTTAATCGTATCGAATGCTGCAGGATTTCCCCATGCTGACCTGATGAAAAAGTACCAGCGCCTAGGATACGATTTCGCCCCCGAAGACGTCATCACGAGCCGCAAAGCGATTCTGCATGCCTTGCAGTCTGAGCCTGGCCGCCACTGAGGTCTCATGGCGACCGAGAGCCTGGGTCGCGCTGATATCGAGAATCTCAATGCCACCTATCTGACTGATGATCGGGCTGTCTACGACACTGTGGACGCCTTTTTGTTGATTGGCAGTGCAGTCTGGACCGCTGAACGGCAGACCATGCTGGAGGCGTCGCTTATACATAAGCCGCGGCCCGTGTACGTCGGAAACCCCGATATTGTCGCGCCCCGAGAAGGTGGTTTTTCGACTGAGCCGGGTGCCTATGCGCACCGTTTGGCAAGCCGGACCGGCGTATCGCCGCAGTTTTTTGGCAAACCGTTCCGTCACATTTTTGATCTGGCTTTTGCGCGAGTTGAAAACCTAGACCTCGAGCGTACCTTGATGGTTGGAGACAGCCTTCACACTGATATCCTCGGTGGGCAGGTCGCAGGCGTAAAAACCGCTTTGATCGCGGGTTTTGGTTTTTTTTCCGGTCATGACGTGATGGCACCCATCGCGCAATCTGAAATCCATCCAGACTTCATCCTAGAGCGTCCTTGACGCTGTTGGGCAGCTTTGCTGTCGCTGGTCGTTTATCGGTATTGATGGACCTGACAGTTGTTCAGCATAAACCCATAATTTCCCGCAAGGCGTTGCCACTGCCAACGATCGCCAATTGCTCATCACCAAATTCATTTAAGCCCGCAACAAAACTTGCGATACCAGTGCGTGTCCATGAGCGATACAAGTTGTTTGGCAGTGTGGGCATGTGGAAAACACTCTTTTGGGAGTGTCTTTTGACGGTATGGCGCCCGTGTATCAGAGCCAAATTGCGTCCGATTTTGCTGTGTGAAAAGCAGGGTGTCTAGCATTGGGGCAGGGGGCAAGAGCGCAAGAAAAATGCAATATACTTCCCTTTGCTTAGGGTTTTGTGGTGAAATTTGGCAACACCACTGAGCGACTGCGCAGGGCGGGAGGGCACATGTTAGACGAAGAGACACTGCTCGATGCCTTTGGCAACCCGCTGAGCAGCCAGAACAATGGCCGCTCTGGGGATTGGGACGAGGTCAATGCCTTCTGTGAACGCGTCTACATGCCTTACGACGTGTGCGCGCTACAGCGCCACGCCGCGCCCAACGCACGCTTACAATCGCTGGTCAACGGGCGCATCACGCTCACCTGCTTTGGCTACGGCACCCCTGTGCACCTGAGCAACTTCGATCCGGAGGCGGGCAACATCCTTGTGTTGACCACCCTCAAGGGGCAGATCGAACACAGCACCGGCGGTGAGCATTCGGCGGTGACGGGCGTGGGGGAGAGCTTTGTGGCCAATTGCTCGCAGACGGATTACTGGCTCAACAGCGACGACGAGCACGTTCAGCTCAACCTCACGATTCCCCATGCGCTTGTGGAGCAGGTCGCGCTGGAGTGGTTCAAGCAGAGCCCCGGCCCCCGCCTGTGGCAGAGCAAGGTCAAATTCGGTGGGCCGCAGTCGTCTTGGATGGCGCTGCTCAACTATTTGCTCAGCTCCTATGCCACTCCGCTGGATGAAAACCTGCGTCAGCGCTATGTGGATCACCTGGAGCAGGGCATCTGCTTGTCTTTATTGCAGCAATGGAGCGCCGAGTCTGGCATCGACCTGAGCGAGCCGGAACCCGCCGCGGACCCGCTTTATCTGCGTCGGGCTGAAGAGCACATGCGCGCCAACTGCCAAGCCTTCCCCACCGTCGCCGACGTGGCACGCGGAGTGGGCGTTAGCGTGCGTGCCCTGTCCGCCGCCTTTAAACGTTACCGGCAGTCCTCACCCGGTGCCTTCCTGCGGGAGCAACGTTTGCAGGGCGCCCGCACCCGTCTGTTGCAACCGCTGCCCGGTGACACCGTTGCCAGCATCGCCAGCGACTGGGGCTATGTGAATTTCGGCTACTTTGCCAAGCTCTACCGGCAGCGCTTTCACGAAGCGCCCAGCAGCACCTTGAGCCGCCACCGCTAGGCGCCTGAACTCATCCAGCTAGGCGCTTTTCCTGGTCAGACTTGGCTGTGCGCTTATTCAACGAATGCCGTTTTCGAACAGGGCCTGCCCAAATCCGGCAGAGTCGGCCCCGTGACTTCGCTACTGTGGATTGGGCACACACCACAATAATGGAGCGATACTCATGGCAGAAAACCTACAACAAAGCTGCGACGCCGTGCTGCAGGGCACAGTCAACGGAGCTACATCCGTCCCGGGTGTAGTGGCCATGGCCACAGACAAAAACGGTGCGATTTACCAGGGGGCTGCGGGAAAGCGCAACACCGCCGAAAGCACCGCCATGACCGAGGACACCGTCTTTTGCATCTTCTCCTGCACCAAGGGCATCACCGCCACCGCTGTGATGCAGCTGGTAGAGCAAGGCGAGCTGGACTTGGACGCGCCGGCCAGCAACTACCTGCCAGCGCTGGGAGACGTACAGGTACTGGACGGCTTCGACAGTGCCGGTAAACCGATCCTGCGCGCCCCGCGCACGGCCATCACCACCAAGCATCTGCTGTTGCACACAGCGGGATTTGCCTACGACTTCTTCAACGAAGACTACCTGCGCCTGGCCACCGACCACGGTTTGCCCAGTGTCATCACCAGCAGCAAGGCCGCGCTGCAGGCACCGCTGTTGTTTGACCCCGGCACCGACTGGCACTACGGCATCAACATCGACTGGGCCGGGCAGGTGGTCGAGGCCATCACGGGTCGGCGCCTCGGTGAGGTGATGCAGACGGAGATCTTCGAGCCGCTGGGCATGAGTAACACCGGCTTCAGCATGAGCCCGGACATGAAGAGCCGCCTGGCGGTGATTCATCAGCGTCAGGCCGACGACTCCTTGACCCCGCTAGCGGATCTGATCTTGCCACAGGAACCGGAAGTGCACATGGGTGGGCACGGCTTGTATTCCACTGCTGGAGACTATCTGCGCTTTATCCGCATGCTGCTCAACGACGGGCAGGGCGACAACGGACGTGTGCTCAAACCAGAGACCGTGCAGATGATGAGCGCGAACCAACTCGACCCGCTGAAGATCGGCGCGCTTAAAGGTGTGATTCCCTCTTTATCCAACGACGCCGAGTTTTTCCCTGGGCAGCCCAAATCCTGGAGCTACAGCTTCATGGTCAACGACGAGCAAGCCCCCACCGGGCGACCTGCCGGTGCCATCGGCTGGGCGGGGTTGGCAAACCTCTTCTACTGGGCCGACCGGGAAAACGGCGTCGGGGGCTTCTGGGCGACGCAGATCCTGCCATTTGCCGACCCGGCTTCGTTCACCGGTTACGTGGCGTTTGAAAAAGCCGTCTATGACGCACGCGTCTAATACGGGCCGTCAATCAGGGTCGGCGCTCTTGGCTTTCTGCCGCAGAGCGCAGGCCCGCATGCCACAAACCCTCGATTTTCAGGTAGAAATGCAACCATCATTTGAAGAAAGCTGAATGCGTTGATTTTTCCAAAATATTTGAGAAGAGAAGGGCGGCTGGCCAGGCTGCGTGTTGATTGGCATCACAGCGAAGATGCAGCAACAGCTGCCGTATCGATCAAGAAAGCGTCGACCAGCTGTTCCATTCTGCCGACAGCGCAGTCGCGCCTGTAGCTGTAAACGATACCGTTGCAGGGATCTTCCCCACAAAGCCAAGCCCGGCGTACGCAGCGAGAAACACAGTGATACCAGTGCTTGTCCATCAGCGATACAAGCTGTTCTAGCGGTATGGGCGTGGCGGAAGCGCTCCTTACAGAATGTCTTTTGGCCATTTGGCGCATTGGTATTCGAGTCAAATTACTTCGGGATATGTGATGCCACGGGTTAGGGCTTGGTGGATTTTCGGTGCGATTCGCTTCGCTCAGCAGCACCCTACGCAGAACCCTAGAGAAAATGGTGAATTGTGGAATACTACACCTCGTCGTTGGCACTTGATCAGCCCGTTACACCACGGGTGCCATTATTGACGTATCCGGTGGCGGCAAAGCCGAGCAAGCCAGTGCTGGATGAATTGCAGCCCCAAAATCTCAGATAATAGAAGCCGACAGTGCACTTGTGAGTTAAAGTCGGAAAGGTAAGGCGTGGTTCGCAACGCTTACTGAAGTAGTACATTTTTTCAGCTAGTCGAAACAACCTCAACACTGTTGCTGTGTGGCAGGGAACTCGACCAGCAATCACAGGAGATACGGTCATCGGTACCACTAATCTGTTTTCACGAATTGTCGCCATGATTGGCGCTGCTGTCATTTTGATGCGCCGGTGGGGCGCTGATGAGAGTGTGCAAGCCTTGGGCTCCGCGCCGGAAATTCCCGATGCAAAAGCGCAGGGCATTCCGACGCTGAAAATGCCGACGGCCAAAGGTTGGGAAGAAGGCCAAAAGCCGACTGCGGCTGCAGGCTTGCAAGTCAACGCTTTTGCGACAGATCTGATTCATCCGCGCTGGATACATGTGCTGCCCAACAACGATGTACTGGTTGCCGAGGCGCTGCAATCAGCTGGCCCGATCAAATCCGCCTTTGATTACGCCATGGTGTCCACCATGAAGCGTGCGGCGGCAATAGGCGTGTCGGCTAACCGCATCACCCTGTTCAGGGATGAGGACAACGACGGTGTGGGGGAAACGCGGCATGTTTTTCTGGCAGAGCAGAACCAGCCCTTCGGCATGGCCATGCTCAACGATACCTTCTACGTGGGCAATACGGACGGCATTGTATCTTTCCCCTACGAAGCCGGTGCCACGCAAATTCAGGGTGATGGCAGCAAGCTCGTTGATTTCAAGCCAGGTGGTCACTGGACCCGCAGCCTATTGGCCAGCGCCGACGGCAGCAAGCTGTACGCCGGTGTCGGTTCGGACACCAACATTGCCGATAACGGCCTTGAGGCCGAAGAGGGCCGGGCGGCCATCTACGAGCTGGACCTTGAATCCGGTGAGAGCAGAATCTTTGCCTCGGGTTTGCGCAATGCGGTTGGCCTGGCCTGGGAGCCAAACACGGATGTGCTGTGGACAGTGGTCAACGAGCGCGATGGTCTCGGCGACGAAGTGCCGCCCGATTACCTGACCTCTGTGACTGACGGTGGCTTCTACGGCTGGCCCTTCTGCTACTGGGGTCAGACAGTCGATGACCGTGTGCCGCAAGATCCTGCACTGGTGGCCACGGCGCTGCAACCGGATTACGCCCTCGGCGGCCACACCGCTTCTCTCGGTTTGTGCTGGATGCCCGCGGGCACCTTAAACGGCTTCGACACGGACGGCATGGTGATCGGTCAGCACGGTTCTTGGAACCGCAGCAACCTCAGCGGTTATGCCGTGGTGTTCGTGCCTTTTGGCAACGGCAAGCCCTCTGGCCCGCCACGCGACATACTCACCGGCTTTCTCGCGGAGGATGAAAAACACTCCTACGGCAGACCGGTCGGCGTGGTGATCGGGCCTGGCAATTGCCTGCTGGTAGCGGACGATGTTGGCAATGTTATCTGGCGTGTTACGAACGCTGATTAGGCCGCTTTGACGATATCGTGTGGAGCATACCGCGCGATATCGTCTTGTTGAATCACCTGTCTGAGGGTGAAGATCTTTAACCAGTACTTATTTTTAGCAGGTCGTTTGGTTGGGCATTTGGGCAGATATTCTGCCGCATACCTGCCCTGAACCTTTGTTATACCCAGTAGGGGGAAACATGGATCAATACCTTCTGTATCTAGCCATCGCGTCGGCGACAATTGCCAGTCCGGGGCCCGGCGTGGTTCTCACCATCACGAACTCGCTAAGCTATGGGTTCTGGGCTGCTTTCCCTAGCATACTGGGTGTTGCCACTGGCATGATGTGCATAGCTGCCATATCAGCGACCGGCCTTGCGCTTGTTCTTGCAACCTCGGCATTGGCCTTCACGGTATTCAAACTTGTTGGGGCAGCCTACCTGATCTATCTTGGCATAAAAATGTGGCGAACTTCTGCAAAGATCAATGTGCAGAAGACAGCCAAAGCAAAAACTGCCAAAGTCCGTTTTACAGAAGGTTTATTGATTACGTTATTAAACCCTAAGCCCATTTTCTTTTTCATGGCACTATTCCCTCAGTTCATCACCCCCAATGAAAACTACCCAGCTCAGTTCATCTTCCTGACAGTTACTTTTAGCCTTCTGGTTGTTTTAATTCACTGCGGATATGCAGCATTCTCAAAATTGGCCAGGTCAGTGTTATCCACGCCGAAAGGAAGAAAACTCCTGGGCAGAGTCAGTGGCTGTTTCTACATGCTGTTTGGGCTTGGCTTGGCGGCATCGAATCGATAGGTGTAATAAGACGTTCAACTTGACGTTCTGTATTGCAGGATTGGTTAAAGTCAGAGGGTTTAGTACTTAACGAGTACTGTTTGCAGAATACCGAGTTCAGAGCCGGCAATTGAACGATCTATAGGATCGTTATGAGATGAGTGTTCCCGATGGTGAACAGCAGAAAAGGAGCCGTAGAAGTTCAGTAACCGTAACTCGCTTTAAGGTCTTCTAACTTTTTATTCAATTGGTCGATCACTTGCTGCGGTTCCATAGTGGGGTTTTGCAGATTGAGTTTTAGCTCAACTTGTAAGGCGCGAGCAATCTCACGATACCAGACCGAATTCCAGTGTTGTTTTGGGAGCTGAGCATCGTGGTAAATTTCTATCAGTGGCTCTACGTCGTCAGAGTGAGGAAGCATCGATGCCATTTTCTCGTGTGCATCAGCCGATTGCATGTGATCTTTGTAGACGGACAGCAGGCCGTCTTGCTTTAAGGCTAGTTTTGCAAGTGCTAGCTCTTGTTCTCCTTTACCGCGGCTTATGTCGATGAGCACTTCTCGTAGCAGTTGCTGCTCCGCTTGGTCACGGCTCTCGTCTTCTATGACGCTCGACATCATTACAAAGAGGGCCCCCCTGTTTTGATTGACACGGGGGATGGGGGCTAAGCTGCGAGGTTGCTTCCCTCTGGCTTGCAGTAATAACATTTCGCTGGATTGCACACTGATCGTAAAGTTTTTGCTCGCGCAGGTGCCTCGGTATTCGATGAAGGATTGATCCAGAATATGGGCTCTATGGAGTTTAGTGTGGATTCCTATACAGCTAAAGCACTTCTGGTGACATATGGTGAACTCGGCAGCCCGGAGAGTTTGCCCGCAATCAAGTACAGCATCGTATAGAGGTTCTTCAAACCCCTGAACCCGCGTGCTCGTGCCATGGCTGCCTGAATCTTGGCGTTGATCGACTCCGCCGTGCCGTTGCTGAGCCCGTGCTGGTAGCTGGCGACTATGCCTTGTAGATACTCGCGAACAGTTGCCCCTAATCGTTTGAATGGCTTCAACCGAGAGCGCCTAGCCCAGCTGATCGACCGGCCCAAATCCTCTGCCGGTTCTGCGCCCGATCTCGCCGCACTCAGGATGTCCCGCAACCGCTCTTTCATGCGCCAAGCACGTGCAGTCTTAAGCCTCGAACGTTGAAGCCAATGCATGTCAATGCTCTGTTTCTCAGTCCGCTTTTTGGCGTCTGTGAGCGTGCCCCAGCGGCTACCTTATAGCTCGGGCTCATGCTTCGTCTCTTCACGCCTGACTTGCTCCAAGGCTTCATTGGCAAGCTTGACCAAGTGGAGGGCGTCGAAGCAAATGGCCGCTTGCGGCAACTGCGCTTTACTGCCTGCTTGAAACGCTTTGGAGAAGTCCATTGAGCACGCGCTTATGTTCTTTGACACCCCTGTCAGAGACATCCTGTCGGTTTTCTATAGAGACTTTCATGAGGACCAAGCCTGCTTTTCTGGCAAGATTTCTAAAAGGTGTCAGCCGAAAACAAATGGGCGACATGGTCATCGGTATTGAGCACTACTTGAAAACGGGAGGGATGGTGGACAAAGGGAATTTTTCGAAAATATCCAAGGCGTACAAGCTGCTGGTATCGGCGTGATTTCGAGTTTGAGGCGGGTCCACTTTGCAGAGAAAGAGGGTCGTCGCTGCGTTTCGATCTGACGTTGATTGTTAGCTGGTGAATATTCTGTTGTCTGGGTCATGTTGGTTGTGACAAGGGAGCTATTTGTTCGTTTGGCCGGTACGGACAAAGACTTGTCTTTTACTGCCCAGCAATACGTTGTACCAGCGCATAAACTGGCTACCTGTCTAAGCATTGTTCAGGGCAGCTCGGGGGGTTTATGTTCTACAGTGTTGCCAGATTTTTTCGCAGGCCCGATCTTTCTCATTTGGTAGAGCATTACGATAACGCTGCGTGGCGATGGCATGGTTTCGTTCAAGACAAACACTATGTCCAGGCTTATGAGCGCTTACTCGGCCATGTTGTCGATCTCTTTCCCGGCACAGTGCAGGGGCGAATTTCGGTGTTAGACGTAGGGGCGGGGAGTGCGGGGTTTTCCCTGGCATTGTGCCGTGTGATTGAGAGTAAATGTCTGGACGCTAAACCGGAATTCGTCTTGTTAGATCCCTCGGCTGGGATGTTGGACCAGGCGCTGCTCTGCATGGATCAATATGACTACCCAGTGAAGTCCTGCCAGTCGACTGCCGAGGACTTAAAGGCGTGTGCGCAGACTTACGACTTGATTCTGTGTGGGCATGTCATCGAACATTGTAAAGATCCCGCCGAAGTGCTCACGATTTTGTCCGGTGTTTTGAATCCGGACGGCATGCTTGTCATGTCTGTCAGTAAGCCGCACTGGTGCACTTGGATGCTACAAGTGATCTGGCGTTATCGCTGCTACAGAGTGGAGGAGTTCCACGCACTTCTTCGCGGCGCTCATTTCAAAACCATCGGCTCCCTTGGGTTTGTGAAGGGGCCACCAAAATTTACAAGTTACGGTTATTTTGCCAGTCGCAAAAAACGGAGATAGAACCATGATTGTTACTCAAATATCGTGTCAATTCAGACCCGAGGACCTCGGCGCATCGGTACAGCGTCTCGAAGATGTCGCGACCCGCAATTTAAATACGCCAGATTGCTTGTTATACCAAGTTTTAGAGGGTAGAAATCAGCCGGGGATGGTGTTTATTAATCAGCACTGGACAGATCTCAGTGCCTTCGATAATTACCGTGGCAGCGAGGAATTTGCTAGCATGATAACGGAGTTAAAACCGCTCATGACTCAGCCGCCGCAGGTTGACGTATTCGATGCAGTTCGTCATGGCTGATAACTACACTGGGTACGGACTGCGTACGGTGAGTGATTCCGCAATTCGCGGTTTTACCAGACAAATAGAACAGCACCGTATATTCACCCCCTGAACAGGGCCTAAACTTGGAGGGATGTCACATAGATGCAATGCCCGCTTACTGCTTCAGCAGTTTAGTAGAGCCCTGTCTCGCCAAGTCGCTGTGTTTTGATCAGCACTACTTGTTGTATTGTGCGAAAGGGTCGCTGCGGCTGGAAATCGGGGAGCGTGATTGGGTCTTGTTGCCTTCTCGAGCAGTGTGGATTCCAGCTGGCACGTCGATACGTGTAGACATAGAGCGGCCAATTGAGTGTTGTTCTCTGCTATTTTCTCCAGATTTTATCGACAATCCAATCAGTCGCTGCCAGGTGCTTACACTGCCCAGTTTGTTGAGAGACATGATCTTGCACGCGAGGCGGTGGGGTCCGGACAGGCAAGCGTTTGATGAGCTGTCCCGGCATTTCTTTCTATCAATAGCTAATATGTGTGGCGATCTCGTCGATCAGCCCAATGAGTTGTGGCTGCCCAAGGGGAAGAGTGCAAAAGTCATAAAGGTGCTCGCTCTGACACAGCAGTATTTGGCTGAAGAAGTGACATTGTCTGAATTAGCCGAGCAGGTGGGCAGTTCAGAACGCTCCTTGTCACGTTCACTTCATCGTGAGACAACGATGAGCTGGACTCAGATTCAACGGCAGATGCGAATGATTCGTGCGGTGGAATTGTTGAACTGTTCGGATGACAAAATATTGTCCATTAGTCTGGCTGTAGGTTACCAATCCTTAAGTTCATTCAACAGAGCATTCAAAGAATACACCAGTCTGACCCCTGGTGAATTTCGCACTGATATGATCTAGGATTCTTTAGTGATGTCTCAGCGTCAGGCTGCAGGGGGCCTTCTCCGCGGTAAATCATCGGGAAGTCCATCGTGTCTATTTGCATGCCTCGGTGGTGATCCGACGCACCCTGAACATGGCGACGGTGATCTTAACCGCATCAGGGTTTGGATTTCTTGGCCTCGGTGCATAGCCATCGATGCACGAGTGAGGTCGCTTTGTGTGTGGTGTTTTTTTTACATGGTCGTGAGCGGTTGGGCACAGTCGGTGAGAACGGGTGGTGGAATCACTTCCTGCCGCCGAGTTGGACAAGGCCCCGCACCCCTACAGCCGGGCGCTACTGGCGGCACAGCCACCGATAGGTAGTGATCGATCGTACTTCAGGTCTTGAACAGAGTGTCACTGCAGGTAGGCAAGGGCGAGTGTTTTGGCTTGTTGGGGAGAGCGTTTCCGGTAAGTCCACCGGTTTGCGTTTTCTGTCGCTGTTGCGAAATGTCTGGACCAAAAACAGCTGGTCTGGCCATGTCGTTATCGGCGGAGAGAATGTACGTTATATGCCCTAGCTGCAGCGGTATCGAACTTTGCAAATGGTTTTTCAAGACCCCTAAAGATCCCTGCGACCGCGAGCTGATTGGCGCCAGTCTGGAATACGAGCACTTCATTTGAGCGCCAGAAAACCCTGATTCATTACCTGTTTTGTCTAACAGCCCGTTCAAAAACGATTGCATACTGTGAGCGCGCTGGATTTGGCCGAATTTTCACTCTGATTTCGTTAAATGCAGGGGCCGCCCAGGCATCTATTCGCCGCATTCAGCGAGAAAATCTACCTCAAACCAGTACTCTCTTGCGACGGCACCTGTTCTTGCACGGTCTGCTAAGCGCGTGCAGCGTTTTAACTTTGCTGCGGTATGTTGTTCCGAAGCGCGGTGCTAGGCCAAAGAAGTCTATGGGAGGGTTTCCTAAGTTTAGGTTGTTTTGTGAGAAAATGACAAGCTTGATCATGGCTCAAACTAAGAGATTTTCTCCAGATAGCCTGTTCGCAGCTGATTCGGTGAAATCCCGTAAAATTGTTTGAAGTGATGATAAAACTGGCTGATGGAGCTGAAGCCAGATTCTTCGGCGACGGCGACGATGGCCATGCTGCTCTCCACCAGTAAAAGCCTGGCCCGCATCAGCCTGAGCCGTACGATAAAACGTTTGATCGGCATGTGCATGACTTGCGAAAACAGTGACAGGGCGTAGTTCTGGTGCAGGCCGGTGGCCTTGGCAACCTTGGCGTTGCTCAGGGGTTCCACCAGGTTTTCGATGATGTAGCGCAGCATCAGCACCACGTGGCGGATGCGCGACGAGCTCAGGGAGCGGTCGCCGTTGGTCTCGATGTTGGGCAGGTAGAGGTATTCCAGTGTGTTCAATTGCGCGCGGCGAAACAGCGCATTGAGTTCCATTTTAACCAGCTCCGTGCGCTCAAAATCACCGGAGCGGTAATCGCCGTACCAGCGCTCTATCATGTCCTGATTGCAAATCCCCTCCGGCAGCAGTGCCAGGCCGCTGGCCAAGATGTTCATCTGCAATTCGGTGATGTGCGGCAAGATCAGGAAGCTGTCGACGGGCAGGTAGATATTGCAAAGCTGGGCTTTGGCGCGGCCCCGGCGATTGACCTCGATCAGCTGGTGCGGGACACCGGCCCAGAACATGGCTACTCGCCCAGCGGGGACGCAGACCCGCTCGCCATCAAAGAGATACACCATGTCGGCATTGATGACGAAATTCAGCTCAATGTGGCCGTGCCAGTGCGCGGCTTCCATGCAGGAAGGTTCGAACAGTCGCATGCCGAAACGGCCAAAGGCGCTGGTCGATTTGTAAAAGTGTCTCTCGTGATTTCGGATGGAGTCTGTAGCCGCCATTGACGTCACCGTTAAATCTTAAGAACCCGGAAGATAATGTCTTATTTCAATATTGCTGTAAAGCCCGACTCCGCGCACACTTTCTATTGATCGATGCCGTACCGCCGCAGTGGCAATACAAACGGCGTTGCTATCGGCACAAAAGAAACATTGACCAAACCGACATGTAGCGGCGTTCCTGCCGTCCAACCCGGAGGATGAATTCGATGAAGTATTTTCCACATGGCCTAGTAGCAGTCCTGGTCAGCGGTGCGACTGCAGGCTCTTTGCAAGCCGACATGATGGGGCCAACCCTGCCACCGGCACCCCCAAATTTTGCTGCGCAGGGCGAACCCGTGTTTGTCAACCGCAGTGATATCTTCGAATACAAGGCACTGCCCAGTTACTCAGAGCCTACGTGGGTGACCAAGAAATTCGTCGAGACTGGCAAGCTGCCGCCTGTCTCCGAGCGATTGCCCAAAGAGCCCATGGTGTACAAAACCGCCAACATGCCCGACGGCACCGGTGTCTACGGCGACGTGATGCGCCATGTCATCGGAGGTCGCCCAGAGGGCTGGAACTACATCGCCGGCCAGAGCCAGGGTTGGGGCGGTATCGACATTGGCATGTGGGAGTGCCTGACCCGCACCGGGCCGTTGTTTCAGATCAACCCTGAAGATCTCGAACCGTTGCCGAACCTGGCCAAGAGCTGGGATTGGTCTGAGGACGGCAAAACACTGACCTTGCACCTGATCGAGGGCGCAAAGTGGTCCGACGGCGATGCCTTCGACGCCGATGACGTGATGTTCTATTGGGACGATCACATCATGAACGCCGAGATCACCCCGCTCAACGGCGCCACCCAAGCGACCTTTGGGCCGGGCACAACCATGGAAGCCATTGACGCGCATACCGTGCAGATGCACTTCACCACGGAGCGCCCGGAGAAGGTGCTCTACAGCTTGGCTTATGGCAATTTCTGTCCGGGGCCTTCGCATGTGCTCAAACCACAGCACCCGGATTATTCCGACAACAGCTACGAGCAATACCAAAACGCTTTCCCGGCCGATTACCTGAACATGCCGGTGATGGGCGGGTGGGTGCCTGTGGAGCATCGCTCGGATGACATCATCGTATTGCGCCGCAACCCCTATTACTGGAAGGTCGACGAGACTGGTCAGCAGTTGCCCTACTTGGATGAGATGCACTACAGGCTCTCTACTTGGGGAGATCGCGACGTGCAGGCGGTTGCCGGCACCGGCGATTTTTCTAACCTCGAACAGGCCGAGAACTACGTGGAGTCTCTGCGAAAATCAGCTGAGCCAGACGCCCCCGCTCGACTTGAGTTCGGCCCGCGCATCATCGGTTATTCGCTCTACCCGAATCTCTCGGGCAACGGTTGGGGTGAGCCAGACGAGCGCGCTCAGGCAGTCCGTGAGTTGAATCGAAACGTTGATTTCCGCCGAGCTATAAGCCAAGCTCTGGACCGCCAGCGACTGGGCAACTCGCTGGTCAAGGGGCCTTTCACCGCCATCTACCCGGGCGGGCTCTACTCCGGCACCTCCTATTATGATGCGGAGTCCAGTGTCTACTACCCCTACAGCGTAGAAACCACCAAAGCATTGTTAGAGCGGATCGGCCTGAAGGACACGGACGGCAACGGTTTCGTTAACCATCCCGCCGATGTCATGGGTGGCGCTGATGTGCACGTCACGCTGCTGACCAATGGCGACTACCAGACCGATAAAAGCCTGGCGGAAGGCATAGTGGCGATGATGGAAGTGGCGGGTCTTCGGGTGTCCTTGAACCAGCTCAGCGCCAATGACCGTGACGCCCTGCGCGACAGTGGTCGCTATGACTGGATGGTGATGCGCAACGGCACAGAGCTGATCACAGTTTTGCAGGAGACGGATCGACTGGCACCAGTGGGGCCCTTCACCACGTGGTCGCACCGCTCCAATGACGCCGGCGAATTGGATTTGCTGGATTTCGAAGTCGAGATGGTCGACACGGTGAACAGCTTTATCTCCTCCAGAGATGCAGATCAGCGCACCGAACTGATGAAGACCTACCAGAAGCTGCACACGGAGAACCTCTTCACCATAGGCCTGACCCAGTACCCGGGCGCGCTGATCATCAACAAGCGCTTTAGCAACATCCCACCGGGTGCGCCGATCTTCATGTACAACTGGGCGGAGGACAACATCATCCGCGAGCGCGTGTATGTCGCGGCCGATGCTCAGCAGGACCACGAGCTGTACCCAGAGGCCCTGCCGGGTGCGCCGGGTTCGGACGGACCTGTGCAGTGATGTTTGATGTATGAATCAGCCCGGGCGGCTTTGCCCGCCCGGGCTGACCCGCTGCGACAGCGCTTGCAGCCTCCTAGTCCGCTAACCAAGAACTGATTCCCATGCTGCATTTTCTCGGTGTTCGCATCCTGCAATCGATACCGGTGCTGTTGGTGATGAGCATCATCACTTTCGCCATCATCCAGGCGCCGCCGGGTGACTACGGCGACTTCATCCGCACCAACATGATCGTGCAGGGCAATGCGTCTTTTGCTGCGGCCGACGCCGCGGCCGAAACCTACAGGCAGGCACATGGCCTGAACGACCCGATGATCATGCAGTACGGTCGCTGGCTGTGGGGAATCGTCACCGAAGGGGATTTCGGTCATTCTTTTTTATACAACAAGCCTGTCGCCGAAGTGGTGGGGGAGCGCTTGCCGCGCACCATTCTGCTGGCGTTGAGCTGCCATTTACTGGCTTCATTTTTAGGCATTGGCTTTGGCATATTGGCGGCGACCCGCCAGTACAGCTGGATCGACACAGCGTTGAGCTTTGTCTCTTTTATTGGCATGACAGTGCCGCGTTTCCTGATGGCGCTGATCATTCTCTACGTGCTGGCCTTTAAACTGAACGTGCAGGAGCTGGGCAGTTTCTATTCCTCGAAATACGGCGGCGCGCCTTGGTCATGGGGAAAGTTCGTCAACCTGCTGCAGCATGTCTGGCCGATTATTCTGATCGCTACCTTTGGCGGCCTGGCCTACAACATGCGCGTGATGCGGGCCAATCTGCTCGATACCTTGAACGCGCAATACATCGAAACCGCACGCGCCAAGGGCCTCTCTGAATCCAAGGTGATCATGCGCCACGCAGTGCCCAATGCGCTGCACCCGCTGGTGGCCTACCAGGGGGTGGTCATGCCCTACATGTTGACCGGCGAGATCGAGGTGGCGATTGTCTTTTCGCTGGCGACGGTTGGACCAGCTATCGTCGGCTCCATGGCCATTGGCGATGTCTATGTGACCGCAACCTTGTTGTTGGTGCTCGGGGCGACGCTGATTGTCGGCAATATCATTGCCGACCTGCTGTTGGCCCTGCTCGACCCACGCATACGGGTCGGCAAAGGGGCTAAATCTTGAGTGGCGCGCAGTCAGGCCTGGATTCAAGTGCTGATGTTGATGCGGAGCTGGTCGACGGCCGTTTTTCCACCGTGGATGACAGTGCGCAAGGTTACGCCGCGCTGGTGTGGCGTAGATTCCGCCGTTCCGTGCCCGGTATGCTCGGGCTGGTGCTGGTGTGCTTGTTATTGCTCATCGCGTTGTTTGCCAATTTTGTCGCGCCGGTCAATCCCAAACACGCGGACACGGCCTTCGCGCCGCCAGACCGCTTGAGCTGGCATGTGCCGGGGCAAGGCTGGCGCCTGACGCCTGTGTCCTTTCCGATGGTTGAGACCGACGAGCTCGACCCCATCACCTACCAGCCGCTGATCGGGCCGGATTATGGCAACCCGCGCGAGCTGGCATTCTTCGTCAAGGGCTTCAGCTACAAGCTGCTGGGGCTGATACCGACGGATCGTCATCTTTTCGGGGCTGTGGACGGCACAGCTGTGCACCTGCTGGGCACTGATAAGCTCGGTCGCGATATTTTTGCCCGCGGCATCGTGGGCAGTCGCATATCACTCGCGCTGTCGCTGATCTCGATCACGCTGATCACCATCATCGGCACCCTCTTGGGTATCGCCTCGGGCTATCTGGGCGGCACTTTTGATCTGTGGTTCCAGCGTTTCGTCGAAATCATCCTCGCATTTCCGCAGCTGCCGCTCTACCTGGCATTGGCGGCCTTGATCCCGGTGACGGCCCCGCCGCTTCTGTTCCTGGCGTTTGTGATGCTGGTGATTGTGGGGCTTGGGTGGGCGCAGCTGAGCCGGGAGGTGCGCTCCAAAACGCTCGCTCTGGCGAGGGTGGATTACGTGCAGGCCGCCATGGCCGTGGGTGCCAGTGACAGCCGCATCATCACCCGACACATCCTGCCCAATGTCAGCAGCCACGTGATCGTATCCGTGACGCTGGGTATCCCCACCATTGTCTTGTTGGAGTCATTTCTCGGCTTTTTGGGTTTTGCGGTCAAGCCGCCGATGATCTCTTGGGGCTTGATGCTGCAGGACGCGGGCACCTTCAGTGTGCTCGGTTCCTACCCCTGGATACTGAGCCCGGTGGGTTTTGTGCTGGTGACGGTGTTTGCTTTTAATGCGCTGGGCGATGGGCTGCGTGATGCCATCGACCCCTACTAGTACTCAGACAGCATGATAAATTGGGATGCAGTGGTTATGCGAATACTTTTTGTATTAGGGGAGAACCTGGGTGTTGAGCACAATTCCAACCCTCAACAACCACCCTGCGGGAGCGCCACTGTTGCGTTTGCACTGCGTTACAGCCCTCGAAAAGGACCAGCCATTCCCTTCGGTCTGCGCCTTGCGCAAACACAACAGAGACACTCTGCAACCGCAATTTCCACACTGTCAGAGCACGAGGATGACTGAACTGAAGATGTTGGAAAATACACAGAGCGGCGAGCCACTGATCGATGCACAGAACATCGGCGTGAGCTTCAAGGTTGACGGCGGCGAGATAGAAGCCGTGCGCAGTGTCTCTTTTAGGCTTTATCGCGGGCAGACCGTTGCGCTGGTGGGCGAGAGCGGTTCGGGAAAGTCGGTTACCGCCCGTGCCGTCATGCGCCTGCTGAGCAAACGTGCAACGGTCAGCGAATCGACGCGTATTCAGTATTGTGGCGATGACATGGCCAAGCTTTCGACGGCTGCCATGCGACGCCTGCGTGGCAATCGGCTGTCGATGATTTTCCAGGAGCCGATGAGCTCACTGAACCCTGTTTACACTATCGGCAGTCAGATTGTCGAGGTGCTGCAGCTGCACCAGAAGATGAACCGCAAACAAGCGCTGGCCCGCACCGAGGAGCTGCTTGAAGAGGTGCAGATACCGGACCCCGCGCTGCGTATCAGCCAGTACCCACATCAGCTCTCGGGCGGTCAGCGGCAGCGGGTGATGATCGCCATGGCGCTGGCCAATCGGCCGGATGTGTTGATCGCCGATGAGCCAACCACAGCACTGGATGTCACGGTACAGGCGCAGATACTGCGGTTGCTGGCGGACTTGCAAAAACGACGGGGCATGGGGGTGTTGTTGATCACCCATGACCTGACCGTGGTGCGCCAGTTTGCTGAATATGTCTACGTGATGCAGCACGGCGAGGTCTGCGAATCGGGCCCGACCGAGCAGATATTCGGTAGCCCGGCTCACCCTTATACGCAGCGCTTGTTGGCCTCTGAGCCCACGGGCATGGCGCAGCCACTGGTGGGCGATCCAGAACCGGTGTTGGAGGGGGAGCGGGTGCGGGTGGCTTTTGAGCTGCGCAGCGGCGGGGCTTTTAGATCGAAAAAATTTGAACTGCTGGCCGTTGATAATCTCGACCTGTGTCTAAAGCGCGGTGAGACTCTGGGCCTGGTCGGTGAGAGCGGCTCGGGCAAGACAACCTTTGGCCTGGCGCTGCTGCGGCTGCAGAGCATGCAGGCTGGCACCGTGCGTTTTGCGGGCGAGCAGATTGAATCACTGGACAGAAAAGCCCTGCGTCCCTTTCGATCGCGCATGCAAATCGTCTTTCAGGATCCCTTCTCCTCGCTCAACCCGCGCATGTCGGTGCGGCAGATCATCGAGGAGGGGCTGATAGTCAATGGCATCGGCAAGAGCCGTGCCGAGCGGCTGGAGCGGCTTAAGCAGGCGTTGCTCGATGCCGGCCTGCCGGATAACATCACGGCGCGTTTTCCGCACGAGTTCTCCGGCGGGCAGCGCCAGCGCTTGGCGATTGCGCGCGCCATAGCCCTGGAGCCGGAGTTTATTTTGCTGGATGAGCCAACCTCTGCGCTGGATCTTTCAGTACAGGCGCAGATCATCGCGCTGCTGCGCAAGCTGCAGGCCGAGCGAGGCTTGTCTTATCTGTTCATCAGTCACGACCTGAAAGTGGTGAAGGCGCTGTGCCACCGCGTGATGGTCATGCAGCACGGCAAAATCGTCGAGTCGGGGCCCGTTGCCGATGTGCTGGTGGACCCCAAAACTGACTACACCCGGCGGCTGGTGCGCGCCGCGTTTCAAATATCTACCTGAGGAATTTTCATGTCCCCTGTCATCGCATTTATAGGTGCTGGTTCAACTGTTTTTACCAAAAATCTCACCGGTGACATCCTGCACCGGCCGGAGCTGAGAGGGGCGACCCTGCGGCTGATGGACCCGGACGCCACTCGCCTCGAAGAGAGCGAAGTGGTGGTGCGCAAGATCGCGCATTCGCTGGGGGCGAAGGCGAACATCGAGACCTACACCGATCAGCGCCGCGCACTGGACGGGGCGGACTTCGTGGTGGTGTCGTTTCAGATCGGCGGTTACAGGCCCTGCACCGTGACTGATTTTGATGTGCCCAAAAAATATGGCTTGCGGCAGACCATCGCCGACACCCTAGGCATAGGGGGTATCATGCGCGGTCTGCGCACCGTGCCGCACTTGTGGTCTATCTGTGAGGACATGCTGGAACTTTGCCCACAGGCCATCATGCTGCAGTACGTGAACCCCATGGCGATCAACACCTGGGCCATTGGTGCGCGCTATCCGAGTATCCGCCAGGTGGGTTTGTGCCACTCGGTGCAAGGCACGGCGGCGGAGCTGGCGCATGATCTCGAGTTGCCGGTGGATGATATTCGCTACCACTGCGCGGGCATTAACCACATGGCTTATTACCTGCGTTTGGAACACCGCCAGGCCGACGGCAGCTACCGGGATCTCTACCCGCGGCTGCGCCAGGGCTATCAGGACGGCAGCATGCCCAAGGCGCCGGTGCAGCACCGCCGTTGCCCGAACAAAGTGCGTTATGAAATGATGATGCGGCTGGGCTATTTTGTCACCGAATCGTCGGAGCATTTCGCCGAGTACACCCCGTATTTCATCAAGCGGGACCGGCCTGATTTGATCGAAAAGTACGGTATCCCACTGGATGAATACCCGAAGCGTTGCGAAGAGCAGATCGAGCGCTGGACAGCTCAGGCGAAGACCTATCGCAGCGCCGATACCATCAAGGTTAAAGCCACCCACGAATACGCCAGCGACATCATCAACTCGGTGTGGACGGGCAGCAGTTCGCGCATCTACGGCAATGTGCCCAATCGCGGCTATATCCCGCAGCTGCCCGCGGGCTGTGCCGTGGAGGTGCCGGTGTTGGTCGATGGCTCGGGCTTGCAACCCACGGTGGTGGAGGACATCCCGCCGCAGTTGATCGCGCTGATGCGCACCAATATCAACGTGCAGGAGCTCACGGTGCGGGCGCTGCTCGAAGAGAAGGTCGAGCACATCTACCACGCGGCCATGCTCGACCCGCACACGGCGGCCGAGCTGGATCTGGACGCTATCTGGGCAATGACCGACGAGCTGCTGGAGGCGCACGGTGAGTGGCTGCCAGCCTTCGCCCGGCCGCAGTCGCGCCGGGCCGGTTGATAACATGAGCAACTGGCCCGCCAGCATAGTCATCGTGGGCGGTGGTACCGCCGGCTGGCTGGCGGCGCTGATGCTCGGGGATGCGGCGAAACGTCAGCGATGCCGCTGTGAGATCACCGTGGTGGAGAGCTCGCGCATCGGCACCGTCGGTGTGGGTGAGGGCAGCACGGCGGTGTTCAGGCAGATGCTGCAGTACCTGGGCATCGATGAATTCGACTTTATGCGCGCGACCGACGCCACTATTAAGTTGGGCATCCGCCACCGCGACTGGCGCCGACTCGGTCATCACTACGACGGGCCGATAGATGACCCACACCGGGTAGCGGGCGGGCCAGCCGGTGTGCCCTATCTGGACATGCTGGCGGTGGGGCGTGGCCGCAGTGTCACGGATAGCCATCTGTTTCAGCAGTTGATGGACAAACAGTGCAGTCCCTTTGCGATGTCTAAACAAGGGGTGGGTGCTGCAGATTCTCGGCCGGGCGCTGCGAAAAACCAATTCGTCGCTCTGGGGCCGTTTCACCACGCCTACCATTTTGATCAAGCCAAAGCTGGCCAGTACCTGCGGCTGCAAGCCGGGGGCGTGACTGTCATTGATGATCAAGTTGTGGCCACGAATCGTGATGCACAAAGCGGTGATGTGGTTTCACTGCGGCTTGCAGGCGGCCAGACGCTGTCCGCCGACTTGTATTTGGATTGCACAGGCTTTCGCCGGGCGTTGATCAACCAGATGGGGGCGCGCTGGCAGAGCTACGCCAATGTCTTGCCGGTGAACCGGGCGATGCCTTTTTGGCTGGACATAGCAGCCGGCGAAGAGATAGCGCCCTATACTCTGGCCTCTGCGCAAAAGGCCGGGTGGCTGTGGATGATCCCGACCCGCACGCGCTACGGCTGCGGTTATGTCTACGCAGATCAGCACATCAGCCCTGAGCAGGCACAGGCCGAAATAGAAGCAACACTGGGCCGGCCCGTAGAGCCGCGCAATGACATCAGCATCGACAGCGGGCGCTTGGACGATGTCTGGTTGCACAATGTGGTGGCGCTGGGGCTTTCATCTTCTTTCCTCGAGCCGCTGGAGGCCACTTCAATCCACGGCACCGTGGTGCAGCTGATGTTGCTGGTGCAGCAGCTGGAACAGATGGCAGCGGGCAGGCAAGAGCTGCCCGCTGCCCGTGATATCTACAACCGCGTGGTCGGCCGGCAGGTGGATGACTTCAGGGATTTCATCCGCTTGCATTATGTGTCTGAGCGGCGCGACAGCCCCTTCTGGCGGGAGCTGGCCAATACGCACCCCAGCGCAATCGAAATGCAGCTGCGGCTGTGGCAGCACAAGGTGCCGGGGCCCGAAGATTTCGGTGCGCTGGCCGGTGGGCTGCCGCACGTGGATCACAGCCTGTACACACCCGTGCTGGACGGGCTTGGCCTGTTGAACAGGCAGGCCGCCACGGCGCAGCTGCAAGCGCGCAAAGGGCTGCGGCAGCAGGCCCGCAAAACATCTGATTCCCTGATTCAAGAATACCGCCGGGCCAGTGGCCAGGCGGTGGGGCACCGTGCCTTTCTCGAACTATTACAACAGGACTTCAAGCCATGAGTGATTTCAAAATATGCATCATCGGCGCTGGCAGCGTCGGCTTCACCGCGAAGTTGGCGCGCGATCTGTTCAAGGTGCCAGAGTTCGCCGAGGTGGAACTCGCGCTGACAGACATCAACGAACACAACTTGGAGATGATCGCCAAGATTATTCGGCGCATCGTCGAGATCAACAAGTTGGGCGTGAAAATCACGGCGAGCACCGACCGGCGGCAGGCACTTGCGGGCGCGCGTTATGTGATGAACGTGGTGCGCATCGGCGGGCTGGAAGCCTTTGCCGACGATATCCGCATTCCGCTGAAATACGGTGTCGATCAGTGTGTCGGCGATACGATCTGCGCTGGGGGTATTCTCTACGGGCAGCGCGGCATCGCGGCGATGATGGATTTTTGCAAGGACATTCGCGAAGTGGCCGAGCCTGGCGCGCTGCTGCTGAACTACGCCAACCCCATGGCGATGATGACCTGGGCTTGCATTGACTACGGCAAGGTGAACACAGTCGGCCTGTGCCATGGGGTGCAGAACGGCCACCGGCAGATCGCACACGCCCTGAATGAGCCCAAACAGGACGATGTCGACATCGTCTGCGCCGGGATCAATCACCAGACCTGGTATGTGGACATCCGCCACAAAGGCAAGGCGGTCTCACGCGATGAGTTGATCGCGGCTTTTGAGGCACACCCGGAGTACTCGCAGCAGGAGAAGGTGCGCATCGATGTGTTGAAGCGGATTGGCTACTACTCCACCGAATCCAACGGCCACCTCAGCGAATACCTGCCCTGGTACCGCAAGCGTGCCGAGCAGATTGAACAATGGATATCGCTGGACGATTGGATTCACGGTGAGACCGGTGGCTACCTGCGTTACTGTACCGAAAACCGCAACTGGTTTGAGACCGACTACCCGGCATTTCTGGAGGAGGCGGACAAACCGCTGTCCAAGTACAAGCGCACCGATGAACACGCCAGCCACATTCTGGAGGCCATGGAAACCGGCCGCAGCTACCGAGGTCACTTCAACGTCAAGAACAACGGCATCATCCCCGCGCTGCCCGCCGACAGCATCATCGAGAGCACCGGCTTTGTGGATCGCTTCGGCATCAACATGGTTGAGGGTATTGAGCTCACTGACGCCTGTGCCGCCAGTTGCATCGCCAGCATCAATGTTCAGCGCATGGGTGTCAAAGCGGCGATCAGTGGTGACGTCGAGCTGCTGAAACAGGCGGTGCTGCACGACCCACTGGTGGGCGCCATCTGCACCCCTGAGGAGGTCTGGCAGATGGTCGACGAGATGCTGGTGGCACACGCCGAATGGCTGCCGCAGTACCAAGATGGCATACCGGCTGCTCGGGAGCGGCTGCGCAAGCCGAAGGTGAAGACCCGCGAATGGACAGGGGCTGCCCGCCAGCAGGTGCGCAGTGTGGAGCAGGTGCGCGAGGCGGCGGACAAAAAACGCAGCGATGCTGATTCGGGAAAAACCAAAGCGGCGGCTTTGGGCACGAACCTGATTGGCTAGTAAGTGCTTGTTCGCCGGAAGCGTCGTAACAATATGGCGCTCCCGTGTTTCCCCAGCATCAGCTCCGCTTGATTTTATCCCGCTGCAAGGTGTAGATACCCGCTGCAACAATGACCGCGGTGCCGGCCCAGGTCCATTGATCTGGCAGTTGATCAAACACTAAATAGCCGTACATCGTGCCCCAGATGATCAAGCTGTAGTGCATGGGGGCAACGGCCGCCGCTTCTGCGACTTCCAATGATTTGATCACCAGTATCTCCCCGATACCGGCCAGCAGCCCCATGCCGAGCAGTGCCAACCATTCAAAGCGTGTCTCTGGCCAGCGCCAGAAAAAAGGCAGGGCCAAGCTTGCCAAGGCTGTGGCGCTGAGCGCTGTGTAGGTCACCGTAGTGAGAGTTTTGTCGTTGTCAGACAGCAGGCGTCCTAGCACTTGTCGGGTGGCGTAACAAGCGCCGGCGCCAACCACGAGCATAGCGGCGGGGTGAACAGCGCCCATGCCCGGTCGAACGATGATCAGCGCCCCTATAAAGCCCACAACCACAGCGGACCAGCGGCGAACGCCCACTTTTTCGCCCAGCAGCACCGCGCCCAAAATGGTCAAAAAGAAGGGAGCGACAAAACTGGCGGCCACCGCATCGGCCAGGGGCACGTGCCGCACAGCAAACACAAACAACAGGCCGGAGACCACGGCCAAGGTGCCACGGGTGATCTGCAGGCCTCTGCGTTTTGTTTGTAAAATTGATCTGCCGTACACGCCTAACATCAGCAGAACGCCAATGAACAGGGCCAGTTGCCGGAACCAGATGATCTGTACCGGGTGAAACGATTGCGTGAGCAGCTTCGCCAGTACATCGGCGGCGGCGTACATGAACATGCCGGCGAGCATCAGCAGGATGCCCAAGCGGCTGTTTGCCTGCCGAGCAGGACGCAGGACGGGTGTAGCTGTCTCGGTTGAGACTGTATCGGTTGAGGCGGAAATGGGAAGCTCCGTGGCTGATGGGTTGATATCAGCGAAGTGTGAAGATCTCACATATGGAGCGTGGTCGCGGAGTTATTTAAGCAATTGATTAGTCGAGTGGGCTATTTGTGATTATTGTTCATTAGTGGTGTGCATTTGACGCACCACATGTCGCTGCAATCGTGTTGCAAATTGTAAGAATCGCGTGTCCATATTTGGCCTAATAGTCATTCAGAATTCGTTGCAAAATCTTTGATTAGATCCACGAGTGCTGTTTTCTAAGTGCACTAATTGTGCGCTTATAGGACAAGTTTGATGGCAGGCCTCTATGGCACTTACTAAAAGATCTGATTCCGCAGCTTAGAAGTTGTGTCAGATAGCCAGCGAAGTGGCATTCAGCCTCTTAGACAGGTCTGAACAGATTGGACATCATCCTGAAATACTGTGTTTTGGCGATAATCTGGCCGGATCTCTTTGCGGTGGACCCATGGGCTTACCTAATTTTACAAATGCGGCACATGTCTCCCCACAATTGCTGCCCAGACTAGCGCTGTCCTTAGGATGACAAGCTTGGTCGCGGTGGAATAACCACTGCAGTTTTGGCTCTTGCTTGCTAAGTGGCAATACGATCGTGTGGGGGCTGTCCTGGTGTCTAGCCTATTATCTGTCAGCTCGGTCACCGTTATCGGCAGAGGGACTTTCATCGTCTCAACAGCTCCCACTCGATTACCTGAGTGTCATCGCGCTTGGTGCACCTGTGGTTCTCGCTTTGCAGAGCCTCTTGTTCCGCGCTGCCAAGCATGTGTTTGGCGCTACGCCTGTTAAATGTCGTCGCAGTTGATACGGGCGCAATCACGCGACTTCGAATTGCAGTACTTCAGACCGATGCCCGAAGTGTATGGGTAATTTCCGTCGATGCCTCAGATATCCCAAATTCCCTTATTACCTTGCGCGTATTGCCTCAGATAGGCGAGAAAGTCTGTCTGCATGGTCGAGAGTTTTTGCCCCTCAGGCGTGGCTGCGCCAAATTGAATCCAGCGCTCGGGTTTGATGGGCACGCTGATCAGTTCCGGTTGCAGATCGTGCAACAGATAGGCGGCGGGCATCAGGGCGATGCCGAATTTCTGTCGGCACAGCGCCATCGCGACCACGGAGGATGATGTTTCAAGCTGCTCTGGTAGTGATGCCGCACTGGCTATATCGGCGGGGTATTGAAGGCGCTAGGCGTGCGAATTCCACAGCAATGTCCCTTGCTCGACTGCCTATAGCTATAACTTATAAACGCGAGCGCAATTCTAAATAGCCATTGCCGGCCATATGTCTGAAGCTGCAGGGTGTGCACTTTAGTGCCTCGAACGCCTGTCGGCGATGCACTGGATGGTTCCGCACTCTACGTTGTCCGCAGCGCTGGGGGGGCTGGCAAATCAATTGAACACGCAAAAAAAAAAGGACCGTGATGCTCAGTACTGATCGACTTAAAGCCCGGACTCATCTGGCTTCCATTGGCCTCACTGGAGAGTGGAAGCGCTGTCTTAAATCCGAGTCACCGAGGCTTAAACTTGCAGATGCTGACGGTGTAGTGCGATGAGCGCCAACTACAGGGCCTTCGATCCGGCGCCGAGCAAGCCACAATTCACCGTCCCCGTTGGTGCGGTGGATGCGCACTGCCATGTGTTTGGGCCGGAAAAGCGTTTCCCCTTTGCCGCCGAACGGAAATACACGCCCGTCGATGCTTCAAAAGAACAGCTCTTCGCGCTGCGGGATCACCTCGGTCTGAGCCGGAATGTGATCGTGCAAGCCACCTGCCATGGGCGTGATAACAGTGCCCTTGTGGATGCCTTGCAGGCGTCCAATGGGGCCGCGCGCGGGGTGGCAGTCATCAGTGAAGAGATAAGCGACAAAGAGCTGAAGAGCCTCGACGCCGCTGGGGTGCGAGCAGTGCGTTTCAATTTTGTGAAGCGCTTGGTGGATGCGACCCCGTGGGAAGTGTTCGAACGCATTGCCGCCCGCATCGCGAAACTGGGTTGGCATGTTGTGGTCTATTTCGAGGCGCAAGACCTGCGGGAGCTCAAGCCTTTGTTGGAGCGCCTGCCCGGTATCGTTGTTATTGATCACATGGGGCGGCCCGATGTCACCGCGGGTGTGGAGGGCGAAGATTTTCAGAGTTTTCTGAGCTTCATGCATGAAAACCAAAACATGTGGGTGAAGGTGTCGTGCCCGGAGCGATTGACAGTAGCCGGAGCCCCTTACGACGATGTGGCTCCATTTGCTGCGCTTTTGGTGGAGCGTTTCCCCAGGCGTGTTTTGTGGGGTACAGATTGGCCGCACCCCAACATGAAATCACACATGCCCGATGACGGCATGCTGGTCGACACCATTGAACGAATAGCGCCGAGCGCCGCCGCCCGTCAATTGCTGTTGGTCTCGAACCCTATGCGGCTCTATTGGCCAGAGGAATCGAGTTCGATGGCTAAGGACATATGAGCCTCGCTACTGCGAATCCAGTCTCTAGAAATGCGCTTGTGGCTGTCTTGGCGTCGGCCATGTGTGTGGCTTGTATTTTGTGGAATATCGAGGCGCCAACACGCTTGGGTTACGCCATCTTGAAACAACAGTACATGGCGCTGCAGTTGGGTTTGGCGCTCAGCATCGCTTTTCTGCATTTTGATGTGAAAGGCGAGGTGAAAGACAAGCTGCGGTGGGGTGACGGCCTGATCGCCTTGCTCGCGTTTTTTGTGCTGATGTACGCGGCCTATGATTTTTCTTGGCTGCTGAAGGAGCAGGCGTACCGGCCGTGGCAGATCACGCTGGTGGGTTTTGTGGTGACGGTCACGGTGTTGGAAGGGGTGCGCCGTCGGGCCGGTTGGATGTTGTTCAGCATTGTTGCCCTGTTCCTTGTCTACGCCCTATTTGCTGATCGCGTGCCCGGTCGGTTGATCGGTAAGGAGCTCAGCCCGACCCGCTTGATTCAGTACGTGGGTTTTGACCCGGGTGCCGTTTTTTCTGTTCCCTTGGCGGTGGGCACCATCATTGTGCTGCTGTTTGTGTTTTTTGGGCGGCTACTCTTCGCCGCCGGTGGCGGGGATTTTTTCACCGATTTGGCCATGGCGGCGACGGGCCGGTCCAGGGGTGGCAGCGCGAAGATTTCCGTGGTCGGCTCGTCTCTGTTCGGCATGATCTCTGGTAGCGCAGTATCAAACGTCGTCACCACGGGTGTGGTGACCATTCCGTTGATGCAGCGGGGCGGTTACTCGAAGAAAGACGCGGGCGCTATCGAGGCTGTCGCCTCCACGGGCGGGCAATTGACGCCGCCCATCATGGGTGCGGCTGCTTTCCTGATGGCCGAGTTTCTGGACGTCTCTTATTTTACCGTGGCGGGTGCCGCACTGATTCCCGCAGCGCTCTACTATTTCAGCGTGTTTACTCAGGTTGATCTGATCGCGGGCCGCGATGATAACGGCGCGGCGGATGAAGAGACACGGACGACTGCTGAGGTGATCAAAGAGGGTTGGCACTTTGCGCTGCCGTTCTCGGTGCTGATTCTGGCGTTGTTCTGGCTTCACATGGACCCAGAAGATTCCGCGCTGCTCGCGTCCGTGGCCATCGTCATCGTCGGGTTCGCCCGTGGCTACCGAGGACAGCGATTGACACTCAAAACTCTGGGTCGAGTCTTTGTAGACACAGGCACCGGCATGGTCGATCTCATCTTAGTGGTGGCGGCTGCTGGTTTTGTTATTGGCATACTCAACATCACAGGCTTGGGCTTTGCTTTGACCCTGGTATTGGTCGATGCGGTCGGTTCAAACCTGGGGCTGCTGCTGTTGGTCTCCGCTGGGATCTGCATCATCCTCGGCATGGGCATGCCGACCTCCGGCGTCTATGTCTTGTTGGCGGCCTTGGTTGCGCCTTCACTGGTAGAAGCGGGCATCAAGCCCATCGCGGCGCACCTGTTTATCTTGTATTTTGGCATGATGTCGATGATCACGCCGCCTGTGGCGCTGGCGGCATTTGCAGCAGCCACCATCAGCAAAGAGAACCCCTTAACCACCGGCTTTGCGGCCATGCGAATTGGGTGGGCAGCGTTCATTATCCCCTTCGCTTTTGTCGCGTCCCCGGCCCTGTTATTGGACGGCAGTTGGTTTGAGATCACCAGGGCCACGGTCCTCACCGCGGTGGGGGTGTTCAGCGTTACCGCGGGTATCGTGGGTTTTATGTCCAGACACCTGAGCCCCGTGCTGCGATTGCTGCTGCTTGTGTTTGGATTTCTTGCGCTACCTATTGGTTTTCTGCCATGGCCAGATGCCGTGCAACTGCCAGCCCTGCTGCTGGTTGTCAGTCTTTGCGCGGCGATTAAATTCAAGAATAAACGAGGTATGAACAGTGAGAGGATCGCGTAGATCCACCGACTGTATTGACACATAACTATCATTGGGAAATATAGATATGAAAATGAAAAAGTTTGCAAAAATTATTGGAGGTGCGGCAGTTGCATTGTCTATCTGCCCAGTTGCCGTATCCGCCGGGGTGGTAACCATCGCAACGGGCGCGCAGGGCTCCTTGGCCTATAACTCGGGTCAAGCCGTGGCGAAAGTAGCCAACGAGGCGGGCATAGTGGCGCGCACTCAGCCCTTGGTGGGTTATTTGCCGCTGATCAATAACGGCGAGGTTGACTTTGGATTCTCCAACGCTGTGGAGATAGAGTTTGCCGCGAGTGGCACCGGTAACTACAGCCGGGACAATAAAAACCTGCGCATTGTCGGCGCCATGTTTCCGCTCACTACCGGACTGATGGCGTCGTGTGACCAGGGCTTGAAAACAGTCGCTGATCTCAAAGCCAAAGCGAGCGATCTGCGAATCGCATCGGAATACACGTCTTCCACCATCATTCCTTTTTACATTGGCGGCGGCCTCGCGAACGCAGGGCTGAGTTACGATGATTTCAAAAAGGTGCCTGTCTCCAGCTTTGTCGCGGGTATTCAGGCGCTCGGCGATGGCTTGGTTGATGTGGCGCTGGTGAGTTTGAATTCCGGTGCGGGCAAGCAGGCAGCTGTCAAACTGAAATCCAAGGGTGGTCTCTGTTATATATCGCTGGACACTTCCGAGCAGGCAGCAGCGGCCTTTAAAGAGTTCCTGCCTGCGGGAGATATTGTTGCGATGGGGCAGAATGAGAACATCAATGGCTTGCAAGGTGGTGGTGCCAACTTAATGCGCATACCTTGGTTGATGCTCACTAATGCAGACGTCAGCGAGGATCTCGTGTTTGACATGACAAAAACAATCGCTGAAGGCAAAGAGGCGCTCAAGGCATCTTTTGGTGCCTTTGGGCGAGCAAATGCGGCGAAGATGGCGCCCCAAAATGCTGTCAGTTACCACCCAGGTGCACTGAAGTATTATGAGTCGGCTGGCATAGAAGTCGGCGGCTAGATGCGCTGCAGGCGTGCCGATTCGGTGGGCGCGCCTGTGATGAATTCGAGCTTTAAATAAATGGGGAATTCTCAACATGATGACTGTATTGACAGCTGGAGACGGCCACCAACTGGAATGCTGGATACAAAAAGCAGAGGGCAAACGCTGCGGGGGTTTGGTGATACTGCAGGAGATATTTGGCGTCACGGATCAGCTCAAAGGGGTGGCGGAACGCTACGCCAAACTGGGCTTTGAGGTGGCCATCCCCGCGTTGTTTGACCGCCAACAGCGCGGGGCGGTTATCCCCTTTGCCGAGGGTCCAAAAGGACGGGATCTGATGTTGGCCGCGAATCTCGAGCTGACCATGAAAGATGTGGACGCGGCCGTGCAAGCTCTAAACACTGAGGGCGGCAAGGTGGCTGTGATGGGTTTTTGCTGGGGTGGCGGTTTGGCCTTGCGAGCATCGCAGAAGCTGGACATCGCAGCGGGCGTGTCTTTCTACGGCACACGCTTGCCACAATATTTGGATAGCCCGCTCAAGGCGCCATTTTTGGCGCATTTCGGTGACAGCGATGACCACGTCCCCGCGGAGATGCGCGAGCAGGCGACGGCCTATCTGCCGGAGATGGAGGTCCATTTGTACACGGCGGGCCACGCTTTCGCCAACGACGCTAGGCCCTCTTTTGTGGAGGCGGCTGCAGCGCTTGCGCACCAGCGGAATGAACTGTTTTTGACGGAGTGTCTGGGCGCACGGTGATGTCTTGATAGGGGGGCAGCGGATTATGTCGTTCGCTGGTTTTTTGCGCGAATTTAGATACTCAGAAGTCTGCGCCTATTCGATCGCCAAGAATTCACCTGTTTCTTGATTGTAGTTCCACCCGAAGGTGAGTGATGGGTCACTTTGGGTTGCAACTGCTGGGAAAGCTTGATTGCTGCGCTGCCGTTTCTGGGGTTGGCGGGTATGTGCTTATTCAAATAGGGGCCAAGATGAAATGCGCTGGTGCGCTCGTCACAGACACCGCCCTGGCCGTCTCCGTACAGTGCCAACCTGTTCAGTAAAAACGCATAAGGTGTTCCGGTCGCCACCCTTGGTCCCCGCGTTATCCCTGAGCAGCTGTCGCCCCAATGGCTGCTCTGTGGGTAGAAGCCGTTGTCTGCCCTGTAGCGGTCGAGGGCGGCCCGCACTATTTTCGCGCTGTATGCCGTGCTGCTTTTTTTGGATGAGTCGCCCACCGACGAGAACTGGGGCATAACAATCGCAGCCAATGATGACAAAATCACGGCGACAATCAGCAGCTCAATCAGCGTGAATCCAGCGTATTGCCCCTGATTGTTTAAGTCGCGCATGTGTATCGAAATTAGCCCTTAACCATTGGGGATTTATCGGGCTGCGCGGGCATTAGTTGACCGATTTTTCCTCGGATATCCCTCCTGTGGTACCGGATCATCTCTGTTATTTCTCGTATGCTGCGATTGCCTCGCTTGTTGTTGCTGCTTTGTGCGTGGCATTCAATGGTGTCACTACCTCAAGAGTTTGGCCGGCTATAAATAAGCTTTGGCGAGCTCGCTGCCTGTGCGATAAGCAGTTGTTTGAAAGCTTCAGCCGCTGGCGGTAACCAGCGATCTTTTCGTTGGATAATGCCTATGCTGCGTTTGAGTGTGGGCTTGGTTAAGGGGCGGCAACACACTTCATCAGCACGCACTGACTGCACGCCGAGTGACGGCAGGATGGTCAGGCCGAGGCCCGCGCGGGTCAAGGCGATGGCCGAAGACATGTAGCTGGCTTGTATTGACAGACTCAAATCGTGTTTCTCCAGGACTCCACTCTCGTCAATCAGCTCGCGCACGCTGGTGCCAGTGCGCATCAAAATGCAGCGGTCTCCCTTGAGGTCTCTCCATGTTAGCTCGTCTTTGTGTGACTTGGGGTGATCGAGCGGCAGCACTGCCACCAGCGCGTCTTCGGTGAGGTGGGTGACTTCGTAGTTGTCGCTGTACTCTGGCTTCAGCACGGTGATGCCGAGCTCGGCCTCTCCTTCTTCCAGCGCGGCTATGACCCCGTCGGCGGCACAGTCCAGCAGCGTCACGTCGATGGAAGGATGCTTTTGCTGCAGCTCGCTCAATGCAGCGGGCAGCAGCGAGCAGGCCACTGAAGGCAGGGCCGCTACCTTGATGTTGCCCTGTTTCAAGTCGGCGATGGAACGCATGTCGGTCACGGTGCGCTCAAAGTCCCGCAGCAGGCGGCGCGCGTGCGTCACCAGATTTTGCCCCGCGTAGGTCAGGCACACCGTGCGCGTGGTGCGGTCGAAGAGCTTGGTCTCCAGCCCCTGCTCCAAGTCTCTGATGATAACGCTCAGCGTGGGCTGGGTGATGTGCAGCCGCTCGGCTGCCTTGGTGAAGTTCATCTCCTCGCTGACCGCGAGGAAAGCGCGCAGATGGCGCAGATCCATGCTCATAGATAAAACCTATTAATACATACAAATATACAACTTATTTTATACAATAGCATCTGTACTATATCTCACCATCGCACTAGGATGAGTGAGCATGAAAACCAGATTGATGATCGGCGGAGGCGCTGGTTTTGCAGCCGATCGCATCGATGCCGCCGTAGCGGTGGCCGAGGATTTGGCGGCGCAGCAAGGGCCGCGTTATCTGATCTTTGAGACGCTGGCGGAGCGCACCCTTGCGCTTAGCCAGAATCAAAGCCAGCGCGAGGACCGCGAAGCCATGATGCTGCGACGGCTGCGAGCGGTGCTGCCCATCTGCATGTGCAGTGGTATTCGCATTGTGGCGAATTTCGGCTCTTGGACTCCTGAGCGAACAGCACAGGTGATCCGTGATCTGAGTGAAGAGCTGGGCTGTGCCGTGCCCAAGGTAGCGGTGGTCACCGGCGATGATTTGTTTCAGTGCTTCAGCGTCGAAGAAATACTACAACTGGCCAGCGATGACTTGCCCGCTGCGGATGAACGGCTCATTGCCGCGAATGCCTACATTGGCGCCTTTGCCATTGCAGAGGCTCTGGACAATGGGGCCGACCTTGTGATCACCGGGCGGGTGGCAGACCCTTCGCTCGCCCTAGGCCCGATGATCAGCGCCCTAGGATTGGCCGAGCAGGATTGGGACGCACTGGCCTGCGGCACACTGGCGGGACATCTCATCGAGTGCGGCGCTCAGGTCTGCGGCGGCTATTACGCCGACCCAGGCTTTAAGGATGTGCCCGATCTGGCCTGGGTGGGTTTCCCCATCGTGGAGATCTCCGACACGCTGCAGTGTCTGGTGCGCAAGGCCGCCAACACTGGGGGCTGCGTGAATCGGCAGACAGTGATAGAGCAGCTGCTGTATGAAATACATGATCCGAGCGCCTATCTGACACCTGATGTGGTGCTGGATATGAGCGAAGTGACGGTGCAAGAGCTGGGTGACAATCGCGTGCTGCTGGAGCAGATGCGCGGCAGGCCAAAACCTGACACCTTGAAAGTCACGCTGTGCTTTGACGCGGGCTGGGTGGGGGAGGCGGAGATTTCCTACGCCGGGCTCACGGCGGAAAAACGCGCCCGTTTGGCCATCGACATTACCCGTACACGGGCCGAGGTGCTCTTCCCCGATCTGCCGCTGCGCTGCGACTTGATCGGCGTTGTCAGTGCCTTCGCCAGCGCGGCGGGGATAGGCGAGGGGGGCGCTGCTGTGTCAACCGAGGGGTTGGCGGCTGAGCCATTGAGCCTGTCACAGGATGTGCGCGTGCGCGTGGCAACCAGCGGCAGTGACAAGGCCGAGGTGCTGGCGCTGCTGGGCGAGGTCGAGGCCTTATACACCACTGGCCCTGCCGGTGGTGGGGGGGTCAGGCTCAGCGCTGTGCCCCGCATCACCACCGCTTCTGCATTGGTGCCGGCCGAGCGGCTGAGCCCGCAGGTGATCTACTTTGAGTCAACACCGCAGCAGGTGCCTCGTCATGCCTGAGTCAATGCTGCAGGTACCCCTGCACTGGGTGGCGCACAGCCGCGCGGGCGACAAGGGCAACCGACTGAACATCTCACTGATTTGTTACGATCCGCGCGCGCTGCCCTATTTGCAAGACCAGCTCAGCGAGAGCGCGGTGCTGGCACATTTTGCCGATCGATCACCGAGCGCGGTCAGGCGCTACACGCTGCCGCAGCTGGGAGCGATGAATTTCGTGATTGACGCTGTCTTGGAAGGGGGGGTGAACCGCTCCCTGTCCCTTGATCGCCACGGAAAGACCTTGTCTTTCCACTTGTTGGAGTTGTTGGTCAAGGTGCCATCGAGCGTGATTCACCCGAATCACGCCGCGGCACCCTTTGGATCTTGACTCAGTCACCTTGTTATAACCATAAAAAAGGGATGGAATGATGTTTAAAAAAACACTAGTTTTAGCCACCGCGATAGCCGCCTTGCACAGCCCGATCTCCCAGGCTGATCAAGATGTGCTGATCGGCACCACATCGGCTTCGTCCAGCCACTACGGCTACTTTGTGGCTGTGTCCAAGTTGATTAACTCCACCGCCGAGGGCGTGAAAAGCTCGGTGGCAGAAACGGGCGCGACACTGGATAACTTGCGCCGTCTTAAGCGCAATCAAGTGGACATTGGGCTGGTCACCACCAATACCATGTCGGCGGCCTACAACGGCACCGGCGCTTTTGAAGGCGCAGCCGTGAAGTCTAAGCTGCTGTGGATCTATGCACTCGCACCGCAAAACGTCGTGGTGCGCGGCGACGCCAACATCAACAGTCTTGAAGAGCTGAGCGGTCGCAAGTTCAACCCGGGCATTCGTGGATCGTCCACCGAGGCCACCAGCGAAAAGGTGCTGGCGCTGCTCGGCATCGAAGTGGACGCGGTGCGGGGCTCAACCAGCGACATCGTCAATGGCATCAAGGACAACCGTCTCGCGGGCTACGTGAAATCGGGATCGGGCATGAAGCTCGACGCCTCCAGCCGCGATATCGCCGCGCAGACGGAGATCAAAGTGCTGGGGCTCAATGACGAGCAGCTGCAGAAGGTCAAATCAGAGTTGCCGCAGCTGTCTATCGTCGATGTGCCTGCCAATGCGGAGATGAACCTGCCCGCCTACACGGCTTGGGGTTTTGGCGTGGGTGCTTCGGCGAGTGAGTCACTCGATGAGGACGCTGCCTACCAGATCGTGAAGGTAGTGATGGAAGACACCGAGCATCAGGTGGCGGCCATGGCCAACTTGAAAGGGCAGAACATGGCGGAGATGACGTTGAAATACGCGACCTCTCCACTGCATCCCGCGACAGTGAAATACCTTGAAGAGCAAGGCTACACTGTCCCCAGTAACTTGATCGATTAGCGGCGCGCCGCTGCTCAACTGAAAGGAGAGGTGTAGTGACGGGGTCATCGGTGCCGCAACTGCGAATGCAGATTGCTCAAGGTGTTGCGTTTTTGTTGGTTGCTTTTATCCTCTACACCTCTGCTTTTGGTGAGTTGACAAGCCTGGTGCACAGGCCGGTGTTTCTGGCGTTTATTGTGCCACTGGGTGTGTTGTATTTTCCGCTCTGGGAAACCGGCCCACTGCGGGGCGTGGGCCTGTTCATCGACGGGCTGATAGCCGTCTTTGGTGTTGTCGCCTGCGCCTATATCGTAAGAGAGTCCGATAACATCATGACTGGCCTGCCGATGGCAGAAAATATCGACATTGTCTTGTGCTGGGGGCTGGTGTTGTTGCTGCTCGAGCTGGCGCGCCGAACGGTGGGGCTTATCTTCCCCGCCATGGTTGTATTGATGCTGTGTTATATGGTGTTCGGTGCCAGCTTGCCCGAGCCGCTAAAACACCGCGGCTTCGATGTGTATTTTGTCACCGAGACACTTTTCCTCGGGGACTTGGGCCTGTGGGGCATGTTGCTCGGCATCGCCTCCACGGTCATTGCCGCCTTTACTGTGTTCGGCAGCTTACTGCTGCAGTCGGGCGGCGGTCAGGCTCTGCTCAATTTGTCGCTGCGTGTGGGTGGCCGCTCGCGTGGTGGCGCCGCTAAAATTGCCACCATCGCCTCGGGCCTGTTTGGCATGGTGTCCGGCAGCTCGGTGGCCAATGTGGCGACCACGGGCAACTTCACCATCCCGATGATGAAACGCCTGGGTTATCCGCCCGCCATGGCGGCGGGGGTGGAGTCAGTGGCGTCCACGGGCAGTCAATTGGCGCCGCCCATCATGGGCGCTGCCGCGTTTATCATGGCCGAGCTGATCGACATGCCCTACGCGGACATCGCCTTGGGGGCCGTCATTCCAGCCTTGTTTTTCTACAGCACGGTGTTCATGACCATTCACTTTGTGGCCATCCGGCTGCAGCTGAACCCAGTGCCTGAAGACGAACTGCCCAGTTGGAAAAAGGCGCTGGCGATTAAAAATCTGGCCCCGGTGATCGCCGCTTTTTCAGGGCTGATCTACGGCATCTCCAGCGGCAACAGCATTCAGACCATCGCCTTCTACGCGGTGTGCGGCGTGATTGCGGGTTTTGTGGCGGTTCGCTTGCCCGCACTATTTCGGCGAGACAGCGCCGATCCGCAAGCCGATGAAGTGTCGCTGGGCAAGACGCTCGCCGCCATGGCGGACGACGTGGCCAAGGGCCTGGTGATAGTCGGGGTGTTGCTGGCCTGTGCCCAGGTGCTGGTGGCGATGATCAACCTCAGCGGGGTTGGCGTATCGATGGCCTCGGGTATTCTTGATATGGCCGGTGACAGTGCCTTGGGTGTCGCGGTGATCGTCGCGCTGGTGTGCATCATCATGGGCATGGGTGTGCCCACCACGGCCGCCTATGTGCTGGTGGCTTCAGTGATGGCACCCGCCTTGACCAGCATGGGTTTTGAGCCCTATGCGGCCCATATGTTTGTCTTCTTCTACGCCACCCTGTCGGTGATCACGCCGCCGGTCTGCATCGCCGTGTTTGTGGCAGCGGGCATCGCCGGTGAGAAATGGCACAAGGTAGCGCGCTGGGCGATCAAGTTATCCGCGGTCACCTACTTGATACCGCTGTTGTTTTTGTTCTCGCCGGGGTACTTGGGGCAGGGCGGCTTTCTGGCCGTGTTAGAGGCGTTGATATTCGGCGGCGTTTTGTGTCTGTCGGTGAGCGTGGTGCTCAGTGGTGTGCTGGGCAGCGCGATCTCTCGATACGGACTCTGGCTGCTGGTCGTTGTGCTGGCGGCATGGCCTTCGCTGTACACTCATCTGTTCAGTTTGGTGCTTCTGGTGCCCGCCCTTGCAGTGTTGAAGAGGTCTATATCCGGCGATGGCGTAGACGCTACGTCGCAGCGGACTTAGGTCACCTGATGAGCATTGCGGCACTTGTTCTCGCTGGAGTCTGTCGTGGATGCTGTTTGTCCGCTAGGCGCAGTGTTTAGGAGGAGAAAGTGGGGTGGTTTCTTGAGGAAAATCCGGTCTTGTGATGCAAGGCCGGGTGTAGATGCTCTAGTGGTTGCTCGAGTGCGCTGGCAGATTTTGGTGGTCGGCTGTGTCAGTGCGCCAGAGCAAACCGGCTCAGAGCTTGCGCCCCGTGGGGAAGAGTTCGATGTTGAGTCTGGCATTTATCGCTCCCCAGATGCCACGTTTGTCGATCAGCATCACGGAAATGGCCAATGCACCTATCAGTATCAAGTATCAATTACCAGGTGCTCCAGTCTGCGGTGGACTCGCGCAGCAAGAAGAATACGATCACGCCAATGATCGGGCGCCTCGATGGTGCCACGTTTCTTGCGTAGAAATTAGAATTGCACTATGCCTTTAGTCTAAATTGATGATCTTTGAGGGTCACGACCAGTCGGAGCTGTAATATAACACCGACGCCATGCGTGCCTGTGTGGTCGAGGCCTTTGAGGTGCCGGCGCGGGACCGCTTTCAGACCATCAGCGAGCACAAGGCGCGGCAGATGATTATTCAGGACGTGGGGCTGGGTTTTGAGCGCACGGAGCGGGTGATCGTGGTGCAGGTGACTACCACGCCGCGGACCTTAGCGGTCCGAAAAAACTTTTGCTGTTTGGCGGCGTCGTACTTGCAAAATGACTGTGGTCTGTCGCAGGCGGATTTGAATAGACAGTATGTGGCTTCCCTGGCCGAGCGTTTTCTTTTGGGCGATCAAACGTACTTTGTGTACTGCTGTTCAATCGGCCGTGCTGGCGGGGGATTAACTAAAAATACGGTAAGGAGGGCGAGCTTGCGAGCTGGGCTGCAGGAGCGATTGCGAGAGAGTGGTCTTGCTGCGGTCGCTGCGCTGATGGTTTCGCTCACCGTGCGCTGAGGATTTGATCTTTGGGAGGAACTTGAAGGGGGGAGGGCTGGGCGGGGTGCTTCGGACGGGCGTCCTTGGTGGACTGTCCCGGACGGGGGTCCTAGACAGGCCGTCCCGGCGCGAGTCGCCGGGAGGTCTTGAGCCGTTATTAGGCTTCGGCTAGCTCGCCAGCTTGTGCTGCAGCTTTACCGGTCGCGACCATGGCGGCGCTGGTGTCGAGCATGCGGTTGGAGAAGCCCCACTCGTTGTCGTACCAGCTCATCACTTTGACCATGCGGCCGTTGACGCGGGTCTGCTTGGCGTCAAAGACAGAAGAGGCGATGTTGTGGTTGAAATCCACAGACACCAGCGGCGCTTCGTTCACGTCGAGTACGGGTGATTTAGCCGCTGCCGCTGCGATCAGCGCATTGACTTCTTCCACGCTGGTGTCGCGCTTGGCGATGATGTGCAGATCGACCAGCGAGACGTTCGGCGTGGGCACGCGAATCGCCATGCCGTCGAGTTTGCCGGCCAGCTGCGGCAGGACAAGGCCTACTGCGACGGCTGCGCCGGTTTTGCTGGGGATCATGGAGGCGCCTGCAGCGCGTGCGCGGTAGGGGTCGGCGTGGTAGCCGTCGCAGAGGTTCTGATCACCGGTGAAGGCGTGGATGGTAGTCATCAGGCCGGATTCGATGCCGATCTCTGCGTCCAGTACCTGAGCGATAGGCGCGAGGCAGTTGGTGGTGCAGGAAGCATTGGACACAACAGTGTGCGCGGCTGTCAGGGCCTGCTCATTGACGCCGAAGACGATGGTGGCGTCGGCGTTTTTGCAGGGGGCAGAGACGAGCACGCGCTTGGCGCCGGCCGTGAGGTGGGCGGCTGAGGCGTCGCGGTCACAGAACAGGCCAGTGCATTCCATCACCAGGTCAACGTTGAGCTCGGCCCAGGGCAGATCGGCTGGGTTGCGCTCGTGCAGTACGGCGATACGCTGGCCGCCGACGACCAGGTGCTCGGGCTCGACAGTGACTTCAGTGTTGAAGGCGCCGTGGATAGTGTCGTAGCGCAGCAGGTGGGCATTGGTTGCCGCGTCTGCCAGATCGTTGATCGCCACCACTTCAAATTCAGCGGTACGGTTGGTCTCGTGGATGGCGCGGAGAAGGTTCCGGCCAATGCGGCCAAAACCATTGATGGCGATTCGAATGCTCACGTCTGAATACCTGTCGATGTAGTTAAACTACATGTATATTGCGCCTAAAGGCCGTGGCCTTCAAGTAATCACACAATAAAAACTGGTCGGTTCTGCGTGTAGTGTATTAAAACTACAGTTCGACAGTGACTTGGCGTGGGCTAGTTCGACGGGGGGTTCATGGAGAGCTGGGCCACTTCGTGAGCGACGGCCAGTGCCGCCATGCTCAGATTGCCCGTGTTGTCACCACCGATGGGGCAGCGGATTTTGCCCCGTTGCGCGGCACTCAGCGCGGTCTGATCCAGGTGCAGCAGCAGCCGCTGCCGCTTGCGCTGGGAGCCGACCACACCGACGCTGCGCACCTGTGGTAATTTGGCCAGCGCTGCGGCTAGGCGGAAGTCGGTGGCGTGGTCGTGGCTCATGACCAGGCAGTGGCTGTTGTCGGGGATCCAGCTGAGGTCATCGTTGTAGGGTTCGCGCAGCAGGGTGTTAGCGGGGTGTCGGTCCAGCTGTCGCTCGCTGGCGTTGGCCTCCCAGTGCACGGTGTGCGGGGTGTCCGCCAGGTGACTGGCGATCTGATGCGCGAGTGCACCCGCACCGAACAGTGTTATGTGTGCGGGGCTCTGGGTGAAGCTGCAGTTGAGCCCCTCACTGTGGCGCGCTTGCGGTGCGAGGCGGTGGCCGGTGGGCTCGAGATCCCGCAGTGCCAGGGTGTCGAGTTGCCAGGCGCAGCCCTGGCCGATGCGCAGCTTGCCGTCGAGCAGCATCATTTGCGGCAGGTCTGTGGCGACGAGCGGGCGCAGGTAGAGCCGCAGCTGATGGCGGCCGTCGTCTCGCCCGGCCCAGGGGTTGAGCGGGATACTGAGTTCGCGCGATTTGCTGCTGTCTGCGAGCAGTTGCTGAGCCGCTTGGCGGAGCTGGATCGCCGCTTGGCCCGGCAATTGATAACCGCCCTCGTCGTCCGCCGTGCATGCCCAGAGCGGGCCTGCGGGCAATTGCAGCGGCGGCGGGCAGTGGCTGATGCTGGCCAAAATAACCGGTTTTTGTCGTGCCAGAGATTGCAGACAAAAACCGATCCACTGCATCAGTGCAGCACGACGCTGTTTTCCTCGTCCTCCAGGTCCACCATTTGGTCGAGGCCTTCGGCTTCGTCGAAGGCCGGGTCGGGGGAGGCGTGGTGCACCACCATGTGCCAGCCCTGTTGGCTGTTGCGGTAGACGTTGGTGGTGATCAGCGTGTCGATCCACTCGTCGTCGAGTGTGATTTCTACCCGGTTGGTGAACACCGCCAGCATGGGCTGTTCCATCGAGTGCTGCTCACTGAGGCTGAAGCGCAGCTGCGGGCCTTCGCTGAGGATCTGTTGCCAGCTCTCAGCGATCAGTTCGATTTCGTCGAGGCGCGGCGCACCGGGGTGGATGCAGACAACGGGCTCGTCAGCTGGCCAAACTTGCATCATGGCCTGCGCATCACCCGTCTCTATGGCGCGGTAGAAATGTGTCTGCACATCAGCGGGGGAGTTAAAGCGAGGCACGGTAAGCTCCTGGCCAATAAATGTCGCGTGGGAAACCGGCCATTATATCACTACACCGTTGCGTATGGGGCGGTGTGAGCGTCGCGAGGGCTATTTGCTTGCTTTCTGCTGTTTTTCGGCCAGGTATTGTGACCAGTCTTCGCTGCTGTCGCCGCAGACGAAGAAGTTGGGATTGATCAGTGAATCCTTGGTGTTGTAGCGCAGGGTGTGCATGTCAGTGTCGGTGAAATGGCCACCGGCCTCGGTGACGATGCACTGCGCGGCGCCTGTGTCCCACTCGCTGGTGGGACCCAAGCGTGGGTACAAATCGGCCGCGCCCTCGGCGACCAGGCAGGATTTGAGCGCGCTGCCCATGGACACTTCGTCGTGGCTGCCTAGGTTGTCGAGGAAGGCGCGCAAATTGGGGCCTGTGTGCCGTGAGCGGCTGCGGGTGACGGTGGGGCCGTTGGCGGGCGCCTTGCGCACCTTGATGCGCTTGGGTTTTTCCAGGGGACAGCTCTGTTTCCAGGCGCCGCCGGCGCGGTAGGCAAAATACAGATCGTCCATCACCGGGGCGTAAATAACCCCTAGGATGGGCGCGCCGTCGTGGATCAAGGCGATGTTGACACTGAATTCGCCGTTGCCCTTGATGAATTCGCGGGTGCCGTCCAGGGGGTCGACCAGCCAGTAGGTCTGCCATTGGTTGCGCTCGCGGAAAGGCACTTGCGCGGACTCCTCCGACAGCACCGGGATCTCCGGGGTCAGCTGGCAGAGCTGGCATTGAATGTGGCAATCGGCGGCCAGATCGGCTGTGGTCACGGGAGATTTATCAGCCTTGGTCTCGACCGCGTAACCCTTGCTGTAAATGTCGAGAATGATCGCTCCCGCACTGCGCGCCACGTCGTTCACTTGCCGTGTGAGCTTATGCAGGTCGTCTGTACTCAGGTCCGTCACGGGGGAGGGGCCTCTGAGAAGGGAGGGCATCGATAGATCATCTTGTCTTGCATGGGCTTGTTGGTCACGTAACACGTTCTGTATTCTCTACAAATTTAGCCTAGCTGCTAAAACGTGTGTCGGTGATTTTGGCCGAAAGTTTGAGTTATTTCCTTTGGGTAATCTGCGAAGCGGGCGCATGGCCGCTTTTGACTGTCACATCAGTTCAGATATCTGTCCTGTGTTCTTAAAGCGGTAGCTGCCGTCGCTCTGTTCTTCGGCAAAGCTGGACAAGGCGTTTTTGACCGAGCGTGGCGCGCTGGGCAGTGCGTGCGCACTGATGTTGACCGTGTACTCCCCGGCCGGGCTGAAATCGATGGTGCCCTTGAGGTCGAGATCGCCGCCCTTGGAGGACAAGATACCGTGCGTGCCGCCGTCTTGTTCGGTCATCGCCAGTGAGAGATCACCGAGTTTGGCCTCGTCGCCCACGGTGACGGAAGCCTGCTGCCAGATGAACTCACCCAGGAAAGGGCCGTAGCTCGTCTGGCTGGCGGTGCCTTCGGCCAGTGACAATTCCATTTTTCCGCCAAAACGAACAAAAGGCAGGAATGTCTCGAGCAAGGACGCGGGGGATTTAACTTTGGTGTCGCGGATGTGCACGGTCTGCGAAGGGGAGACGGCCATGTCGCCGTTGCCGCTGGCCTGGAGCCAGTCGAATTCAACGTCGCCGCCCAGTTTGCCGGTGAGCAGTTTCATCGGCTTGAGGGTCCATTGCAGGTCCAGCGGGCCGTTCACGGTGCCCAGCTCTTTGACGGAGCCCTTGATCAGGCTGCCGCTGAACTGTTCGGTGTCTTGCAGCATGCTCGGCATCTTGGATTGCAGTGAGGCGAGCGGTGTCTTGACTACCAGAGTGGAGGCCATGACGACGCCAAACACGGCAACAGCAGCGGCTATTTTTAAGGATTTCATCTAGCGCTCCAGGGTGATGCGGGCGCTGACGATGCCCGGGCGTTGTGCGTTCACGTTGAGTGATTTCACCTTCAGGCCCGCTTGGCGGTCCAGGCTGTCGAGCACGGGGATCAGTTGATCAAAAGCAATTTCAGGCAGGGTGATGCGCGCGCCCTTGTTGCCAACCGGGTCGACACGATCGGGTGTCTTCAATCCGGCTTCGGCGAAGATACGCGCCACGGCCGAGAGCGGCGCCTGGCTGGTGTCGACGGTGCCGCCGCTGCCTTGCAGCCCCTGTGCCTCACCCGCGGCTTTTTGCATCCAGCTCAGGGCATTGACGTTGCCGGAGACGCGCTCGCGCCGATCACCGAGACTTTCGTAGAGCGGTTTGAGCAGGCTGAAAAACAACAGCCCAACGACAACAGCTGCCGCGGCGCCGCAGAGCATCATCTGCTCGCGGGGGCTGTGACTTTGATACCAGTTTTTCATGGCTTATCCCGCCTCGATAAGAAGACGGCCGTGCACTGAGCCGTCTCGTTGATTGGCTGACTTGATGCTGGCTTTGACGCCTTTGGTTGCATCCAGTGCCTGTTTGATTTTGTCCAGTGACTGCAAGGTGCCGGTCTTCATGTCGACATCGGCGCGGCCGTTGCGGAAGTTCACGCTCTTCATGGTGGTGCCAGGCGTTGCCTGGATCGCCTCGGACAAGGCGGCGACCAGGGTCAGCAGTTTGCCTTCGGCGTCGCCGGATTTGAGCTTGCTCAGCTCCGAGCGCATGCGGGCGATGGGGTCGCGCACACGTTTAACACCGGGGAAAGTTTGTTTTAGCAGAGATTCCATCTCGGCGCGCTGGGAGGATTCCTGCTCACCGAGTCGGCTGTTCTCTAGCACGTTGGCGCCGACACTCAGCACCAGCAGACCTGCTGCAAGTGCTGCGGGTACGCGCCACGGCTTCCACAGCTTGTCCAGCGCTTTGTTCTGGTTGAATTCGCCTTGCAGCAAGTTGATGTGGTGCGAGCTCATGCCGCGGATCAGTGCCTCGGCGGAACTGTGCACTTCGACTTGCTCGACCAGTGTCGAGACCTCGGGCAAAAACTGCCCTGGCGTCATGTAAAAGGCCAGTTGCGCTGGGCCGTCGACCCCGACTTCACGCAGCAAGCGCTGCAGCATGATCTCGCCGCTGCCCGCAGGGCACCACATCCCGGTGAAGGCACCCTGGCGCACCAGCATGTCGCGGTCGGTCTGCAGTACTTGCCATTCGTCTGTGTCGCCCTGCTGCAAAAACAGCACGTCGGGAATGATCTGCTGCGGTTTTAGGTCCACCGCCTCCAAATCGTCCAGCAGTTTTTGCAGTACCACTCGCCCAATCACCGCCACGGGATAGCTCTTGTCGCTGCCTGCAGGGCCGAGTGCGAAGTGCAGTTCTTCTACGTCATCGGCCAGCTCTTCTTCGAGTGCGAAGGGCACGGTGGCGCGAGCGCGTTTGCCCGCACCCGCGGGCAACTCGACACTGGTCAGGGTAACCGCACTGCTGCCGATCGCAACCAGGCAGCGCATGCCCTGCGCTGCGGCTGCAGCCTCGCTCAGGGTGCCTTCGCCGAGCTCAGATGCGGTGATCGATTGCTCGCCATCTACCTTTGCCCAATTGGCGTAGTCGCTGTTCAGGTCGGGGATGTGTATTAGTAATGAATTCGCCAATTTCTCTGCCTCTGCCTACGTCAATCGAAACTGCGCCAACGCGCGCGAACGGCTGTTTTGCCGTCGCTCGTTCGATTGAGCACACTGTACTGTTTCACAATTGTATCGCTAAATTGAATTTCTGCGCGCACTAGAAAATAGTCGCTGTGTACACCGAGGCCTTTGCGGCTGTCTTCGGGAAAGCTCAGGTCGTTCCCTTCGTTGTCTTTTACCTTATGGTTATCTACAAATTCTTCGAGAGTTTCATAGGCCGTTCGGTCTACTTGGCCCGCGCCTACGGTCAAGTTCAGGTTTGAGCTGTCTGCATCGGGGTTCTCGCACAGGGGGAAGGCCTCCCAGCCCTTGTCCTCCGGCCAGCGATGCATGTCCTCGCCCATGCCGTCAAATTTGTCCCACAGGGCTTCCAGCACGGGCGGCGCAGCGGTGTTGATGTTGATCGTCGTGCCGCGCGGCAGAGCGGAAACAAAGGGCAGCAGGGAGCGGTAGGCGGCGAGGCTGTCTTCGTCTGTGCCATTGAGCCCGCGCACCAAGCGCAGCTCGGTGGTGGACTGCATGGCACGGTTAGCGGCGCGGTAGGGGCTTTCTAAGTTCGAATAGTACTCAAACTCTGCGCCGTCGTTGCGCGGCTGGTCGTCTTTGTCGATCCAGTCGGCGATGGCGCTCGCGGTTTCGCTGGGCAGTGCCAGTTCGCCCATCAAGCGGTTGAGGATTTGGTATTCCTCTTCGATCACCACGCCGTTCTCGTCGACGAGGTTGTTGATATTGTACTGGCCGTTGAGGTCGTAGATACAACCGGTGATGGTGCCGCCGCCGATGGGCAGTGGGGGGATGGACACCGCCCACTGATCTTCGCGGGAGTCCACCGGTGTGCCGTCGTCGGCGTCGAAATCTCGCTTCAAGATGGCCGCGGCAAAGCGCTCGCCGGCAACCGCTAGCGCCTGTGCCTGCTCCACTGATTGGTAGCTGGCGGCGCGGCGCATGAACAGGTGCTGGCTCTCCATCATCGCGGTGGTGGTCACTGTCGCCAGTACCACGATCAGCATCACGGTGACGACCGCGATGCCCTGCTGTCGCTGAGCGCCCATCAGTCCGCCACCACGTAGAGGCGGTTGATGTCGCCGAGTAATTTGTGCTCGATCACTACTTGAATCGCCACTGGCATCGGGAAGGGCGCATCGGGTGCAGTGGTGCTGGGCGGCCAGTTGTCCTGCCATTCGCGCCCGCTGTCGAGAAAGCGCCAGCGCAGGCCGTCCACGTCGTTTAGCAGGGTGCGGGTGATTTCTCCACCCTCGACCATGCGGTCGAGATGGTACCAAGTGATGCGCTGCAGCTTGCCGTCGTAGGCAGTGTAGGCAACACGTTGGATTTCGCTGCGGGCGGGCAGCATCTCCGGGGCAGGGTTGACCCAGCCGCCGCGGCTGAATTCCAGTGTGGTGCCGTTGTAGTTGCTCAGCTCAATGGCCTGCCGCACGCCACCGAGCTCGTCGCTGATGGGGCGGGGCACTATCTGAGTGATGTCTTGGCCGATCATCAAGAAGGTGCGCTCCAGATCCGACAACTGGTCTTGCACTTGTTCTTGGGCTGTTTTGGTTTTTGTGATCACTTGGAAGCCCGCAAAGGCAGCGATTGATATGATGCTGAATATGCTCGAGGCAATCAGTACTTCAATGAGGGTGAAGCCCCGGGCCTTTTGGGCGTGCGTACGGGCGCTGCTCACAGTTGGTACTCGGGGTTGCCGACAAAACTTGTCAGGGTAAAGAGCGCGCTCTCGTGGCTGGGGTCGAGCCGGATCTGAATTTCTACCTGGCGCATGGAGGAATCCTGCACCTTTTGCGTGGTGACCCGCCAGTGCCAAGTGCGACGGGCCATCTCGGTGTCGCCTTCGCTCTTGCCGATGTCGGGCCAGGTGCGCATCGCGCGCATTTCGGCCAGCCGATTGGCGGCGGCCCAGCGGGCGAAGGTGCGGTCGCGCAGGTGACCGGTGTTGTTGGTAAAGCCTGAGGCGGCGCTGATCAGCGCGCCGATCGCCACGGCGACAATGACCAGTGCGACCATGACTTCAATGAGGGTAAAACCTGCGTGGTGGCGATGAGTTTGGCGGCCACTGGCGTTGCGGATGTTTATCATGGCGTGTCAGAGCAGCACGGGCGTGAGTTTAAAACCGCCCTCGACATTTCGCTCGATCTCCCACACACGTTTGGCCTCATCCTGCAGTACCTTGAATTTGTATTGCGGCAGCGTCTCCCCGTCGGGCAGCAGCCACAGGTGCGGGGTCAGGGGGTCATCCTCTTCCTGCTGCTCTTCAGCGGAGTTGAGAACAACGGCTTGTGCCTCGAGCTCTAGATCTAAGGTGATGCCCTCGGGCAGCTTGCGCTGGCGCATGCGCCCGTCCGCGTCGAAGGCTTCCCAGACGGTGTTGTTGTCTTCGTCTTTCTTGCGCTTGTAGAAAGCGTAGCCGTCGCTCAGCACATGGACGCCAATGATATCTAAATTGAGCAGGGCCTCATCAGCTGCTAGGCGCAGCAGCTGATTGAGTCGATTGGCTTCGAGCTTGTGGACTTTTTGCGCGCTGTTGGCGTTCAACGACAACATGGCGCCGGTGCTGAGTACGCCCAGCACAACGGTCACCACCATCACTTCTATCAGGGTGAATCCCGCTGGCAGATGCCTTTTATTTAACTCGATTTTATCAATCCCAGTTGCCTATGTCGGTGGCTGTTCCCTCGCCACCCGGTGCGCCATCCGCACCCAATGAGTAAACATCCACAGCGCCGTTCTCACCGGGGCTCATGTAAAGATATTCGCGGCCCCATGGGTCTTTGGCGAGTTTCTTTAAGTAGCCGCCCTCGGACCAGTTTGGCACATCTTCACCGCCGGTGGGGCGGGTCACCAAGGCTTCAAGCCCTTGATCTGTATCGGGATAATTGTAGTTGTCCAGTTTGTACATATCAAGAGCCGCACTCATGGTCTGGATGTCCTGTTTGGCTTTGACAACACGCGCTTGGTCGGGCTTGCTGAGAATCATCGGGGCCACAATCGTACCCAAAATACCGAGGATAACGATGACAACCATGATCTCGATCAGGGTAAAGCCCGACTGTTTTCCCGAGTGTGATGTACCTGTGTTCATGTTTTCTCCGAACATAATCTATGTAATTGGCTAATCTTAGCAGTTGAGGTGTCAGCTTCACCGTTATCGATAGTGCTGTAGGGGCCTTGGCCGCCACAGCGTTGTCGGCGGATCGCAGGTCAGCTGAATTCCTCGGCTGTTAGCGAGATTGCTTTTAGCCCTTATGGGTTCATTAGACTAGTCGTTTGAGCTTAAGTCTTTGTTTTTTTTTAGGCGACAGCGCGGCCGGGGTCAGTGTGAGACCCGCTGAGGCGCCCAATTGTTCCCTGTTCTAGAGACGTGCAGGGCTGCTTTGTTTGTCATTGATCGAGTGAATGGATTGTTATTGAAACACTACCTATTTCCGCTGTTGCTTATCGCGTTGTCGGTGTCGTTGGAGTTCACTGGCCTGACCGAGTTGCTGCAGTACGACCGGGTCGCGATTGAAAACGGCGAGATCTGGCGATTGCTGAGCGGTAATCTGGTGCACTTGGGCCTGAATCATCTGCTGTTGAATGCAGCGGGTTTCGCTTTGGTGGCCGCTTTGGTGTGGCCCTATTTCAGCGCCGTGCAGTGGGCGGTTATTTTGTTGGTTTGTGCTCTGGCCGTGGGTGTGGGTCTCTACCTTCTGGTGCCGGAATTGCGTTGGTATGTGGGCCTCAGCGGCGTGTTGCACGGCTTGTTGCTGGCGGGGGCGTGTGTGGAAATCCAGCGCTATCCGCGCACGGGCTGGCCGCTGCTGGTGTTGGTGGTGATCAAGCTGCTGTACGAGCAGTTCACTGGCCCGATGCCGGGCTCCGAGTGGGCGGCCGGCGGCAGTGTGGTGGTGCAGTCGCATCTCTACGGCGGCGTAGCGGGTTTGCTGATGGGTTGGTGGTTTGGCTTCCACGGCAAAAAAAAAGTCGACTTTTAATGTGAGCGGTAATCAATTTGTCGTCAAATTTGTGACAAACTAATCGGATTATTGCGTCTGCCTCAAATGGCTATTTGAAGCCTTGTGGCGAATTATTCGCTCTCGTTTTTTCCCTACTCACCGATGAATAGGGGTAGCCCTTTTTCAATTGGTCTTGTGTGGAATGACTTTCGACGATCTGCAGCGTGTGGTAGATAAATTGCCGCAACCGATCGCCCGCTTACTGAAGCGTTCGTTTATTTGTTACGTCATCGGTGGTTGCCTGGCTGCGGGCACGCACCTGCTGATCGTGGCCGCGGCTGTGGAGCTGGCGGGTGCGGGTGTCAATACGGCGAACACACTGGGCTTTGTGGTGGGTGTCTGCATCAACTACAACTTTCAGCGCCACGTGACCTTCAGGCGCCATGCGCGCAGCCACGCCGAGCAAATGCCCTTGTTTATCGGCTTCGCGGTGGTGGGTTTGTTGATCAACCGATTTGTCTATGAGCATGGCCGGCTCGATTTCCACCTGCATTACTTGCTCGCGGCTGCTTGTGCGATTTTGGTGGTGTTTGTTTTTAATTACGTGGCCAATTCGCTGATCACCTTCAAGCCACGCACACGCGGGCAGCAGATCGATATCGATGTGGCGCAGGGCCCGTTGCAGCGCAGTGCCGCTTTGTCGAGCAGCGAGCCGCCAGTGGCCCGTGTGGAGACAGAAAAAGCGGGCGGCTCTTACACCGACCCGTAACCCTCGGCGCGCGAGCCTAGCCAGCGCAGCACCAGCGCGTTGGCGTGTTCGGGGTAGTCGCTGCGAATTTTGGTGCTCGCCTTGATCACCCCGGGCATCAGTGCCCGATCCCGCACCAGATCCGCGATACGCATGCCCACCAGCCCCGTCTGCCGGGTGCCGAACACTTCGCCGCCGCCGCGCAGTTCTAAATCTTTCTCCGCCAGTAAAAACCCGTCCTGGGTTTCGCGCATGGCGGCCAGTCGCTCGCGCGAGTCGTGTCCTAATGGTGCGTGGTAGAGCAGCACGCAGGTGCTGGCCACTTCCCCGCGGCCGACGCGACCGCGCAACTGGTGCAGCTGGGATAAGCCCAGGCGCTCCGGATTCTCGATGATCATCAGCGAGGCGTTGGGCACGTCTACGCCCACCTCGATCACCGTGGTGGCGACCAGCAGATCCACCTCTCCGGCCTTGAAGTGACTCATCACCTGGTCTTTCTGCGCGCCCTTGAGGCGCCCGTGCACCAGCGCCACACTGACATCGGGCAGGGCCTCGGACAGTGCGTTGGCGGTGTCACTGGCGGCTTGCGCGGAGAGAGTCTCAGATTCGTCGATGAGGGTGCAGACCCAATAGACCTGGCGGCCTTCGGCGATGGCGGCCGCCACGCGCTCAACCACCTCCGCGCGGCGCTTGTCCGTGATCGCCACCGTGGTGATGGGTTTGCGGCCGGGTGGCAGCTCGTCGATGGCTGAGTAGTCCAGGTCCGCGCAAGTGGTCATGGCGAGTGTGCGAGGAATGGGGGTGGCGGTCATCACCAGCTGGTGTGGCATCAGCCCGTGCATGCCCTTGTCGCGCAGGGCCTTGCGTTGATCCACGCCGAAGCGGTGTTGTTCGTCGATAACCACCAGTCCCAGCTCAGCGAACTGCGCGTCCGCTTGAAACAGGGCGTGGGTGCCGATGGCGATGCGCGCCTGGCCGCTTGCTATCAGCTCTTGTGACTCGCGCCGCTGCTTGGCGTTGAGTCGACCGGAGAGCCAGCCCACCTGCACTCCGAGCGGTTCGAACCACTCGCAAAATCCCCGGTAGTGTTGTTCGGCCAGTATCTCGGTGGGCGCCATCAGCGCGACTTGTACCCCAGCGGCCACGGCCTCGGCTGCGGCCGCTGCGGCGACAACCGTCTTGCCGCTGCCCACATCACCCTGCACCAATCGCAGCATGGGGTGGTTGGAGTCCATGTCGGCGATGATCTCGGCGGTCACGCGTTGCTGTGCACCGGTCATTTGGAAGGGCAGCTGGCCCAGAAACTTTTGGCGCAGAGCGCCGTCGCTGCGCAGGGCTTTTGCCTTGAGTTTGCGGTTTTGATCGCGCAGCTGCAGCATGCCGAGACGGTGCGCCATCAGCTCTTCAAAAGCAAGTCTGGCCCTGGCCGGGTGCTCGCCGTTTGTCAGCGCCTCGATGGCTTCGCTGCTGGGTGGGCGGTGCAGTGTCTGCAGCGCCTCCGCCAGCGTGGGCAGGGCGGTGTCTTGCAGCAGCTCCGTGGGCAGCAGGTCGTGCACGGCCGCGCCCTTGGCCAGCAGCGCCAGCGCTTGGTCAGTGAGCTTGCGCAGGCTCAGTTGGTGCAGGCCCTCGGTGGTGGGGTAGATGGGGGTCAGCGAATCCTCGGGCTCGTCGAATTCATCTTTGAGCACGTGGTATTCGGGGTGCACCATCTCGAAGCCCTGCTGGCCGCGCCTGACTTCAGCGTAACAGCGGATGCGCGCGCCCGCTTGCAGGTTGTTCTTCTGCGCCGCGTTGAAGTGAAAAAAGCGCAGCGTGATCGGCCGGGCGGAGTCGTCTTCCAGCGTCACTATTAGCGATCTTCGCCGTCCGAACGCAACCCTGGCGCCTCGCACATGGCCTTCGATCAGTGCCTGTTGGCCCTGTACCAGTTCGGCGATGGTGATGATCTGAGTGCGGTCTTGGTAGCGCGACGGCAGGTGGAAGAGCATGTCCTGCACGGTGAGTATGTCGATGGCGGCCAGTTTTTTGGCCAGCGCCGGGCCTACACCGCGCAGGGTGCTGATCGCTGTGTTGTGCAGTGGCGTAGGGGGTGCGGTGGGCACGGGGTTTCCCTTGGGTGGGTGACGCGAAGAGCGAGGGGGCTGAGCTGCGACCCCGTGCTTGTATTATGCGCTGCTGTCAGTCCGCGAGTACGAGGACGCCTTCGATCTCTACGGTGACGCCTTTGGGCAGGGCGGACACTTCAACGGCTGCGCGCGCGGGGAAGGGCTCGGGCATGAATTCCGCCATCACTTCGTTGACCTGGGCGAAGTTGCTCAGGTCAGTGAGGAAGATGCTCATTTTTACCACCTGGGACAGATCGCCACCGGCAGCTTCGCAGATGGCTTTGAAGTTTTCAAAGACGCGTCTGGTCTGGGCGCTGAAGTCACCTTCGACGACTTCCATGGTGTCCGGGTCGAGGGGGATCTGGCCGCTGATGTAGACGGTGTTCTCCACGCGCACGGCTTGAGAGTAGGCGCCGATCGCGCTGGGAGCCCGGTCTGTGCTGATGATTATTTTGGCCATGAGTTAGTCCCTTGATGCTTGGTTGGTGGGCGTGGAATCAATGCTCGCTCGCCATGATAAGCCAAGCGAGTGTTTCAGTCAGCAGTGTCGTACTGAGCCAGGGCCAGATTGTCGATCAGCCGCGCGCTGCCGCACTGCGCCGCGACCAGTATGATCAGGTCCTTTATGTCGTCGTCTTCGCGGGCCGGTTCCAGGTCAAAGATGCGCCGGATGCTGTAGTAGTCGGGCCCAAAGCCGAGGGCCCCGAGGCGCTCGCTGTAGCTGGCTTCGATGGCCCTGAAATCGCGCGCGCCAGAGTGCAGTTGCTCGGCGCCCTCGCGCAGCAGCTTGTACAGCCAGGCGCCGTGCTGGCGTTGTTCGGCGCTGAGGTAATTGTTGCGTGAGCTCATGGCCAGGCCGCTGCTCGCGCGCGCGGTGGGCGCACCGACTATCTCGACCGGTATGTTCAGGTCCGCCGTCATGCGGCGCACCACCAGCAGCTGCTGGTAGTCTTTTTCGCCAAACACCGCGAGGTGCGGCTGCACCATGTTGAGCAGCTTGCAGACTACGGTCGCAACCCCCACGAAATGGCCGGGCCGGTGGGCCCCGTCGAGCACGTTGGTGATGCCGGGCACGTCGACGGTGGTGGCGTGTTCCATGCCGCGCGGGTAGATGTGCGCGTCCGTGGGGCAGAACACCAGGTCGGCGCCTATCTCCTCGAGTTTGGCGAGGTCGTCTTCCAAAGTGCGCGGGTAGCTCTCCAAGTCGCCGGGGCGATCGAACTGAAGCGGGTTGAGGTAGATGCTGCAGATGGTCTTATCGGATTGCTCTCGGGCTTTGTTGAGCAGCGACAGGTGACCGTCGTGCAAGTTGCCCATGGTAGGCACAAAGCCAATGCGCAGGCGCTCCAGGCGCCACTGGAGGCGCACTTCACGCAGCGCCTCAATGCTGTCGACACGGATCATGGGAGGGCTCTATTCGAAGGAGTGCTCGGCGGTGGGGAAGCTGCCATCCTTGACGCTAGTGTCAAATTCGCGCACGGCGTCCTCGATCGAATTGTTGTCTTCCATGAAATTGCGAGAGAATCGCGTGCGCTTGCCCGGTGCGATGTCGAGGATGTCGTAAAGCACCAGTATCTGGCCGTCGGTGTCGGGGCCAGCGCCGATGCCAATAACAGGAATTTTAGCCGCCTGCGTTATCTCTTTGGCCAATGCCATGGGCACGCACTCGAGCAGCAGCATGTCGGCGCCCGCTTCTTCGAGGGTGAGCGCGTCCTTGCGCAGCTTGTCTGCGGTCTCTTCGTCGCGTCCCTGGACGCGGTAGCCACCGATCTTGTGCACGGCTTGGGGGGTTAGCCCCAGGTGTGCGCAGACGGGGATGCCGCACTCGCTGAGGCGCTGCACCATGCCCAGCTGCAGTTCGCCCCACTCCAGCTTCACCACCTGGGCGCCGCCTTCTTTCATCAGCCGCGCGGCGTTGCTCAGGCAGCTCTCCGGTGTGGCATAACTCATGAAGGGCATGTCCACCATCAGCAGCGGGCGGTGCATACCGCGGTCCACTATTTTACTGTGGTAGATGATTTCGTCCATGGTCACGGGGATGGTGGTTTCAACGCCTTGAACTACCATGCCCACCGAATCGCCGACCAGGACGACGTCGATACCAGCGCGGTCTAGCACGCCCGCAAAGGAGGCGTCGTAGGCTGTCAGACTGGAAAATCGCTCACCACGTTTTTTCATGGCTTTTAGGGTAGCGATGGTGACTGGGCGTTGTTCGCCTTGCGCGCTCATGGTTTCTCCTCAGAGATTTTTTTAAACTAAATCCGACGCGATTGTCGCCCACCGGCCAGAGAATTACCAATAGACTGGTCATTAAAGAGCCGACAGATGGCCGGTTGTGGCAGCGGTGTTGTGCCAGCAGTTGCTGTATAGGCTCTGTCTATTGTGGTTTTTGTCTAATAAAAACAATCTGTTAATTGCATGTGAGGCAGTTTTGAATAATCCGAGTGGGTTTTCAACCGAAGACAATTGGAATGAGCTGAGGCCGCAGATAGATCAGTTGTGGGCGAAGCGCAGTGAGGGAGTGTTCGCTGGGGTGGCGGGGGTGTCCATCGCCTACGCCTACGTTGCGCCCGAGCAGCGCCATGAGCGAGCGCTGGTGATCGCGCCGGGGCGCACCGAGTTCCTGCACAAGTACGATGAGGTGGTGTTCGATCTGTGTCGCCAGGGTTACGCCGTCTACCTGCTCGACCACCGGGGGCAGGGTTTGTCGGGTCGCTGGTTGGCCGATGCGCACAAGGGGCACGTTGAGCGCTTTGAAGACTACGTGCTGGATTTGCAGCAGTTTCTCGATGAGGTGGTACGGCCGCGGGAGTTGCTGGCGCCGGTGGCGATCGGGCATTCGATGGGCGGTGCGATCGTCGCGCGTCATTTGCAGTTGTATCCAGGAGAGTTCGCAGCAGCGGCACTGTTATCACCCATGCTGGAGATCAATACCGGGGCGCCGCAAGCGTTGGTGCAGCCGCTGCTCGCTGGCCTAGAGGCATTGCTGCGACCCCTGGGGCGTGAGGCGGCTTATGTTCCTGGGGGTGGAGGTTATCAGGGCTCGGGGTTTTCTGACGAAAAGGGTCTGAATAAACTGACTTCGAGCGAGCTCAGATTTGAGCGATTCAATCGCTGTTATGAAACACAATCCGAGATTCAACTGGGTGCGCCTACCCGTCATTGGTTGCTGCAGGCCTTTGCGGCCATGCAGGCCATCTTGAGCGACGTCGCGAAGATTGAGGTGCCGGTGACGGTGTTGATGTCGGGGGCGGACCGTATTGTTCGGCGCGGCGGTCAGCGGGCTTTTGTAGAGCGCCTGCAGGCCTGCAGTGACAGGCGCGTTGACGCGCTCTTGATCGAGGGCGCCGAGCACGAGCTGCTCATGGAGGCTGATGTGTTTCGTCTGCAAGCCATGGCGCACTTGTTGGATTTTATCGACAGCATTGAAGCGAGTACGACCTAGTCCGACGGTGAGGCGCTGCCTTGGGTCTGGTTGTGCGGGCGCAGCAAGGCGTCCAGCCAGCGAAATCTGGCGGATGGCCGCTTTTCGTTTAAGACGAAAGATTGCTGCTTGAGCTTGTTGACCAGCATGTTCAGTCGAAAAATTAGCGTTCTTTGTTGTTGGATGCGAATGCTCTGCTGGGAGAGGGCCTGATGCTGCAGCCTGATTATATGGCGCAGTCCAGCCTCGGCAGTATTGCCCGCGGGCGCAACTACAGTATTGCCGACGATGCTTATATCGCTGTCCTGCTTGCGCGGCATCGGGTAGTGGCTCAATTTCATTGTTCCGTCTATCTCAAGGTGTATGGCGCTTGAGTTGGCGGAAAAATCTTTGGCCTCGCCGGCGCCAGGCCTGTCCTTGGCTTGGTCGCTTATCATGGATTTTGTGGGGCTCAGATTGGGTGTGCACCAATTATGGTACGTATAAGTGAATTATTATTCATCTATATTGTCAAGTTACAGCGATGCTGTATCGGATAATTATTGAATTATTCGCAGCAGAAGGGGTTGAAATCGGTTTGAACTTAGGGTGTTGTTCTGCAAAATCAAAAGCTTATGTTTGATTGCAGTAAGGTCGTGCGAGGGGGTCTTGCGAGATGGAAAATGGTGCCCAGAGATTGGGCGAGCGGTATTTTACGACGATATTAAGTCAAGGGTAGCGCTGCGATTGACAGGAGAGCTGGCCGCAGGGCTGTCAATCAAACTGGTTTTTCAAGACGAGCTTGTGTCAAGAGTGGATGTGAGTTCCAGTCGGCATTCATGCCCATGGCCAAAAGCCTATCTGATGATGTTGCAAACTGACTTAGCAATTTTTCAGTGTCGCCTTTCCAGCCAAAATTAGCATCGAGCGCGGTGAGCAAGTGTTTGATCGCGAGAATCACAAAGAAAGTTCTTTTGTTAGTCGGGGTATACGGTTCTTGTCAGTGCTTGTTACGAGGAGCTTGGCAGCTTATTGCTAAGTCGCGATTCCAGATTCTGGAGTGGTGGGCGCAAACATTGCGAATGTACGTCAGGGTGTGCATGCCTTCGGTGCTGGTCTCTATTTGGTCGCAGCCGCGAACATCGATGGAAGCGTAAACTTCCTGACGGCGATTTAGACAGTTTGATAAAGTGGCTAGATTCCTGATTGTCAGAATTCTAAAGATTTATAAATGAGGCTAGCCGCCGTGGGTTATAGAAATGACTGCTGAAATAGCAATAATAAATAAAAGTGCGATTGTTCTTGCGGCAGATTCAGCAATTACTATTGGTTCTGCAGGTAGAAAGGGAAAGCCAAGGGTTTGGAAAACGTCCAACAAAATATTTTCTCTTTCTCCAGAAAATGATATTGCTATTATGATTTATGGAAATGGCAGTTTTTGTGGTGTTCCATGGGAAACTATTATTAAAATATTCGCACAAGAAAAAAACGTGAGATTTAGTTCGATTGAGCACTGTAAAACAGATTTTTTGAGGTTTGTTGGTGATTTTAATTTATACGATGATGAATCATCTCAAGTAAACACATTGGCGCTTATTGTTGATTTAGTGGAGCGAGTGGCTAATTCGTGCCCATCCATAAACTCATAA